>NZ_JARWOP010000246.1 GCF_029868745.1 Nocardia wallacei | reverse complement strand
GAGTTCACCCGCGTCGTAGGCCGCGCGGGCGGCGCCGACCAGGCGGCGGCCGCGGCGGTCCGGGTCGGCGCTCAGCTCGGCGCTGCGTTCGAGCGCGAGCGCCACGGCCGACGATCCGCCGCGCCGCTCGGCTCGCCGCGCGGCCGTTTCCAGTGCGGCCGCGGCGGTTTCGTCCGGTCCGGTGGCGGCCGCGGCCAGATGCCAGGCCCGGCGATCGGCATACGGCCGCTCGGTGAGGGTGTCGGCGAGGGCTCGGTGGGCGGCGAGTCGCCAGCCGCGGGGTGCGCCCTGGTAGGCGGCGGCGCGAATGAGCGGATGCCGGAACGCGATTGCGCGGGCGGACAATTCGAGCAAGGTGGCGCGCTCGGCCGGTTCGAGGTCGGCGGCGGTCAGTCCGAGCCGTTCCCCCGCGCACACGACCACCGCCGGGTCGGCCGTGTCGTCGGCCGCGACCAGCACCAGCATCCGCTGTGCGGCATCGGGCAGTTCGCCGATCCGGGCGCGGAAGGCGTCTTGCACCTGCCGCGCCACGGGCAGCGGTTCGACGGGCAGCGACCAGCCCCCGCCGCCGCGGCCGGTCAGCGCGGCGGTGAATTCGATGATGGCGAGCGGGTTTCCGCGTGCCTCGGCGAGGATCCGCGCCCGCATCGGATCGGCGAGATCGTGGGCGCGCCGGTCGAGCAGGGCCGTCGCACCGGCACGGTCCAGAGCGGGCAATGCCAGCGTGTCCAGCCCGGCCGCCGGGAAATGCCCCGCGCCCTCGCGCACGGCGAACAGCACGGCCACCGGTTCCTGCCCGAGCCGGCGGGCGGCGAACAGCAGGGCGTCCAGCGACGCCGGATCGAACCAGTGGGCATCGTCGATCAGGCAGGCCACCGGTCCGTCCCCGGCCAGCTCGGAGAGCAGCGACAGGGTCGCGGCGCCGATCAGGAACCGCCCGCCGCCGCTCTCGCCGAGACCGAAGGCCGCGCGCAGTGCCCGCGCCTGCGGTTCCGGCAGGGCCTCGACACGATCGAGACAGGAATGCAGCAGCAGGTGCAGACCGGCGAAGGGCACCGACACCTCGGATTCGATGCCCACGCCGCGCAGCACCCGCATGCCGACGGCCGCCCGCGCCGCATGGTCGAGCAGCACCGTCTTCCCGATTCCCGCGTCGCCGCGGAGCACCAGCGCTCCCCCGGTCCCGTCGCGGGCGGCGGCCAGCAGCCGGTCGATCCGCGCCAGCTCCTCCGCACGCCCGAGCACCACAGGAGAACAGTAACAATCCGGTTCGGGGCCACCCGCCCGCAGGCGTGCGGCCGCGACCGTTCGCTACCGCGCGCGTCGCTACCGGGCGGGTTGTCCCGGCCCGACGCGGATCGAGGTGCTCTCGTAACCGCCGCCGCCCGGATACACCCAGGCGCCGCTCAGCACGTCCCCGGTCGCGTCGAACGTGGACCGCAGATAGGCCGGGGAGCCCTTCTCGCCGCACCAGATGGTGAGCATGTCGCCCTCCACCTCGTACACGTAGTCGAGGGTGTCGCCCTTGTTGCCGTAGAAGCGGCTCTTGATGTCGGCGCTCGGTGCGTCCGCCCCGTAGGGCCGCTCGCGCCCGATCACCTCGATGCCCTCGATCCGCTCCCCGTACTGCTCCAGTTCGACGTCCTGGATCAGGAAGTGCCCGCCGGTCATCCAGCGGTAGGTGACGACGCCCTCGGCGCCGCCGGTGACCTTCCAGGTGCCGACGAGCCGATTCAGCGCGGCGAGCTGCGGATCCTGGTGCAGGTGTTCGGTCATCTCCGGTCATCTCCTCTGCCCGGCCGCCGCGTGGTCGCGGCGGCTCTCACGAACACGAAGGTATGGCCGGGCCTATCAGTACCCGCATCGGTCGACATACTGGTGTCGGCGGCGGTCACACCTCGACCAGTTGCTTGCCCAGGTTGCCGCCCTCGAACAGGGCGCGCAGGGCGCCCGGGGCCGATTCCAGTCCGGCGCCGACGGTTTCGGCGACGGTCAGTTCGCCCTGGCGGTACCAGCCGAGCAGGGCCGCGAAGGCTTCGGGGAACCTGTCGAGGTAGTCGAGGAAGATGAAGCCCTCCATGCGGGCCCGCCGCAGCGCGATCTGCATGTAGTTGCGTGGCCCACGGGGCGGGTCGACGCCGCGGTATCCCGACGACACGGCCCCCGCCAGCACGACCCGGGCGTGGGGCGCGAGGTGCGCGAGGCCGTGTTCGAGAATGTCGCCGCCCACGCCGTCGAAGAACACGTCCACGCCCTCGGGGGCCAGGTCACGCAGGCGGGCGTCGATATCGTCGCCGCGGTAGTCGATCGCGGCGTCGAAACCGGCCGTGCCGGTGATCCAGGAGCATTTCGCCGGGCCGCCCGCGATGCCGATCACCTTGCAGCCCAGCGCTTTCGCGATCTGACCGGCCAGCGAACCGGTCGCGCCCGCCGCCGCCGACACCAGCACCGTCTGCCCGGATTCCGCGCGGCCGACATCCACCATGCCGAAGTAGGCGGTCAGTCCCGGCGCGCCGAAGACGCTGAGCATCAACTTCGGCGGCACCCCCTCGGGTACGGCGTTCACACCGAACAGTCCACCCTCGGCGGCGACGACGTAGTCCTGCCAGCCCACCATTCCGGCGACCCAGCTGCCCACGGGGAACGCCGCCGCGTCGGAGGAAACGACCTGTCCGACACCGCCGCCACGCATCACCTCGCCCAGCGGCACGGCATCGATGTAGTTCTCGGCGTCGTTCAGCCAGCCGCGCTGGGTCGGATCGATGCTCAGCCATCGCACCCGGACCAATGCCTCACCGGGGCCCGGGACGGGAATCGGGTTGTGCCGCAGCTCGAAATCCTCGTCGCACACCGGGCCGTCCGGTCGGCGGCGCAGAATCCATTGCCGGTTGACCTCGTTCGTCACCGGGCCGATGCTAGACGGCGTTCGACGCGGTGCCGACTTGATTTCGTTCCCTGAGCCCGTCGAGAACTATCCGCAGATTGCGACTCCACTGATCCTGCGCGCTGCGCAGGCCGAGTGTGTGCGCGTCGGTCGAGACGCCCGCGAGCAGGAACGCCACGCCCTCCCTGGTGATGTCGGCGCGCAGCGCGCCGGCGCGCTGCGCTGCCGCCACGAGAGTCCTGATCCGCGTGCGTATGTCGGCCAGCAGCCGATCCAGCCCCGGAATGCCCGCACCGCCCAGCGCCTCGTTCGCGCCACAGCTCTCGGCGCGCAGCCGCACGTACACGCGGGCGAAGTCGGCGAACCCGCGCCACGGGTCGGGGTCCGCGAGCGCACGGTCGGCCGTCGCGATCGTCTCCCCCAGCACCTCTTCCAGAACCACCTGCAGCAGCGCCTCCCGCGAGGGGATCCGCCGATAGAAGGTGCCCTTGCCGACTCCCGCACGCTGGGCGATCTCCTGCGCGGTGACCTCGACACCTACCTCGGCCAGCGCGGACCGCGCCGCCGCGACCAGGCGTTCCACATTCCGGCGGGCGTCGGCGCGCGGGCCCGTCCCGGGCTCGGCGGCGAGTAGTCGATCGACGGCGCTGGTCACGCCCGCCAGCTTAGCAACTGGACTCATCGAGTCCGCTTCGGTATAAACGGACTCGTAAGGTCCGTTTATACGAGGGAGCGACCATGGATTCCATACGAGTAGGCATCGTCGGGGCCAGTCCCGATCGCGGCTGGGCGGTGCGCGCGCACGTGCCCGCATTGCAGGCTCTCCCGGACTACCGGATCACCGCGGTCGGCACCAGCCGCCTCGAGAGTGCCGAGCGGGCGGCGCGGCTGTTCGGCGCGGCACACGGCTACGCCGATCCGCGCCGACTCGCGGAGGATCCCGGCGTCGATCTGGTCGCGATCACGGTCAAGGTGCCCGCGCACGCGGAACTGATCCGCCTGGCGCTGGCGGCGGGCAAGCACGTCTACTGCGAATGGCCGCTGGCACTGCACACCGCCGAAGCCGACGAGCTGACCCGGCTGGCCACCGCCGCGGGCGTCCACCATGCGGTCGGCTTGCAGACCCGATACTCCCCCGCCCTCGCGCGCGCTCGCCGCTTGCTGGCGGAAGGCTATGTGGGAGAGATCGTTTCGGCCACCGTGTACTCCGCCCGGCATCTGGGCGCGGGCACCGAGGTACCGGATTGGGCGGCCTACACCCTGGATCGGCGCAACGGCGCGGGCGTCGTGGAGGTCCTCGGCGGCCACACGCTCGACGCGGTCGAATACCTGGTCGGCGAGTTCACCGACGTGTCCGCCCGGCTCGCCCGCCACCAGTCCCGGGCGATCGTCGAAGGAGTCGGCGCCGTCGCCGTGACGAGTCCGGGCCACCTGCTCCTCGACGCCGCCACGGCCGCGGGTGTCGTGGTTTCGGCCCACATCCACGACTCCAAGGCGACCAACGGCCGCACCCGGATCGACATCGCGGGCACGACAGGGGATCTGGCGATCGTCTCCGGCGTCGGCGGGCCGGGCGGCATCTCACTGAGCGAGCTGCGCCTGCTGGGCTCCCGGGACGGCGAGTGGCAGCCCCTCGACGGCGACGACCCACTGGCGGCGACTCCGCTCGACAACGAGTCCGGCAACGTCGCGCGCCTGTATTCGGCTCTGGCACAGGACATCCGGACCGGGGCCGCGACGGTCCCCACCTTCGGCGACGGCGTCCGCGCGCACCGGCTGCTCGACGCCGTGCGCGCCGCGGCGGACACCGGGCGGCGGGTCCCGGTCTCCTGAGGCAGCTCACATCGGATACAGCGGATGCTTGCGCGGGTTGGCGACCGGCAGCACCGGGCGCTTGTCGCGCAGCAGGCGCAGGGCGCGGCGGATCTCCAGGCGGGTGTGCGACGGTTCGATGACCGCGTCGATGTACCCGCGCTCGGCGGCGATCCACGGCGTCGCGACGGTCTCGTTGTACTGGTTGATCAGGAACTGGCGCGTCGCTTCCCGGTGTTCCTCCGGCACCGCCGCCAGCTGCCGCTTGCCGACCAGATCGACCGCGCTCTCCGCGCCGATCACCGCGATGCGCGCCGTCGGCCAGGCCAGGCTGAGGTCGGCGCCCACCTGCCGCGCGGCCATCATGCCGTAGGCGCCGCCGTAGGACTTGCGCACCACGAGATTGACGATCGGCACCGTCGCCTCGATGATCGCCCGCGGCACCCGCCCGCCGCGGATGATGACGCCGTTGCGTTCCTCCTCGAGGCCCGGCAGCACGCCCGGAGTGTCCGCCACGAACACCAGCGGAATATCGAAGGCGTCGCACAACCGGATGAAATAGGTCGCCTTGTCCGAGCAGGCGGCGTCGATCGAACCACCCAGCACCAGCGGCTGATTGGCGATCACGCCGACCGGGAAGCCGTCCACCCGGGCGAATCCGGTGATCAGGTTCGGCGCGAAAGCGGCACGGACCTCGTGGAATTCGCCGTCGTCGAAGATGCGGAGCAGGATCTCGTGCATGTCGTACCCGGCACGGTCGGAATCCGGGATGATCCGGTCGAGTTCCCGGTCGGTATCGGTGATCTCCGGTTCCAGGCCCGGATTGACGATCGGCGGCAGTTCGAGACAGCTCGACGGGAAGTAGCTCAGATAGGCGCGGGCCCAGTCGTAGGCTTCGTGCTCGGTCGCCGCGACGTGGTGCAGGGTGCCGCGCTCGGCCTGCACCTTCGCGCCGCCGAGTTCCTCGGCCGAGATGTCCTCGCCGTTGACCGCCTTGATCACCTCGGGCCCGGTGACGAACATGTAGGACTGTTCGGTGCCGATCAGCACATCGGTGTTGATCGGCCCGTACACCGAGCCCGCGGCGCACTTGCCCAGAATGATCGACACCTGCGGCACATACCCGGACAGCCGCTCCAGCGCCCGCGAGATGTCGCCGAACGACGCGATCGACCCGACCGCGTCCTGGATGCGCGCGCCACCGGAGTCGTTGATCGTCACCACCGGGCAGGCGTTGTCGAACGCCAAGCGCAAGGCGCGCACGAACTTTCGCGCCGACGTGACGCCGACCGACCCGCCGTACACCGTCTGGTCGTGCGCGATCACGACCACCGGCCGGCCGTCGATCAGCCCGCGACCGGTGACCAGGCCGTCACCATAGAGGGCGTTCGGGTCGCCGGGCTGCCGGGCCAGCGCGCCGGTCTCGATGAAGGTCCCCCGGTCCAGCAGCATCTCAATGCGCTGCCGAACACTGGGAATGCCCTTCTTCCGCCGCTTCTCGATCCCGGCCTGCCCCGCCGGTTCGGTCGCGACCGCCATCAGTTTCACGAGTTCGTCGAGCTTCGCCCGGGTACCGACCACTCCCTGTGCCACCTTCCGCGCCACGTCCGCTGTGCTCAGCGCACGTTAAGCGGTATCGACACCGGGCAACCCGCTCGCGCCGGATAACCGGAGCAGTCACAGCGGAATTCGCCTCGGGCTCACACATACAACAATCCGCGGCGGCCCGGATTCTCGCCGACGGCCTGCCCCGGACGCGAAACACCCCTACTCCCCGCCTTGGGGGTGACGGGGTGCGCGTGGTAGAGGTGGTGGGACCGGCGACGAGCCGGGTCATGTTACGGAAGTCCGCGGGCGACCTCGACAGGACTACGGTGGTGATGCATGTCGACCAGGGATATCACGGTGACCGTGACGGTGGACGAAGCCGATTGGCTCGAGCTCAGCGACGCGGCCGAATGCGCGGGCATGGGCGTGGACGCCTACGTCGCGTGGGGCGTACGGCTGTTGGCCGCGCGCACGGCGCCCGGCAGGACGCTGCGCGCCGACGACCACTCGGGACTGCCGCCCGTGCGGCGCAGGCCCGATGTCGCCGACGAGCCGGAGTCGGCGGCCTGGACGGAAACGTTCGCCGAACGGTTGTCGCACCGCGCCGAGGCGTTTCGTGAAGTCTGAGACCGCCGAGTCCCCGCTCAGGCGTTCCGCATAGCCTCGAGCCGCTTACCCAGCGCAATCGCGGCCTCGGTGGCCCGCCGCTGCCGAGCGCGGGCGCTGCGCTCGTAGGCCCGCGCCGACACCACCAACCGCCTCGCCTCCCACGCTGCCTGCTTCGCCTCCGCCAGCGACCGGAGCCGGGTGCGCCGCACCGATCCGTCGTTCATCTCTGCTACGGTCCGCCGCCGCCACGGCGCGGCACAGCGGTCCGAAGACCTTCTCCGTGTGGACCTTCGGCCCCCGCTGCTCAGCCGGCGGACTGCTCGAGCAGCGACAGGGCCCGCTCGCGCAGTTCGGCCGAGGCGCGGGCGGAGTTCCCGGCATCGAACGGCGGTTGCGGATCGTATTCGATGCCCAGCTGGATCGCGCGGGCGGTATCGTCGTCGGTGAGCAGGGCCGCCAGATACAGGGCCATGTCGATACCGGCGGAAACCCCTGCGGCAGTGAGGTATTTGTCCGATCGGACGTAACGCCGCGAGACGAAGGTGACGCCGTAGGTGGATTCGAGGTAGGGCCCGGCCGCCCAGTAGGTGGTCGCCTCCCGACCCCGGAGCAGTCCCGCGGCGGCCAGCACCACCGCGCCCGTACAGACCGAGGTGGTCCACGTCGACGTGCGATCGATGTCCCGGATCCATTGCAGCACAGCACCGTTCCCGGCGACCGCCGTGCTCCCGCGTCTCCCCGCCCCTGGGACCAGCAGGACGTCGAGCCGGTCCACCTCGTCGATGGCCTGTTCGGCCACGATCGCGACGTCACCGGTATCGGTGCGCACCGGGCCGCGGCGTTCGGCGATCATCGTCACCCGAGCGCCCGGGACGCGGGACAGGACTTCCGCGGGTCCGGTCGGATCGAGCAGGCTGAACCCGTCGTAGAGCAGGATTCCGATCCGGGGCCCGGTGCCGTCGGGCCGTGCCGATGCCGGTGCGACGCTGAAACCGGTGGCCACGAGTGCGGCTGTGCCGCCGACCAATCGGCGGCGGGAGAGGGATGGTGTCACGCTGCCGAAGTGTCGTCCCCGGCTTCGGGTCCGGCCATCGGGATGTCCGTGTTCTTGCGCATCGTGTCGCCGTTCATGCCGTATCGAGCGCGCAGCGCGGCCCGCAGGGTCTGCACGGAACCGAATCCGCAACGCCGGGCGACGGCCGTCATGGGTAGCGCGGTGCGCCGGATCAGATGTGCCGCAGCCTCGGCCCGCGCTTCCCGCACCGCGCGGGCGGGCGTCGTCCCGGCATGGGTGGCGAACAGCCGGGCGAGCTGCCGGGTGCTGAGGCCCGCGCGGGCGGCGAGAGCGCCCGGGGACAGGTCCTCGGCGAGGTGTGCGGCAACGTAGGCCAGCAGGTCGCCGACGACACGGTCCTCGCGCGGCGCCGCGGCCAGGAACATACTGATCTGCTCCTGGTCGGCCGGGCGGTGCACATAGGTGACCAGGATGCGAGCGACCGTGCGCGCCAAGGCCGGTCCGTGATCGTCGTCGATGAGCGACAGCGTCAGATCCAGCGCGCTGGTCACCCCGGCGGAGGTGTAGACGTTGCCGTCACGGATGTACAGCGGCGCGGTGTCGACGGCCACCGACGGGAACCGGGCGGCCAGCTCCGCGCCGTAGCCCCAGTGCGTGGTCACGCGGCGATGCTCCAGCAGACCGGCCGCGGCCAGCACGTACGCGCCGGTGCAGACCGAGGCGAGCCGCCTGCTGTGGCGGGCCAGCCGCCGCACCTGATCGAGCAGGTGGTGGTCGGCGGCGGCCCGTTCGGCGCCCGCCCCGCCGACGACCATCAGCGTGTCCAGCGGGCCGTGGATCGCCTCCAGCGGACGGCTGCCCAGCACGATCCCCGCCGACGTCCGCACGCCGCGCCCCGCCACCGAGACCACGTCCACGCGGTACGGCGGCTGCGCCCCGGCCCGATTCGCCATATCCAATGCCCCACTGGGACACGCGATATCGAGAATCTGCGCATCGTCGTACGCGACGATCAGCACCCGCCGGTCGGCCTCCATAGCCGCCGATGGTATCCCCGCGGCAGCGACCGGCCGACGTGCCTGCTCACCCGGCAACCCGCCGGTGCGGGCGAATCCGCCCGTCCGGTCAGGGGATGACGACCGGGCCGAGCAGCGGCGAGGGCTCGTCGGCCCAGCGGTGCCCCGTCTCGCGGGGCGTGACGCCCGCGTCGGTCCACGCCGCCAGCAACTGCGCGACCTTGGCGTGCATGATGGTGCGCAGCCGGTCGAACGAGTTGTCCGGGTTGTCGTCGACCTCACCGAGCAGCAGCCACCAGGCCCAGGCCACCGCACCGGCATTGGCGACGAAGTCCGGCAGCACCGGCACGCCGCGAGCGGCGAGCATGGCCTCCGCCTCCGGCGTGGTGGCGGCGTTCGCGGCCTCCACGATGATCCGGGCGCGGATGTCGTAGGAGTTGTCCGGCGTGATCGCGTACGAAATGGCCGCGGGGACAAGGATATCGACGTCCGCGGACAGGATCGCGGTGCGCGGCAGCTGTTCGACGCCCGCGGGCAGCCGGGCGCGGTCGATCTCGCCGTAGCCGTCGCGCAGTGCCAGCAGCGCCGGGATGTCCAGCCCGGCGGCGCAGTGCAGGGTGCCGGCGGCGTCGGCCACGGTGGTGACCCGCATCCCGGCCTCGTGCAGGTAGTAGGCGGCCGACCCGCCCATGGTGCCGACGCCCTGGATCGCGACCGTCGTCGCGGCGGGCGGCTGCCCCCAGGAGACGGCGGCGGCGAGGCAGGCGTGCGCCACCCCGTAGCCGCCGATCACGTCACCGAGCAGGAAACCGCCTTCGACCACCGCGTTCAGCCCGCTGCGGACTCGTTCCAGAGTCGCCGCCGGATCGGCCGCGCGGCGGATCGCGGCGTGGTAGCTCTGGCCCAGGCCGAGCTTCTCGAAGACCTCGTCGATCAGATGCTGCGGGACGCCGAGGTCCTCCGCGGTCACCCAGTGCGAGTCGATCCACGGGCGCATGGCCTCGCAGAACCGCTCCAGCACGTCGACGGCGCGCGGGTCCTTGGGGTCGAAGTCGATCCCGCCCTTGGCGCCGCCGATCGGCAGGTCGAAGGTGGCGGTCTTGTTGGCCATGCCGCGCGCCAGGTCCTCGACCTCGGTCAGCGTGCAACCCGCCCGCATCCGGGTGCCGCCGGTGGCCAGCCCGGCGCGCAGGGTGTGCACGACGAGGTAGCCGACCGCACCGGTGGGCGCATCGGTCCACTGCAGGCGCATGTACGGCTCGGGGCGGCGGCTGACGGGGGTGAGGTCGGCGGGGATGGTCGGAACGGTTTGGGCGATCGCCTGCTGGGTACCCTCCACAGGGTTCTGCATCATCGTCATGGGGAACCACCTCCGTATTCGTACTCGTGCCGTAACCACCACCCACCGGGAATCGCCGGTCGCGCGACTCCCGTCCGGACCTCGTCGTCCCCGGCCGATGGCTCGCGTCCGGTGTCACCAGCGTGCGGTCGCACGTAGGCGCGCGTCTATTTACGGTTCATTCACGGCAGTGTTCAGCGTTCCTGCACAGCCTTTAGGCTCGGTGCCATGGACTTGTCGTTGCCTCGTCTGCGAATGTTGCGTGAGCTCCACCGCCGCGGCACGATCACCGCGGCGGCGACCGCGCTGCACTACACCGCCTCGGCGGTCTCCCAGCAACTGGCGCAGCTGGAGCGTGATGTCGGCACCCGGCTGTTCGAGCGGCGCGGGCGGCGGGTGCAGCTCACCGATCTCGGGGTGCTGCTCGCCGAGCACGCGGAGGAGATCCTCGCGTCGGTCGAGCGCGCGACCCAGGCGCTCGAGGAGGCGGGCGAGTCGGTGACGGCGAAGATCACCGCCGGTGTCTGGGCGTCGGTGGCCTCGGGCCTGATCCCCGACGCGCTGACCGCCCTCGCGCGCACTCATCCCGGTATCCACGTGCGGACCCGAGAGCTGGCTCCGGAGGCGACGGCCGCGGCGGTCCGCGACGGCGCGCTCGATCTCTCGTTCGTCCTCGACTACTCGAACTACCCGACGACCTGGGACCGCGGCCTGGAGCGCACGGTCATCGCGGTCGAGCGGGTCTACGCCGCCGTCCCGGCCGGCGCGGTGCCGGCGGCCAGCGTGACCCTGGCCGAGCTGGCCGAGCATCCGTGGATTCTCGCGCCTGCTCGCTCCAACTTCGGGCACGCGGTCCGGCTGGCGTTCCAGTCCGTCGGGCTGGTGCCGCGGATCGACCACGAGGTGGAGGAGCAGGCCACCGCGATGGCGATGGTCGCGGCCGGTCTGGGCGTGACGCTGGTGTCGGATCTGGGCCTGGCGCTGCGGCCGCCGGGCGTGGACATCGTCGCGCTCGGCGACGTGCTCACCCGCACGGTCTCGCTGGCCTACCGCACCAATACGGCGCGCCGGGCCGCCCTGCTGCTCGTCGTGGACGCGATCCGGACCGCCGCGGCGGAGAAGGGTCTCGCCGCCGACGCCGCCCTGCCCACCCCGGCCGACGTGGAAACCATTCCCCCGCCGCCGAATTCGCTCGAGCCGTCCAACAAGAGCCTGGGCCTCGGCTGAGCCGGTGCGGCGGGTCAGTCCGGGCGGCGGTGGCGTCCGGACGACGCGACGGGCTGTACCGGTAGCAGTTCGGTGCAGGCGTCGATGTCCACGATCGTGGTGACTCGTAGCCGGGCGATGAACTCGTCGACGGAGTAGCCCGTCGACAGGACATCGGCCAGCAGTCGCTGCGCTGGATTCACATTGCCCCCTTGTGCCATATCGCCGACCCCTTTACTCGCTCGAAAGCAACCTGCCCGCGCGGCATGTCACCCCAGTTCCGGTGCGAGACGCCCGCAGAGTAGCCATTTCCTGGCAATCGAAACCACCGACCGCGGGTACCCGTGCGGACGGGCGATTTCCGCGCTGCCAGACTCGTGGACGTGCGATGGGCGGTGGCGGAGGCGGACGACGGCGGGGCGAGCCTGTGCGCACTGGACGCGGACGGGCGCCCCGCGGGACCGGTGCTGCGCGAACCCTCGCTCGCCGCGGCGGTGCGCTCGCGGCCCGAGGCCGAACGGTGGGTGTGGCGGTCGGCCGAGGTCTACCGGCGGCTGCTGAGCGCCGGGGTGCGCGTCGAGCGGTGTTACGACGTCGAGGCCGCGGAGGGCCTGCTGATCGGTCACGAGGAGGGCCAGTCGGGCCAGCCCCGGGCGCTCGCGGCCGCCTGGGCGCGGCGGCACGGCCTGCCGGTGCCGCCGGACGCGCCCGCCCGGACCGCCGAGACCCAGCCGGCGCTGTTCGAGTCGAATTCCCGTGCGCTGCCGCCGGACACCGACGAGTTCACCGCCCTGCTGGAGGTCTACGCGGCCCAGGTGGAGCGCACCGCGCGGACCGAGCATCCCGAGCGCATGCGGCTGCTGCTGGCCGCCGAATCGGCCGGGATACTCGTGGCGGCGGAGATGTCCCGCACCGGGATACCGTGGCGCGCGGACCTGCACCGCGCACTGCTGGACGAACTCCTGGGCGAACGCTTCGCGGGCGGGACCGAACCGCGCCGGTTGACGGAACTGGCCGACGAGGTGTCGCGGGCGTTCGGGGTGCGGGTCCGGCCCGATCTCCCCGCCGACATCGTGAAAGCCTTTGCGCGCGTAGGGATCTTTCTGAAGTCGACCCGCAAATGGGAGTTGCAGGCCGTCGATCATCCGGCCGTCGCGCCACTGCTGGAGTACAAATCGCTGTACCGCCTCTACACCGCCCACGGCTGGTCGTGGCTCGAGCAGTGGGTGCACGACGGCCGGTTCCGTCCCGAATACCTGCCCGGCGGCACGGTTTCCGGCCGCTGGACCACCAACGGCGGTGGCGCACTGCAGATTCCGAAGGTGATCCGGCGGGCCATCCGCGCCGATCCGGGGTGGCGGCTGGTGGTCGCCGACGCCGATCAGATGGAACCGCGTGTCCTCGCCGCCATCTCGCGCGATCCGGGACTGATGGAGGTGGCCGGGCGCGCCGAGGACCTGTACGCGGATCTGGCGGCCCGCGCCTTCGCCGGCGATCGCGACCAGGCCAAGCTCGCACTGCTGGGCGCGATCTATGGCCAGACCTCCGGTGACGCCCTCACCCACGTGGCCGAACTGCGCCGCCGCTACCCCGCCGCGATGGCGTACGTCGACGAGGCGGCGCGCGCCGGGGAGGAGGGCCGTCTCGTGCGCACCTGGCTCGGCCGTACCTGCCCGCCGGTGTCCGCTGCGCCGGCCGGGGACCTTGATCCGGCGCCCGATCCCGGCGACGGCGGGTACGGCGGCACCTCCGCGACCCGCGCCCGTGGGCGCTTCACCCGCAACTTCGTCGTACAGGGCAGCGCCGCCGACTGGGCGCTGCTGGTGCTGGCGGCGCTGCGCCGTGAGCTGGCGAGCGCCGGTCTGCGCGCCGAGCTGGTCTTCTTCCAGCACGACGAGGTCATCGTGCACTGCCCCGCCGAGGAGGCCGTGACGGTCGCCGCGGCGATCACCACGGCCGCGGACGCCGCGGGCCGAATCGCCTTCGGGCCCACGCCCGTCCGCTTTCCCTGCACCACGGCCGTGGTCGAATGCTATTGGGACGCCAAATAACCCGGCTCGCCGCGCAGCGTCCCCGTTCGGCGGGATTCGCCGGTAGGCTGCCGAGCGGTTGCCCGGCAGGGGTTTTCACAGGGGATACGCATTTCACGAAGGGAGACGGCGCCGGTGCCGAAGATCGACTCGTTCCGATCCGAGCAGCATCACACCCAGGGTGACAGCGTCTGGGTCACGACCTCCGACGGACGCCGGCTGCATGCCATGGTGCTGCCCGGGCCGGCGGAGTCGACCGCGCCGACGGTCGTGTTCGAGTCCGGCGCCGCGGTCAGCCGCTCGCTGTGGGCGCTGGTCCAGCCGCTGGCCGGGCAGTGGTCGCGGGCGATCGTCTACGACCGGTCCGGGCTCGGGCGCAGCGCACCCGACCCGTGTTCGCGAACGCTGCACCGGATGGCCGATGACCTCGGCGAGGTGCTCGACCACTTCGGGCCGGGACCGTATGTGCTGGTCGCGCACAGCGCCGGTGGCCCGATCGTGCGCGCCGCGGCGGCGGCGCGTCCGGAGCGCGTCGCCGGGCTGGTCCTGGTCGATCCGACCGACGAGGGGCAGGACGCGTTGTTCAGCAAGGCCTTCCGCAAGTCCGAACGCCGAACCATCGCCTTCCTGATCCTGGCGGCACGCATGCGACTGCTGCGCTTCGCCTACCGGTCGATCACCGCGGCGCTGCCCCCGGACGCGGGCCGGGACATGCGGCGCGAGGGCTTCACCGCGCGAGCCATGCGGACATTCGCCGCCCAGCAGCGCACCTATCTCGACGAACTCGCCGAATTCCGGGATGATCCCCCGCGATTGGGCGATATCGCCGTCACGATCATCTCGGCCGGACGACCCGGCAACGGAGTCGACGCACAGCTCCGCGCCACCCTCAACGACGCGCACGCCCGCAGTGCGGCCCGCTCCCCGCACGGCCGCCACGTCGTCGCCGAGCGATCCGACCACTACGTGCTCGTCTCCGAACCCGACCTGGTCGCCGACGAAATCCGCCGCCTCACCTGAGCTGCGGCCGCCGGGAGCGGCGAGTATTCAGATCGCCGAGCGGTTGCGGGCCGCGAGCAGGACCGGAATGCGCGCGTAGCCACGGAGATTGACGAGTTCGCGGCGCGGCGGCGGGCCGGTGATCCGCAGGTCGGGAAATCGTTCGTGCAGGGTACGCAGGGCGATGGCGCCTTCCGTGCGCGCCAGGCTGGCGCCCAGGCACGAGTGCACGCCGCTGGAGAACGACACGTGTTCGCGCGCGTTGGCCCGCGTCACGTCGAACCGGTCCGGGTCGGTGAACACCTCCGGATCGCGATTCGCGCCGCCGAGCAGCAGGGTGATCAGCGCGCCGCGCGTGATGCGGCGGCCGTCGATCTCCGTGTCGCGCAGCGCGATACGCGCGGTCCACTGCACGGGGCTGTCGAATCGGAGAATCTCCTCGATCGCGCCGGGCCACAGGTCCGGTCGTGCGGCCAGCAATTCCCGCTGTTCGGGATGCTCGTGCAGGGCGACGACACCGTTGCCGATGAGGTTGACGGTCGTCTCGAAACCGGCGCCGGCGAGCAGCGCCGTGGTGAACATGAGTTCCTCCTTCGACAGCTGTGCGCCGGTCACCAGGGCGCTGAGGATGTTGTCGCCCGGTTCGGCGCGCAGCCGGTCGAGATGTTCGTCCAGGAATTCGCGGGCGTCGCGCAGCGCGTCCTGGGCGCGGTGGTAGGCGCGCCAGGGTATGCCGGTGTCGAGGAGGGCCGCGCCCGCTTCGCCCGCCGCGAGCATGCGGGCCCGCACCTCCTTAGGGATGCCCAGCATCTCGGAGATGATGGCGGCGGGCAGTTCCATCGCGAAATCGGTGATGAGGTCCGCGCGCTGCCGCGTGGCCAGCGCGCCGAGCAGTTCGCCGGTGACCTCGTCGATCCGGTCGGTCAGCCGCCGGACGGCGCGCGGCGTGAACTCCTGGGAGACGAGTTTGCGGTACCGGGTGTGCGCCGGCGGGTCGAGCGCGAGCATGGCCGGTGGTTCGATCGGGTTCGGCAGGCGCGGATCCGTGGCCCGGATCAGGGCGGGAAGCGGCCTCGGCAGCTTCAGCCGCGCGGGGACGACGGCGCCGAAATCGTTGGAGCGCAGGACATGTCTGACGATCCCGTGGTCGGCCGTCACCCACGTGGAGGGGGTGCGCACCAGTCGCCCCCGCGCTCGGATGCGATCGGCGAGCAGGTACGGGTTCGCCCATGTCCGTGGATCGACCATGATCCGGGCGAGCGGCTCGCCCCGCCGCGCCTGCACCTTCAGATACGCGCGCGGCCCGCCGTGTATCACGGCCCAGTGGACCCAGGTCTTCATCCTTGAAAGCTAACGCGCACACGGGCCCCGCACATCGTGCCCCGGTCTGAGATCGGCGAGTGGGCGACCACGGCGGAACACGCGGTGCCATGCTGGGTGGCGCGCCGCACCCGCGGCCTCGACCGTGAAGGAGCGCAATGGGACACGAGACGGGTACGCACACCCTCGATTTCGACGCCGAACTGGAGCGGCACAACGAGATTCTGCGCCGGGCGGCCGCGGTCGCAACGCACGACCACGTGCTCGATATCGGGTGTGGCACCGGGCAGACGACGCGGCAAGCCGCGCGTGCGGCTCGGTCGGGCACGGCGCTCGGAGTCGACGTCTCGGCACAAGCGCTCGACCGCGCACGCGAGCTGGCCCGCTCGGCGGGCCTCGGCAATGTCACCTTCGAGCATGCCGACGCCGAGTCCCACCGCTTTCCGCAGGCGCGTTTCGACCTGGCGATCAGCCGATTCGGCACCATGTTCTTCGCCGACCCGGTCGGCGCCTTCGCCAATATCGGCCGGGCCCTGCGCCCCCACGGGCGACTGGTGATGCTGGTGTGGCAGGCCCACGACCGCAACGAATGGGACGTGACGATCCGCCGGGCACTCGAATCCGCGGCAGGACCGATCCCGGATCACTCGGCCGGACCCGATGCGTTCGCTCTCGCCGACCCGCAGACGATCCGCGACATCCTGCACACCGCGGAATTCATCGACATCGAGATCACCGATATCGACGAAAAGGTCTACTACGGCCCGGACGTCACCACCGCCCTGTCCTGGGTCCGCGGCTTCACCTACACCTCCGAATTCCTGAAAAGACTGAATCCGGAGGCCACGACACGCGCGCTCGAGAACCTACGTGCGGCACTGGCCGCCCACCATACCGACCACGGCGTCCATTTCGACTCGCGCGCCTGGCTCGTCACCGCTCGCCGCCCCGCGAAATGAAACTCCGTCTCAGGGATGGGCCGAGCCGCTCTCGAGGAATTCGCGAATGAAGCAGAGGGGGCAGATGGGGTCGAACGGTGCGGTTACCTGGGTGCGCGGGGCGGGTGATTCGGGGGCGGAGGCGACGGCGAGGGCGGGCTGAAGTCCCAGGGCGAGGGTGATCGAGGCTACGGCAACGGCTTTCGGCACGGCGTGCATAGGGATCCTCCGGTTGTCGGGACAGCGGACGCATCCGCAGTTCTCCCACGGTACTGCCGATCCGCGCATCGGTAACGCATAGGTAGCCCGGTTCGCGCTCAGTGGCGGTCCGGCTGTTCCAGCACCCGGCGCAGCAGTTTTCCGGTGGCATTGCGGGGCAGTTCGTCCAGGAAGACGACCTCGCGCGGCACCTTGTGCCGGGCCAGGTGCGTCTTGACGTACGCCTTGATCTCCTGCTCGTCGCACGTCGCGTCGCCGAGCCGGACGACGAAGGCGCGCAACCGTTTCCCGAAATCGCGGTCGTCCACGCCGACGACGGCGGCCTCGGCGATATCGGGCCGTTCGGCGAGGAGGTTCTCGACCTCGAGGGGATAGACGTTCTCGCCGCCGGAGACGATCATGTCGTCGTCGCGGCCGTCGATGAACAGCCGTCCGTCGGCATCGAAGTGGCCGACGTCGCCGCTGCTCAGCATGCCGTCCACGATCTCCTTGTGGCGGCCGTCGGTGTAGCCGGTGAAGCTGAGCCCGCTGGCGACGAAAATGGTGCCGACCACGCCGGGTTCGGTGATCCGGCGGCGGCGCTCGTCGTAGAGGGCGACGCGGCAGCCGACCGGCGGCCGCCCCACCGTGCCCGGGGCCGCGCGCAGGTCCTCGGGCGTGGCGACCGCCGCGACGGCGACCTCGGTGGAGGCGTACAGGTTGTAGAGCACGTCACCGAAGGCGGCGGCGGTCCGGCGGCCGAGATCCGGGGAGACCGACGACCCGGCCGCGAAGATGACGCGCAACGCGGAGGTGTCGTAGGCGGCCAGTGTCTCCGCGCCGAGATCGACGATGCGCTGCAGCATGGTCGGCACCAGAACCAGTGTGGCCGCGCGGTATTCGGCGACCGCGGCCAGCGTCCGCCGCGGGTCGAACCGGCGCTGCTGGAAGACGATGGTGTTGCCCAGCGCCCAGCCCAGCGTGAACTGCGACAGGCCGGTGCCGTGAAAGATGGGCGCCGCCATGACGATCGTGTCGTCGCGCGGCAGCGGGACCCGATCGAGGAACTGGGCCGATTGCAGCGGCGAGACCTTGTCTCGCGGAGCGCCTTTCGGGGTTCCGGTCGTTCCGCTGGTGAGGATGACGGTGCCGCCGGGCCGCGTGGGGGCGGGCAGTTCGTCGCCGCGGTGGGCGGCGATCAGGCCGTCGATCGTCACGGCGCCGGGCGGCACCGGGTCCGACTCGTCCACCCAGGTGAGGATGCGTGGCGTCGACGCCGGAATCGCCGCGAGCAGCGGCAGGAACTCGCTGTCGAGCAGCAGCGCGCCGACCCGCTCCCGGGCCGCGACGTCGCCGAGCTGCAGTCCGGCGAATCCGGTGTTCATCAGCACCATCCGAGCGCCGAGCTTGCCGGCGGCCAGCAGGGCCAGCACCATTCCGCGATGGTCGCGACACAGCACCGCGACCGTGCTGCCCACGGTAATACCCGCCGCCGCCAAACCCCTGGTGAGAGCGTTCGATTGGCGGTCCAGCTCGTCGAAGGTGAGTGCGCCGCGCTCATCGATGATCGCCGTGGCCGCGCCGTGCCGCCGGGTGGCGTGGCGCAGCACGGTGACGAACGGCCCGTAGATCCGGGCGTCGCGCACGGTGCGGACCAGGTCCCCCGGGCGCGACGGATCGACCATGCCGCGCCGGCGCAGGACGCTCAGCGCCGCGAACGAATCGGTCAGCGGCCGCAGCGGCCCGGCCGACGGCAACCTCGTCCTCACAAACACACCTCCGGTTGAGCCGACGTTCGTGTCGAAGCCTACCGCCTGAGCAGAATTTCCATTAACTTATTGAGCATGGATCGCGCTTCCGGCACCGAGCTGCCACACCGGCACCGATATCTCGCGGGCCCGGCCGCCCTGCTCGGCGGACCGGCCAATGTGGTGATGCAACTGAGCCTTCCGCCGGTGGGCCGCGGCGTCGTGGAAAGTACCGTCGACAGCGGCCGCTACACGGTCCACCCACGGAAGCGTGGCCGGACAACGCTCACTTACTTAGCCGTGGCCATGCTCGGCACCGAGGCGGATCGTGCGGCCTACCGGGCGGCCGTCGACACGTCGCATCGGCAGGTGCGGTCCGCGCCGGGCAGCGCGGTCCGCTACAACGCCTTCGATCCGCGGCTGCAGTTGTGGGTCGCGGCCTGCCTCTACCGCGGCACCGTCGATTCCCTCACCTTCCTCTACGGCGACCTCGATGCCGAGTTCGCCGACGAGTTGTACCGGGACGCAGCACGATTCGGCACCACCCTGCAGATGCGACCGGATATGTGGCCGAGCGACCGGACCGCGTTCGAGGACTATTGGCACTCGATGCTGTCGCGGCTGTCGGTCGATGACGAGGTGCGGGCCTATCTGCTCGACCAGGTCATCGGCCTGGGTCCGTATCGCCGGGTCGAACGCCTGCTCTTCGGGCGGGCGAACCGGTTCTTCACGACCGGCTATCTGCCGCAGGAGTTTCGGGACCAGCTCGGGCTGCCCTGGAGTCCGCGCAGGCAACGGGCGTTCGCGCGCATCATGCGGGCGATCGGCGTGCTGTGCTCGGCGCTCCCGGCGCGCTGGCGGCTGCATCCCTTCGAAAGGTATCTGCAGGATATGCGAGCGCGACAGGCGCAGGGCAAATCTCTGGTCTAGCCACTCCGATTCGAGGATCACCGATGAGTTCCCCGCCCCGCTCCCCCGAGATGGCTTCGGTACGTGCGCGTGTCGACCCCTGCGCGGAGGCGGTCCGGCTCGCCCATGATTTCACCGCGCGGTCGCTGCGGGGTGAGGGGGTCACGGGTTCGTTGCGCCGCTTCGACGAGGCCGCGCGCCGCTGGGCGCACACCGGCGTGTCCTTCGACGCGGTGCACCACGCCGTCTGGGAGGGCACCCGCGAAGCCGTCGATCGCCTCGTCGCCGAAACTCCCGGCCCGCCGGACGCCGCCGCCGCGACCGCGCAATTGCGCACCACCATGGAGGCGATTCACACGATGTCGGTGGCGGCGTACCACGCGTTCCGGCGCGAGGCGGAGGACCGGTCCGCCGTGCTGACGGCCGCGGAGCAGGCGCTCACCGGCACCGACTCCTATCATGTTCTCGCCGTGCGATTCTGGGAGATGCCGGACCGTCCGGCGGCGGCCGCGTGGACGCGGTTGTCGTCCGAACTGAAGCAGCGCTGCCACACCTCGATGCTGTCCGTGTCCGGCCACGCCGGGGCGACCTTCCTCGTTCCCGAGTACGCGGTGCCCGACGACGGGATGGATCAGGTCCTTCAGGCCGCGGCCACGGCCGCCGGTGTCACCGTCACGGCGACACTGGTCCGAGCCGACCGCGGCCAGGTCACCGACGCCCACGCCCGCGCACACGAACTGCTCGACCTGGCCTGCGCCGCCGGGCGCGGCCCCGGACTCCGGCGCTTCCGCGATCTGGTCGTGGAGTATCAGGTGACCAGGCCCGGCCTCGCCCGCGATCGGCTCGCCGCGATCCTGGACCCGCTCGCCGCGCAACCCGAACTGCTCGACACCCTGACCCGGCACGTGCACAACGAACTCAATCGGATGCGCACCGCGCGGGACCTCGAGGTCCACGCCAACACCGTGGACCATCGCCTCAAGCGCGTCCGGCAGCTCACCGGCTATGACCCGAACCAGCTGGCGGACCTGTGCACGCTGCGGGCGGCACTGATCATCCGCGCGGTGCGGACCGGCCGGGACTGACCGCGAAAGTCATTGCCCCGCAACCGGTCCGGGTGGCCGGAGCATGGGGACGAGGAAGTGGCGGGCCAATGCGGCCAGCTGCTCGTCGTCATCGAGATCGACCAGCTCGCTGGGGATCGCCAGGAACGACGCCGAGATGCGCACCATCAGCTCGGCCACCAGGTCGGCGTCCAGCTCGGGCGCCATCTGACCCGCGCGCTGCTCGCTGCGCAGCTGGCCGGCGACGAATTGCCGTACGGCGGCGACGGTACGGCCCTGATCGCCGATCAGCGAGCCGACGAACTGGTCCGGTTCGACCGCGAGCAGGCCGCCGATGAGCGGATTGCCCCGGATGGTCCGCAGCGAACTCACGAAACCGATCACCACCCGCTCCTCCGCGGTGCGCGCGCGGGCGATGTCGAGCAGGAAGCGGTCGAAGTAGCGGCGGAACTCCCGCAGGATCACCTGTTCGGCCAGCGCGTCCTTGGTGGCGAAGCGGCGGTAGACCGTGATCCGCGAGACCTTCGCCCGGCGGGCCACATCCTCCATCGTGGACCGCTGAATCCCCATCCGGCAGAATTGCTCGTACGCCGAATCGAGTACCCGGGAACGGATTTCGTCATTGTCGCCGACCTGCTCGACCGCGTCGATGTAGGCGCGTTCGATCAACGACTCCGCGCTGGAAGCCGACGCTGAGACCGGCGCAGATTCCACGATCTCCCTTCCCCAGCTGCTCGCGACATCCCACCCGGCGGTATGCCGTGACGATCTTCTCACGACGGCTCGCGCGACGGGCTGCCACTGGTGGCCGCGGCAGCGGCTCGTCGCCGCGACGAGCCGCTGAGCAGGACTATCGGTTGGTGCGCGGAATCTCGATACTGATCGGCATCCGCAGCTCGGCCAGATACCACAACGCGAATTGCCGCAGGAACTCGTCGAACATCCAGTACGCGTTGTCCACCGGCGGCACGATCTCGCGCACGCCCTCACGCACGGCGAGGAACGGGCCCCAGCTGAACTTCAGCAGCGGATCCCACACCGGCTCGCGGGCGATGTAGAGCCAGTCGGCAATCCTGTCGCCCATGACGAATCGCGTGAACGCGCCGAGAATCGGCTTGCTGAGCAGCGTGAGGTCCAGGTTGACGCCCAGGTCCAGCAGCTTGTGGGCCAGGTCGATGCCCTCCGGCGTCGGTTCCAGGACCGGATCGAGCACCTGTTTGGCCTGCGCGTCGGCCTGGTCCCAGGTCGCCGGGATGTATTCGTCCCGGATGCCGAGCATGTGCGCGGCCAGTTGCCAGCTGTGCAGGTAGCCCTCGGACTCGACCGCCGGGATCGCCACATTCCAAGCCCGGAACGTGCGCATGATCGTGGTGGCCAAGCTGTGCCAGGTGACCATCATGTCGTCCTGGCTGATCGGGGTGTTGTCGTCCGGCCAGTGCGGTGACTGCGGCAGCAGGTGCCGCACCGCCGCGTGGATGATTCTCGTCTTGACGCAGGTCACGATCATCTGGCCGCCGGGACCGTAGGCGTTGACCGTGCCGATGTCGTAGCCCAGCTTCGCGGTCTTGGCGATGCGCTCCTTCAGGTGCGACCCGCCGCGCGAGTAGTAGACCACGCGCGCCTCGTGCGGAATGACCGTGGACATCATGCCGCTGGCGAACGCGTAGAGCACGCCGAGATACAGCCCGCGCTTCTTGTTGAATTCGAACGAGGCGGCCAGCTTGCCCTGGTCGGCCCACGACGGGAGCCGGCGCGCGTCTTCGATGAAGTCGCGCAACCCCGTCGGCAGCCCGGCCGGCAGCGGCTGGTCGTTGGTGGTCCACATGCCCAGCAGCCGGTTCACCTCCGTCACATCGGCATGGTCGATCACGTCGGCCAGCACGGGATCGGCCTCCGCATCCCACACCGTCAGCGGGTCGGCCCCGCCACCGCTACCGACCACCGACCCGTCCGGCGACCACGTCCAGGGTTCGGCGCGCACCGTTCGCGCCCCCAGCGCGAGGGCGCCGACCGCCCCTAGCAGCCCACCGCCCGCTCGCAACGCATCTCGCCTGTTCAGACCGCGTCCATCCATGCTGATCGTCCCTCTTCATTGAGTCGCAGATACAGAGATACACCAATTGCATCTGTGTATCACGATGAGAACATAAAGTGACCGTGATCACAAGGAATCGAAGAATTTTCCGGCCGCTGACCAGCGGCCGCCGCTACCAGCCGCCGAAGGCGGAGGACCCCATGTCCAGGCGGTACAGAAGGTTCTGAATGAGGACCCATACGTTCATGGCTCACCCCTCTCGCTACTACGGCCGAACACCGTCGACCAACCCTCAACGTTGAGAATCTCTATTAACATAACGAGCCAGAGCCCTGGTTGTCTCAATATTCGCGGAAGAACAGCCGGAAACTTAACTGGGCGCGACGACACCCACGGACGAGCTGCGGCGCACGACACCGCCGGTAAATAGGTAACGGAAATCATTTCCGTTAGACTGCGTTGCCGCGTAGTCGAGACTGCGCGGTTTCATTGCAGAGAACAGGAAGTACATGAACAAGATCACCCGTGCGGCCGTTGTCGCGTTGACGGTCGCGGGTGCCCTGGGCATCGGCTCGGTAACCGTGTCGGCCGCTCCGGCGGCGCAGGCCGGACGCACATTGAGTACCGAGATCATGCCGGGGGTGCAGTACACCAGCAGCACCGTGGACCAGTCGGTCGTCATTCAGACCGGCGCGGCCACCCTTGTCACCCAGGGCGGGCAATTCCAGGTTCGGGACGCCACCGGCGGAGTGGTGGCGGGCGTCGCGGCATTCGCCGAGGAGCCGCAGGCGTGGGAGGCCGTGCACGCCCCGGCGGACGTGCGGGCCGCCGTGCGAGCGGCCACGCCCGAACTGCGCCTCGGCGACATCCGCGAGGACCCGCAGACCGAACGGTTCGACGCGGCGGTCCAGGCCGCCGTCAACGAATTCACGCTGGCCGTCGCGGCGGGCACGATGACCGGCGGGGTGATCGGCGCCGCCATCGGGTGCGGCACCGGCGCCGTCGCGGGCGCGGTGTTCGGCGCCCCCGTCCTGGACGCGGCGGGCCTGACCATCATCGCGGGCTGCCTGGCCGGTGCGGGCATGCTGGGCGCGCTGGGCGCTATCGTCGGGGGCGGCATCCTCGGCGTACCGGTCGGCATCGCCTCGGCGATCAAGTTCCAGCACACCATGAGTGAGCCGTACGATCAGGAAACGTCTTCCGCGACAACGGATCACGCGGACAGCAGCGAATAGCCCGCGGATACCGGCCCCGGTGCAGGCTCGCGGCCCGAAAACCGCGCTCGCACCGGGGCTTCGGTCCTCACTGCTCCCGAAGGCGCGGCAATCGGATCCGGCCGCGCAGCAGTCGCGGGACCGTCAGCCCGGCCACGAGCGCCGCCAACGGCACCACGATGTCCACCCACGGATCGCGGATCGGCCGATACACCGCACTGCCGCCGCGGATTTCGACGAATCCCACCGGCCGCACGTCGACTCCTCCCCCGCCACCGCCGCCGCGGCCCACGTCCGGCTCGCCCGCGATGCCCGCGCCGAAGCCGAGGCGGGCACGCGCGACCGGGATCACGGTCACCCCCTCGGCGACCACCGGTTCGCCGAACACCGCTGCCGCCGAGGCGCTTTCGCCGATCCGCTCGGCCAGCCGATGCAGTAGCGTGTGCACCTCGCCCGGCACGTCCGGCTGCGGTGCGGTGTCGTGGTCGTCGCTCGTCATGGCCCCATCATGACGACGGCGCCCGCGGAATACGAGACTTTCGCCGGACGGACCGGACCGGGATCAGCCCTCGGGGCGCCAGGTCGCGACGGCCCAGATGACCACGATGTCGAGCGCGATGACCAGCACCGACCACCACGGGTAGTACGGCAGCCACAGGAAATTCGCCAGGATGGACAGCGCCGCGATGCCGATCGCCGCGCCGCGTCCCCATGCCGTACCCGTCATCAGGCCCACGGCGCAGATGACGAGCACGATGCCCAGCGCGATGTGAATCCAGCCCCAGGTGGTGACGTCGAACTTGTAGACGTAGTCGACGCCCACGACGAACAGGTCGTCGTCCACGACCGCCGAAATGCCCTGGAACAGCGACAGCAATCCGACGGTGATCAACAAGGTCGCGGCGCCGATCGATGTGCCTGCCGCCACCCCCTGACGCACGGGATGGTTGTGCGAGGTGGTTGACATTCCCGTCTCCCTTCCGAGTTCCGAGCGCGGTTGTTGCAAGCACTGTCGCGCGCCGCAGCCGAGGACGCTTCACCCGCAGAGGGTGAGCCGACCCGCGGCCCGGGTCGCCCGCCGAAGTCACCCCGAACGGATGATGCTCGCGGCCGTACCCGCCGCGACGCTGAGGACGCGGGCACATCGCCCGGGACATCGCCGCGGCACCCAACGATCCACGAGGAGGTGAGCGTCCATGTCGGATGCCGTTCGATATCAGTTCGTCATCGAGGGCGAGTTGTCCGAACGCGCTCAGGCGGCCTTCCCCGATCTGTCCCGCAGCGATCACTCCACCTCCGGCACCACCACGCTCTACGGGTCCGTGCCCGACAACACCGCGGTACGCGGCGTGATGGCTCGCATCGACGCGCTCGGCCTCACCCTCCTCGAGATGTCCCGGCTCCCGGACTGACGGCCGCGATCAGGTCACGAGACCAAAACGTTTCGGCGCTGACCCCGAAGTGCGGGTATACGGTCGAATACCGACAGATCAGGCACGCTGCACGAGCTCGACCGGAACCGGAGAAGCTTACGGAGGCGTAGTGGTCTCATCACAACTGTTCGTCAACGAATCGGGCGGCCTTCGCGTCATCCCCGGTCACGACACGTCCTGCGCACCGCCCGATCTGCCGTTCACCCCCCTGCGCCTGGCCGAGGCCGATGCCCGGCTGGATCGGGCCGTGCGCGCGGGCAACGGGCATACCGTGCTGGTGTGCGCGCCGGCCGGTAGCGGCAAGACCGTCCTGGTCGCCGACTGGATCCGGCGCCGCCACGCGAACACTCCCGTGGGCTGGGTCGGTCTGGGCGATGCCGCCGCCGATCCGGCCCGGCTGTGGCCGGCCGTGGCCGACGCGCTGCGGCTGCCGGTCGTCAGCCGCCCCAATGCCGTGCCGGACACGCCGGTGGACGACGCCGCCGCCCTGCTGACCGCGCTCGCCGACCGCCCCGGCCGCACGGTGCTCGTCATCGACGACGCACACCTGATCACCGACCCGCTGACGCTCTCGGGCCTGGAGTATTTCGTCGAACACGCGCCCCGTCATCTGATCACCGTCGTCCTCGGCCGTTACGACCCGCCGATTCGCTGGCACGCGCTCGACATGACCGCCCGGCTGACTCGCGTCACGGCCCAGGATCTGCGGTTCGACGAGTCGCACACCGCCGCCCTGCTCGCTCAGCACGACTGCCGTCTCACCGCGGCCGAGTTATCCGGCGTGCACCACCTCACCTGCGGCTGGGCCGGGCTGGTCCGGATCGCCGCCATCGACCTCGCCGCGCGCACCGGCGACCGGGAGACCGCGATCGCCGCGCTGGCGCAGGGCCCGCGCGCGGTGGCCGACTTCCTCGTCGGGGAACTGCTGACCACACTGCCCGCCGAGGCGCGTGACTTCCTGCTCGCCACGGCCGTTCCGGACTCGTTCAGCGCCGGACTCGCCGACACGCTGGCCGGTCCGGCCGCGGCACGGACGCTGGAACGCTTGCTGCGCAACAACTTTCCCCTCGAGGTCACGGCACACGACGGCGACCTCTGGTACACCTACCACCCCATGCTGCGCACCTACCTGCTCGCCGAGGCGGGCCGCGCCGACCCGGACCGGATCGCCGAGCTGCACCGCGACTGTGCCACCTGGTTCGTCACCGCGGGCCTGTTGCCGAGCGCCCTGCGTCATGTCCTCGCCGAACCGGGCCGCCCGGCGCTGGCCGAGTTCGTCCGCGCACACGGACCCCGCTTGGTGTTCGACGGCAACGGCGCCGCCCTGTTCCGCGCGCTCGACCACCTCGACGCACCGGCCGACGACCCGTTCGTGCTGCTGCTGCGCGCCGCCGACGCCATCGAACACGGCGATGTGGTCCAGGCCGCCGCGCTGCGCGAACTGATCGCGGAACGGCCGCATCGGAATTCGGTGTTCGCGCCGCCGGATCTGTTGCGCCCGTTCACCACCGCGGTCGTCCACGATGTCGTGTCCGGCGCCACCGGCGCGGTGCCGCCCGTGCCGCCCGCGACGGGGCACCTGGATCTCGACTGCTATATCGCCCTGCAGGTCGCCACCGCGCACACGTTCTCGGCCGACGCCGGACAACCCGGCGAACCGGGTCTGCGGCACGCCCTTGCCCTGTCGGAGCGGGCCGGTCTGCACCGCCTCACCCTGCACGCGCTGACCCGGCTCGCGATGACGGCCGGTCTCGGCGGTTCGCTCGGGCTCATGCGCGAGCGCGCCTTCCGGGCCGTCGCGTTCGCCGACAACCATCGCCTGCACGACACCGCGTCGCTGACCCACGCCCGGGTCATGGTCGCGCTGATGGCGTATCTGCAAGCCGACGACCACTACCTGCATACGGCCGAAATCCTGCCGCGCACAACACGTCTGGACGGGTCGACCGCGCCGGCGTCGGGCTGGCACGCCGATGTGCTCGCGCACCTGTTCGGCTTCGACACCGACCCCGACCGGCATGCCGCCGCCGACACGCTGCGCGACACCATGCACCGCCTCCTGGACGAGACGCCGGTACCCGCCACGACGGGCGGTCTGCTGACCCACGTCGCCTGGGCGCTGTTGCGCCTGCGCCGCCACGACACCGCGCAACAGCTGCTGGACCGGGCGGTGACGGCGCTCGGGCGGCTGCCCGAGACCACTCTCGTGGAGGCCGCGCTCGCCGACTACCACCACCGCTCGACCGCCACGGTGGAGCTGATCGAACCGCTGCTGCGACAGGAGCAGCGACTGCACCCTGTCTCGGCCGTGCACGCCTGGCTGCTGCGCGCCGCGGCCGACCATCGCCTGGACCGGCCCACCGCCGCCTACGAGGCGCTGCGCCGGGCCCTAGCGCTCGCCCACACCGACCGGCTGATCCGCCCGTTCCTCGACGTGCCCGGCACCCTCGGCCTGCTCGACCAATTCGTTGGCAGATTCGGCCATCTCGACGAATTCGTCGACACCATCCGGCACCGCCCGCGCGCTCGCGCCGCCGCGCAGGCCCCGCACCTGACCGACACCGAACTCGCGGTCCTGCGCCAGCTCCCGTCCGGCATGACCACCCACAGCCTCGCCACCGATATGGGCGTGTCGATCAACACCGTGAAGACCCACCTGCGCGGCATCTATCACAAGCTCGGCGTCCGCACCCGCGCCGACGCCATCGCCCACGCCCGCACCTTCGGACTGATCTGACGGTCACCACGCGGCCGCGGGCCTCGGCGGGTGGGCGGCGCCGCGCCGCGGGGCGGGAACGGTCACGGTGGTCTCGCGGCGGAACGCCACGGTGCCCGACGCGGTCGACACCGCTTCGGCGAGGTCGCGGGCGAGTGCGAGATCGTCTGCGGGAAGGGCGAATACGGAGAGAGCAAGGGTGCCGGGGCGGCCGCACGCGAGTCCGGGATCGAACCGGTCGACGACGGCGGGACAACCCGACAGCAACATGATGGCCGTGGACAATTCCGCCGGTGTGCCCGCGTCGGGTACCCGGACGCCCGCGGCGGCCGCCGCCACGGCGCTGAACAGTGTGACCTGCCCGGCCGGTACCGGTGGATACCCGATCCCGCCCCACCGCCGCAGCGACGGGCACGCCTCGAAATCGGTGCGGCCCGACCAGCGTCCGCGCCCCGCCGAGAGCAACCGGTCGACCCTGGCTCGCCATGCCCGCGGGTCCTCGATGTCGGCGTGCAGCCGAAGTCGGCGGCAGGAGACACCGGCCGCGGTCGCGGGCGCGGTCGCGACGGGCAGCGTCATGGTCACAGCGGCCTCCGAACGCCGATCCGGTTGCCGCTCACCGTGTTCGACCGTCGCACGGGCACGAGCCGGCGCGCCCGCGAGGCCCGCCACGCCAGGGCGAACGCGGTGATCGCCACGGCCAGCAGCGCGGCGGTGGCGGTGAGGGTGACTGTCAGCAAGGCCGTGCTCGCCGCGGTCTCGGCGTGGTGATGACGGAGCAGGATGGCCGCGGCGACCGGACCGATGAACACCAGCGCCGGGATCAGTACGAGAAATCCGACGGTGGCGGAGGAGGCCGGAGTGGGCGAGTCGTGCCGGTGCCGGCCGGCCGGCGCCGCGCGGCGCGTGATCATGTTCATCGCAAGCTCCTGACGTGCCGTATCAGGGGTTGTCCCGATGAGTTGTCCGATACCGCAGCATGTCCCCCGCGGTCCCGAGGCCGCCTCACCCGGTCAGGATGATCTCCGGCCCGGTGCCGAGATTCACCCGCCGTGGGTGAGGCCGATCCGCCACACGGCTGCGATCGTCGCTGCTTGTCCGACCCGCCAGCCCGCCACGGTAGCGACAGGGGTGCATGCCATGACCGTCCGCAGCGATGTTTCGGCAACCGTCGAATCGCAGCACGAGGAAACCATCCGCGACCTGCCCTTCGACGACGACCAGGACTTCGCCGACGCCCGCCGCGGGTTCGTCGCCGCGTTGCGCCCCGGGACGGTCGAGAACGCCGACGGACAGGTGGTGTGGGACAGCGACGCCTTCGATTTCCTCGACGAGGACTGCCCGCCGACCGTGCATCCCAGCCTGTGGCGGCAGTCGAAACTCTGTGCGCTGCAAGGGTTGTACGAGGTCACCGACGGCATTTATCAGATCCGGGGACTCGACCTGTCGAATATGACCCTCGTCGAGGGCGACACCGGCGTGGTCGTGATCGATCCGCTCATCTCCGCGGAGACCGCGGCCGCCGGGCTGGCGCTCTACCGGGAGCACCGCGGCGACCGGCCGGTGACCGGCGTGATCTTCTCGCACTCGCACATCGACCATTTCGGCGGCGTCAAGGGCGTCACCACGGCCGACGACGTGGCGGCGGGCCGCTGCCCGATCCTGGCGCCCGTGGGTTTCGTGGAACACGCCGTCGAGGAGAACGTCTACGCGGGCACCGCGATGGGGCGTCGCGCCGCCTACATGTACGGCGCGGCGCTGCCCCGCGGCCCGCTCGGCGCGGTCGGCGCCGGACTCGGGCCGACGACCTCGACCGGCACGCCGACGCTCATCACGCCCACCGTCGACATCTCCCGGACGGGCCACACGGAGGTGATCGACGGCGTCCGGCTGGAATTCCAGCTCACCCCGGGCACCGAGGCGCCCTCGGAGATGAACTTCTACTTCCCGGACCACCGCGCGCTGTGCATGGCCGAGAACGCGACCCACACCCTGCACAATCTGCTGACACTGCGCGGCGCGCTGGTCCGCGACCCGCATGTGTGGGCGAAGTACCTCACCGAGTCGATCAACCGCTACGCCGCCCGCAGCGACGTCTTGTTCGCCTCGCATCACTGGCCGACCTGGGGCACCGAACGCCTCACCGAATTCCTCGCCCTGCAGCGGGACCTCTACGGCTACCTGCACGACCAGACCCTGCGGGCGCTCAACAAGGGCGTCACCGGGATCGAGATCGCCGAATCCATCGAGTTGCCGCCCGCCGTCGCGCGGGCCTGGCACACGCACGGCTACTACGGTTCGGTCAGCCACAACGTGAAGGCCATCTATCAGCGCTACATGGGCTGGTTCGACGGCAACCCGGCGACGCTGTGGCAGCACCCGCCGATCGAGTCCGCGCGCCGGCACCTGGAGTTCATGGGCGGTGCGGACGCGGTGGTGCGCAAGGCCCGCGAATCCTTCGCGGACGGCGACTTCCGCTGGGTGGCACAGGTTTTGAACTACGTGATCTTCGCCGACCCGGAGCACGCGGAGGCGCGGGCACTGCAGGCCGACACCCTCGAGCAGCTCGGGTTCGGCGCGGAGAACGGCACCTGGCGCAATTTCTTCCTGATGGGCGCCTACGAGTTGCGGCACGGGTCGGTCGGCACCCCGACCGCCGCCGACGCGCCGGACATCGCCGCGGCGCTCAACGTCGAGCAGTTGTTCGACGCGATCGCCCTGCGGATCGACGGCCCGCGCGCCTGGTCGGCCCACCTCACCATCGACTGGCGCGTGTCCGACCGGAACCTGGTGCACCGCACCGAACTTCGCAACGGACTGCTGGTGCATTTCGACATCGACGGCGACGTCCCCGCGCCCGACGCGACCTTCACGCTGACCGACGCCGACCTGCACGCCGCGCTGCTGGGCGGGCGGGATCTGCGGCAGATGATCGCCGACGGCACCGTCGCCGCGGACGGCGACGCGACGGTGCTGGCCGAACTGGTCGGCTACCTGGACACCCCCGATCCGGACTTCGCCATCGTGACACCCTGACCCGCCGCGCGGCGCCCGCGCCGAGGCTCCGGTCCCGGCATACCATCGACCCCGAGCGGGCGCCGGCGCCGGTCCGGCAACGGATATCAGGGAGGAACCGTGGACATCACCGAGCTGATCCTCGACGACCATCACGAGCAGCGGCGGTTGTTCGCCATCCTGGAGCAGATCGACCGGTCGCAGACCGGCGAACTGGCCGCTGTCTGGGATCGGCTGGCGAGCTTCCTGGAGCTGCACGCGCAGGCGGAGGAGGAGATCTTCTATCCCGAGCTGCTGCAACTGGGCGTCGCGGCCCGGCGCGCGGCCGGTGTGGAGGAAGAGACGCTCGATGCCATCCACGACCACAACGACATTCGGGACGCGGTAGCCGAGGTGGCGCGTCATCACGTCGGCACCGACGACTGGTACGCCGCCGTCGCCGCGGCCAATCAGGCCAACGGCGACCACATGGCCGAGGAGGAACGCGAGGGCCTGACCGATTTCCGTCGCCTGGCCGGGCTGTCGCGCCGCCATCAGCTGGCCGTCGCCTTCGCGGCCTACGAGGCGCGCAACTACGCCGGCGTGCGGCCGGTCGACAAGGACCCGGCCGAGTACGTCCGCGCCGCCGAGCAGGGCGTGCGGCCGGGACCGAGCGGTTCGCTGAGCATCGGTCCGATGAAACGGTCCTGACGCTCAGAGCAGGCGTGCGAGCGGGCTGTCGGCGATGCCGCGCCGGAGCTCCGCGACGTCGTCGCAGACGAATTCCGCTCCCGCGCCGGTGAGTTCGGCGCGCGATATCCCGCCGCTGAGCACACCGATGGTCGGCACGCCGAGAGCCACGCAGGCCCGCGCGTCCCACACCGCGTCACCGACGAAGACCGCCCGCCGCGGCGGCACACCGGCCCGGTCGAGCGCGATCCGCACGATGGTCGGATCGGGTTTCGCGTCCTCGACGTCCTCGCCGCCGGTCACCGCGTACAGCGCGGGTTCACTGTCCAGCAGCTCGCGCAGCCGGGCCAGTTCATCGGGGGGCGCGGAGGTGGCAAGGACGACGCGCAGGCCGCGGCCGTGCAGGTCCGCCAGGATCTCCCGGGCGCCGGGCAGCAGCGTCAGCTCGTCGGCGCTGTCGAGGTAGTAGCGGGAATGCAGGTCGTCGGCGCGGTCGGCGGCGTCCTCGGCCAGGTCGGGAGCGAGGGTCCGCAGCAGGGTGCCGCCGTCCATGCCGATGGCGCGGTGGATGCGCCAGGTCGGAACGACCGCGCCCACCTCGCGCAGCGCCCGGTGCCAGGCCCGGGCATGCAGGTAGTTGGAGTCGACAAGGGTGCCGTCGACATCGAACAGCACCGCGGCGGGATCTGGCACCGGAACCTCCTCGTCTCGGGACCGCTGTCGTACCGATCTACCCTGTCTCCGCAGGTCGAATCTGTTCACCTGGCGCTCAACGTCTCCGACCGCGTTCGCGTGTCGTGGGCCAGTCGCTCCAGTTCGCCGACCGCCTCCTCGACCAGGGCCAGCGCGGTCGGCTCGAAGGCGGGACCGGCGCTGCGCCGGGAGCGCACCAGGTCGTTGTGAAGTCGCAAACCGATCGCGAACATGCGATCGATCAACTGGTCGCTCAGCACGGCGACCGGCTCCGGCCGACGCGGCGCTGCGGATTCGCCCTCGGACCGCCGATCGCTTGCCGAACCCTCCCCCGTGTTCGATGCGGCAGCAGATGACATCTCGAACCCCCTGTGACTGGCATGGATGCATACGTAGCCACACTTCGGGACTCGGTTACCAAGGTTAGCTCGGAGACCGCCGAAGGCTGTGCGGTTGGCCGGAAGTCGACAGGGGTCGCACGCGCGCCGGGCTATACCAGGCCGGTGGCGTCGAAGATCCAGGACATGTCCGCGGTGGCGAAATCCGCCATCCAGGTCGGCGGGGCGTGGTCGGCGAGGGCGCTCATGTCCCAGTAGTCCTTCCAGAGCGCGATCTTGCCGTGTTCGACCCGGTGTACCGAGACGAACCGCAGGACGGCGGATTCGCCTGTCTCCCAGCGCCATTCCTCGTGGTGCTCGTACATGACGTCGGCGCCGTTGTCGAGCAGCAGTCCGTCGAAGTTCTGGTAGGAGGCCAGGGGCTCCAGGCCGATCTTCAACCGCTTGACGATGTCCTCGGGGCCGCGGGCCGCCGCTGTCGGACCCACCGGCATGTCGAGATAGAGGCAGTCCTCGGACAGGTAGGACCGTACCGCGTCCCAATCCCGCCGCGACAGCGCGCGCCACAGCCCGAGCACCGTCTCGGTCACCGAATCCGCCTGTGTCCCACCGTCGATCGTCATCGCCTGTCCACCGCCTTTCCGGAATCATTGTTAACAGATGTCCATACACCTGTCCATCAATGGTTTCGGGGCGGCGTGCCGGTCGGTTTGCTGGCGCTCCCCGACGGCGTCGCGGCAACGGGGTTACAGCACCGCCACTTCGATGGTGCTGTCGATGATCTTGAAGGCGGCGCGGCACGGAAACAGTGATGTGCCGTGAATATGCTGATGTCGATCGTCGGCGGCCAGCATGGTGATCGCCCAATCGGACAGGGCATGCGGCACGCGGTGCGCCGAGCCGTCGGCACAGCGCAGTAGCACGTTCCCGGTGAGTGCCGGTGCTTCGAGGTCCATCGAGGTGATCTCCAGGATCAGGCCGTGATCGGCGGCGGAGGCCACGACCGGAACGTCGAGTTCACCCACTTCCGCAGTGTCGTCCATGACCGCGACGCTACTGACCCGCGAGCGTGTTCGCCACGAAATGGCTATTGACATAAATCATGTTGCCCACGGCGGTGCGCCCGACCGGAAGCGCTCGCGTCGCGGGAACGCCCCGAACCTGGGCGAGAACTGCCTCCCACCACTGCCGCTGGGTATTTGCCCAGTGACCGGCGACGGACCGTCGTCAGCCCCGGGCAGCCGAACCGCCGTGTTCACCCACCTTGCGGACCCGGGTGGTCGCCGCGGAAACGCGCTCGCCCGCACGGTTTTCGGCACGCAGCGTGGCGAGGGGCCGACCGTCGCGATCGACCAGGACGGAATGCGGTTCGTCGGCCGCGAAGGCGTGCCGCTCGCCCCATTGCCGCAGCGCCACGACGACGGTGAACAGATCCCGCCCGGCTTCGGTGAGTTCATAGCCGTGCCGCTTGCCACCCGGGTTGACGCTCGTGGCCAGGACGCCGTGGTCGACGAGCCGGCGCAGCCGATCGGTGAGGATGTTGCGGGCGATCCCGAGCCGCTGCTGGAAGTCGGTGAAGGTCGCGGCGCCGTCCATGGCGTCGCGCACGATCAGCAGGCACCACCGGTCGCCGACCAGATCGACGGTTCGCGCGACCGGACAGGTGGGGTCGGTCCAGTCGCGGCCGGACCCGCGGGTCGTGGTCATGAGCCTCCTGAGGATCAGTTGCGATTTGAAACCATTATGCCCTACGGTCGAAGAGTTTCATTTTGCAACTGATCGGGAGGTGTGGTGGCGCCGGGATTCAGGAGATCGCAGCGATTCGTCCTGGCGGGCGTGTGCGCGGTGGCGGTGTCGACGATCTATGCGATCCAGCCGGTGCTGGCGACGGCGGGCAGTGGCCTCGGCGTGGCGCGCGAGTCGCTGGGCGGGCTGGTCGCCGCCGGTCAGCTCGGTTACTTCGTCGGCCTGATACTGCTGGTGCCGCTCGGCGACGTGCTGAATCGTCGCCGGCTCATCACCGCGCAACTGCTGCTCACCGCCGTGGGAGCCGCGGTCACGGCCGTTGCTCCGAACGGCGCGGTCGCCGTGGCGGGGCTGGCGGTCGCGGGCCTGTTCGCGGTCGTGGTGCAGGTGACCGTCGCGTATGCCGCGGCGATCGCCGCGCCGGGCGAGCGTGGCCGCGCTCTCGGCGCGGTCACCTCCGGCGTGGTGATCGGCATTCTCGGGGTTCGCGTCCTCGCGGGCGTCGTGGGTGAGGTGGCCGGCTGGTGTGCGGTGTACGCGCTGCTGGCGGCGCTCTGCGTGGCGCTGGCGCTGACGGTCCGCGGCACGCTCGATCCGGATCGCCGCGCCCGCGGCGCGCGGTACGGGCAGGCACAGGCATCGATGGGGCGGCTCGTGCGCACGGATCGGCTGTTCCTGAGCCGGGGGCTGATCGCGTTCTTCCTCTTCGCGTCTTTCGGGACACTCTGGAGCGGGCTCGCGCTTCCCCTCGGCGGCGCGCCCTGGAACTTCGGCAGCACGCAGATCGGCCTGTTCGGATTGGCCGGACTAACCGGGGCGGTCGGCGCGGGACGCGCGGGGCGGTGGGCCGATTCCGGTCGCGCGCAAGCGATCACGGGTTGCGCGCTGGTGCTGCTCGCTGCCTCGTGGCTGCTCATCGCCCGCGCCGAGACGACCCTGTGGCTGCTGGTCGCGGGCATCGTCCTGCTCGACTTCGCCGTCCAGGCGGCGCATGTCAGCAGTCAGCACCTGCTCACCGCCGCGCGTCCCGACCACGCCGGGAGCATCATCGGCGCCTATATGGCGTTCTACTCACTCGGGTCGGCGCTCGGCGCGCTCACGACCTCCTGGGCGTACAGCACTGGAGGCTGGGGCGCCTCCTGCTGGACGGGCGCGGGCTATGCCGTTGCGGCCCTGGCGATCTGGGCTAGAGCACGACGACCGAGCGCAGCACCTCTCCGGCGTGCATCGTGTGCAGGGCCTGTTCGACTTGATCCAGGGCAATGCGTTCGGTGACGAATCGGTCCAGCGGGAGCCTGCCCTGACGGTAGAGGTCGACGAGCGCGGGGAAGTCGCGTTCGGGCAGGCAGTCGCCGTACCAGGAGGACTTCAACGCGCCACCGCGGGAGAAGAAGTCGAGCAGCGGCATGTCCAGACGCATGTCCGGGGTCGGGACGCCGACGAGGACGACGGTACCGGCGAGATCGCGCGCGTAGAAGGCCTGCTTCCAGGTTTCGGGACGGCCCACGGCGTCGATCACCACATCCGCGCCGAAGCCACCGGTCAGGTCCTGGATGGCTGCCACCGGATCGGCCGCGGTCGCGTCGATCGTGTGGGTCGCGCCGAGTTCCGCGGCCCAGGTGAGCTTCCGCGCGTCGCGGTCGACCGCGATGATCGTCGAGGCTCCCGCCAGCCGGGCGCCCACGATCGCGGCGTCACCGACGCCGCCGCAGCCGATCACCGCGACCGAGTCGCCCCGGCCGACCCCGCCGGTGTTCACCGCGGCGCCCAGCCCGGCCATGACGCCGCAGCCCAGCAGCCCGACGACGGCGGGATCGGCGGCGGGATCGACCTTGGTGCATTGCCCGGCGTGCACGAGCGTCTTCTCGGCGAAGGCCCCGATGCCGAGTGCGGGCGTGAGTTCGGTGCCGTCGGTCAAGGTCATCTTCCGCGTGGCGTTGAACGTGTCGAAGCAGTACTGGGGACGACCGCGCCGGCACGCCCGGCAGCGGCCGCACACCGCGCGCCAGTTCAGCACGACGAAATCCCCGGCCTCGACGGAATCGACTCCCGCGCCGACACTTTCGACCGTCCCCGCCGCTTCGTGCCCGAGCAGGAACGGGAACTCGTCGGTGATCCCGCCGTCGCGATAGGTCAGGTCGGTATGGCAGACACCGCACGCGGCGACCGCGACGACGACCTCCCCCGGGCCGGGATCGGGAACCACGATCTCGGTCAGCTCGACCGGCTTCCCCTGAGCCCGGGCGATGACTCCACGAACGTGCTGCGGCATGGGCGGTGATTCCTTCGGCACTAGCGGGATTTCCGGTCCGGCGACCCTCGATCGCCACGTGTTCAGACTACTATCCAGACAGGTGTCCCGCACAGCCGGACGCCTTCCGGACCCGAGTCGACCGAGAACACGTGAGCACCCGATGGACAAAGAAGACCTGACAATCATCGAATTCGCCCTGCTGTGGCAGCCCTACGGCGGCCCACCGGCCGAGGAGATCCTCGTCAACTTCGGCATGACCGAGCTGCGTTTCCGCACCCGCGTCGTCGACATCCTCGCCGACCGCGGCACCGCAAACGACCGTCCCCTGCGCCGACACGCCCGAGCCACCCTCCGCTCCTACCTCGAGATCGGCAGGTCAGCCGCCCTGGCCCGCGCCGCGGCAGCCAGACGTTGAAGTCGTTGGCCACGGAACCGGCCCGCCGCCGCGGCGAAGGGCCGGAGCGGGTGACGCCTGCCGGTGGGGTTGCGGCGCGATAATCGACGAGTGGAGGTTTCCGGGTCGGGGTGGGGCGTGGCGGAATGATCGGGACGCTCGTTGTCGCGGTGGCGGTGGCGGCGGTGGTCGTTGCCGGGCTGATTCTGTGGCTGCGAACCCGGCGGGTGGTGACGACTCCCGCTGAGCGAGCGGTACATTCGGCGCTGCACACGGCTTCGCTGGCCGCGGTTCCGCTGCGGGGCGGGCTGACCGCGGAGTCGGCGGGGGCGGCGGCGCCGCATCTGCGGGTGCTCACCGGTGCCGAGGGGCTCGGCGTCGCGGATGCCGAGGGCGTGCTGCTGGCGTGGGACGGGGCGCATGCCGATCTCGCCGAGACCTTCGCCGAGGCCGTGCGCCGGGCGCTCGCGGGCGGGCGCGCGGTGCTGGTCAAAGGCGACGGAGAGGGTGACCAAGCGGCGCGGGTCGTGGTCGTGCAGCCACTGGTCATCGAGGACAACGGGCTGGCCGGCGCGCTGGGGGTGGCGGTCGGCGGGCCACCGGGGCCGGGGCGGCTCGGCGCGCTGGCCGATGTGGCGCGCTATGTCTGCGGCCAGCTCGAACTGGCCGAGCTGGACGCGTCGCGGGCGCGCTTGGACCGCGCCGAGGTGCGGGCGTTGCGAGCCCAGATCAGCCCGCATTTCATCTACAACGCGCTCAATACGGTCGCCTCCTTCGTGCGGACCGATCCGGACCGCGCGCGCGAACTGATCCTCGAATTCGCCGATTTCACCCGGTATTCCTTCCGCACCGCCGGTGAATTCACCGTGCTGGCCGACGAACTGCGCAATATCGAGCGCTACCTCGCGCTGGAGCGGGCCCGCTTCGGTGACGCGCTGCAGGTGCGGTTGCAGATCGCGCCGGAGGTGCTGGGGGTGGTGCTGCCGTTCCTCGCGCTGCAACCGCTGGTGGAGAACGCGGTACGGCACGGCCTCGCGGGCCGGCCGGGCGGCGGCACGGTGAGCATCGTCGCGGACGACGCGGGGACCGACTGCGTGATCAGCGTCGAGGACGACGGCATGGGCATGGACCCCGACCTGCTGCGCTCGGGCGCCCTCGACGCGGTGGCGGCCGGACCGGCCCGAGCCGACGAGTCGGCGCACGTGGGACTGGCCAATGTCGATGATCGGCTGCGGGCGGCGTTCGGCAACGACTACGGGTTGGTCGTGGAGACCGCGCCCGGCGCGGGCACCAAGGTCAGCCTGCGGGTGCCGAAGTTCCGCGCGGGCATCCGGGCATGACCTCGGCAATGCCCGGTACCGGCCCACTTACGATGGGTGGATTGTGACGCGAACCATCGACGAAGCCGGCGCGGCATTGCGGGTGCTGGCCGTGGACGACGAGAAGCCGGCTCTCGACGAGTTGGTGTATCTGTTGCGCACGCAGCCGGAGATCGGCGAGGTGTACGGCGCCCACGACGCCACGACCGCGCTGCGCCTGCTGCGCGCGCACCCGACCGACGCGGTGTTCCTGGACATCAACATGCCCGGCCTGAACGGTATGGAACTGGCCGGAATCCTGTCGGAATTCGCGAACCCGCCCGCCGTCGTCTTCGTCACCGCGCACGACGATCACGCGGTGTCGGCCTTCGACCTCGGTGCGGTGGATTACCTGCTCAAACCGTTGCGGCAGGAACGGCTGGCCGCGGCGGTGCGGCGGATCGTCGCCGCGCAGGGCGCCACGCCACCGGCCGCCAAGCCGCGCGAGGACCCGAGCGAGGTCATCCCGGTCGAGCTGGGCGGGGTGACCACCTTCGTGCACCGGTCGACCGTGAGTTGGGTGGAGGCGGACGGCGACTACGCGCGCCTGCACACCGGCACCGGGTCACACCTGGTGCGAATTCCCTTGTCGGCCTTGGAAGCCCGGTGGCGCGATGCGGGCTTCCTGCGGGTGCACCGGTCGTATCTGGTGGCATTGGACGCGGTGACCGAACTGCGGACGGTCGGCACGGCGACGGTGGTGTGCCTGCGCGCCGACACCGGCGCCACGGTGGAACTGCCGGTGAGCAGGCGTCAGGTCCGCGAACTCAAGCAACGGCTCGTGCATGCGCCGCGCCAGCGCTGGACCGACCGGTGACCGGCCCGCCGCAGCGCCCGGCGCGGGAGCGGGTGGTACTGGCCGAGCGACGCGGGGCGCGGCGGGTCCGGACCCGCGTCGAGGTGGCCGAGCAGACCGAGATCGGCGCGGCGCTCATCGACGGCCTCATCCGCGCCCAACTCGGCTCGGCCGTGCGGATGGGACTGCTCACCGTGCTGCTGCTGGGCTCGTTGCCGCTGCTGTTCACCGTCGGCGGGCTGGGCTCGTTCGTCGTATTCGGCCTCCGCCTGCCGTGGCTGCTACTCGGGGTGGCCGTGTATCCGCTGCTGTTCGGGGTTGGCTGGGTCTTCGTGCGCGCGGCGGACCGCAACGAGAACGACTTCCTCGAGCTGGCGGAGGATTGAGGTGAACGCCGCACCGGCGCTGACCGTGATCGCCTTGATGACGGCGGCGGTCGCGACCGTGGCGATCGGCGTCTACGGGGTGCGGCTGGCGCGGACCACCTCCGACTTCCTGGTCGCCTCCCGCAGCGTCGGCCCACGCTGGAACGCCGCCGCGATCTCCGGCGAATACCTCTCGGCCGCATCGTTTCTCGGCGTCGCGGGCCTGATCGCGAAGTACGGGGCCGACGCGCTGTGGTACCCGGTCGGGTTCACCGCGGGTTACCTGGCGCTGCTGTTGTTCGTCGCCGCGCCCCTGCGTCGGTCGGGCGCGTACACCGTGCCGGACTTCGCCGAGTTCCGGCTCGGCTCGGTCCGGCTGCGCCGGTTGGCGGCGGCGGTCGTGGTCGTCGTCTGCGCGGTCTATCTGATTCCGCAATTCCAGGGCGCGGGGCTGACGCTGCGCATCCTGCTCGGCGTGCCCGGCTGGGTCGGCGCGGTGGCGGTGGGCGCCATCGTGATCGCCAACGTGGCCGGTGGCGGGATGCGGTCGACCACCCTGGTCCAGGCGTTTCAGTACTGGCTCAAGCTGACGGCGGTGGCGCTGCCCGCGCTGGTGCTGCTGGGGCATTTCCTCGGCGCGGACCGGCCGCTGGGACCGAGCGCGCCGCCGGTCGTCGCCGAGCGGACCACGGTCGACATCACCACCGATGTCGTGGTGCGGGTCGGTGCGGCGCAACAGGTTTCGATCACCGGCACCCTCGACCGGCGCCCGGTGGACGGCCCGACCGTGCTGGGGACCGGGGAGCACGAACTCGGTTCGGGCACCCGGCTGACACTGGCGGCCGGTGCCGCGGTGCCCGTGGTGGCGGGCGCACCGGTCGACGGGGACGACTGGCTGGCGCCGGGCGACGGCTTCGGCGGGAAACATCCGCTGTACCAGGTGTATTCGCTGATCATCGCGACCTTCCTCGGCACCATGGGCCTGCCGCACGTGCTGGTGCGGTTCTATACCAACGCCGACGGCCGCACGGCGCGGGCCACGGCGCTGGCCGTGATCGGGCTGGTCGGCGTCTTCTATCTGTTTCCGGTCCTGCTCGGCGTCTTCGCCCGGCTCTACGTCCCGCAGTTGCTGATCACCGGGACCTCCGACGCGGCGGTGGTGCTGTTGCCGGCGTCGGTGCTGTCGGGGCTACCGGGTCAACTGCTGGCGGCGCTGGTCGCCGCCGGTGCGATGGCGGCGTTCCTGTCGACCTCGTCCGGTCTGCTCGTGAGCATCGCCGGGGTGCTGAGCACCGACGTGCTGCGCGGCCGGATCCGCGATTTCCGGGCGGCCGCACTGGTCGCGGGCCTGGTGCCGCTCGCGCTGTCGATCGTGGTGACGACCCTCGACCTGTCCCGCACGGTCGCTCTCGCCTTCTCGGTGGCGGCCTCCACGCTGTGCCCGCTGCTCGTACTCGGCATCTGGTGGCGCGGGCTCACCGCGGCCGGAGCCGCGACGGGCCTGATCGTGGGCGGCCTCACCGCGGGCAGCGCGACCGCGGTGTCGGTGCTCGGCGGGGTGTCCGGCGACGTGGCCGGGGGCTGGCCGGCCACCGTGCTGAGCTATCCGGCCGCGGTCAGCGTGCCGCTCGCCTTCGCGTCGATGATCGCGGTCAGCGCCTGGACTCGGGGGCAGGACCCGCTGCGGGTGGCCCGGATATTCGCCCGGCTGCACGCGCCCGAGCGGCTCGGCATGGGCGCGGATCGCGAGCGCGCGCTGCGCCCGGAGTGATCACGCCCCGACCGTTCGTCGCGCCGCGTCGACCGCTCGGCGCAGAGTCGGCCGCCTTCGCCGAGTGACCGCCGCCACATGCCCCGGCGACCCGCCGCGGTCGATAGCGTCGACGCACTGTCAGACCCGTCACACGCTAGGACCACGATGACCGACATCGCCGCCGCCGCGCCGGCATCGCCGCCACCGCTCAGCGCGGCGGATTTCGAGGCCGCCCGCTCCAGCCCCGAGTTCCAGGAACTGCGAACCCGGTTGCGGCGCTTCGTGTTCCCGATGACCGCCGTGTTCCTGATCTGGTACTTGGCCTACGTCCTGCTGGGCGCCTACGCCCACGACTTCATGGCCACCAAGGTCTTCGGTGATATCAATACCGGATTACTGCTCGGGCTCGGGCAGTTCGTGTCCACCTTCCTGATCACCGGGTTGTACGTCCGTTTCGCCGGACGTCAGCTGGACCCGCGCGCGGCCGCGCTGCGCGAACGACTCGAAGGAGGACGGGCGTGAACCACACGTACCTGGCCGCCACCTCGACGGTGGGCAACCCGGCCGCGAATATCGCCATCTTCTGTGCATTCGTCGCGATCACGATGGTCGTGGTGGTGCGGGCCAGCCGCAATACCCGCACCGCGGCGGACTATTTCACCGGTGGCCGCGGTTTCTCCGGGCCGCAGAACGGCATCGCCATCGCCGGTGACTATCTTTCCGCCGCAAGCTTTCTCGGCATCGCGGGCGCCATCGCCGTCTACGGCTACGACGGGTTCCTGTACTCTATCGGGTTCCTCGTGGCGTGGCTGGTCGCGCTGCTGCTGGTCGCCGAAATGCTCCGCAACACCGGCAAATTCACGATGGCCGATGTGCTGAGCTTCCGATTGCGGCAGGGCCCGGTCCGGACCGCGGCCGCGCTGACCACGCTGGCGGTGTCGCTGTTCTATCTGCTCGCGCAGATGGCCGGCGCCGGTGGGCTCGTCGCGCTGCTGCTCGACATCTCCAGCAAGACCGGGCAATCGATCGTGATCGCCGTCGTCGGCGTGCTGATGATCGTGTATGTGCTGGTGGGCGGCATGAAGGGCACGACCTGGGTGCAGATCATCAAGGCGGTGCTGCTCATCGCCGGCGCGGCGCTCATGACGGTGATGGTGCTCGGCAAGTTCGGCTTCGACGTCTCGGAGATCCTGCGTTCGGCGCAGGACTCGGTGTCGGGTTCCGCGAGCAAGGCGGTGGCGGGCCGCGATGTGCTCGCGCCGGGCGCGCAGTACGGCGGCAGCGAGACCTCCAAGCTGAACTTCATATCTCTCGGTCTGGCACTGGTGCTGGGCACCGCGGGTCTCCCGCACGTGCTCATGCGGTTCTACACGGTGCCGACCGCGAAGGAGGCGCGCCGATCAGTCGTGTGGGCGATCGGGCTGATCGGCGCGTTCTACCTGTTCACCCTCGTACTGGGCTACGGCGCGGCCGCGATCGTCGGCCCCGATCGGATCCTGGCCGCCGCGGGCGGGCAGAACTCCGCGGCCCCGCTGCTGGCCTTCGAACTCGGCGGTGTCGTGTTGCTCGGTGTCATCTCCGCGGTCGCGTTCGCCACCATCCTCGCCGTGGTCGCGGGGCTCACCATCACCGCCGCCACGTCCTTCGCCCACGACATCTACGCGGGAGTGATCAAGCGCGGGAAGGTCGACGAGGTGAAGCAGGTGCGGGTCTCGCGCATCACCTCGGTCGTGATCGGTGTGCTCGCCATCGGGCTCGGCATCCTGGCCAACGGGCAGAACATCGCGTTCCTGGTCGCGCTGGCGTTCGCGGTGGCCGCCGCGGCGAACCTGCCGACCATTCTCTACTCGCTGTTCTGGCGGCGGTTCAATACCACCGGCGCGCTGTGGAGCATGTACGGCGGGCTGATCTCGACCCTGGTGCTGATCGTGTTCTCGCCCGCGGTGTCGGGCAACAAGACCGCGATGATTCCTGGCGCCGATTTCGACTGGTTCCCGCTGTCGAATCCCGGAATCGTGTCCATCCCTTTGGCTTTCGTACTCGGTGCGATCGGGACACTGCTGGGCCGGGAGGACGTGTCCGGCAAGGCCGCCGAGATGGAGGTCCGGTCGCTCACCGGTGTCGGCGCGGAGAAGGCCGTCGCGAATCACTGACGCCCGCCGCATATTCGAGAGGAGATCTACGTTGACCGACGCACTCACCGGCATCGAGGCCGCGACGGATACGACATATCCGCCGACCGCGGAGTTCGCTGCGGCTGCCAATGCCGATGCGTCTCTCTACGATCGGGCCGCTGCCGATCGGGAGGGGTTCTGGGCCGAGCAGGCCGACCGGCTGCACTGGCACCAACGCTGGACCCGGGTACTGGAC
>NZ_JARWOP010000245.1 GCF_029868745.1 Nocardia wallacei | reverse complement strand
CCCCACCAAACCCGACAACGCCACCTCACACTCACCAAAACGCTCCGCAAACACCACCGACTCCCCCAACAACACCCGACCCATACCCACCCACTGCGAACCCTGACCAGGAAAAACCAACACCACACCACCCGACACCGCGGGCCCGCCGAGCACCGCCCGCCCTTCGGCAATCTCGCCGAGACCCCCCAGCAACTCGTCCCGATCGCCGCCGAGCACCACCGCGCGGTGCTCGAACCGCGAACGATTACTCAGCGACCATCCGATGTCGACCGAGCCCGATTCCGTTCGCGCGGCGAGGAATTCACGAAGCCCGGCAGCCTGCGCGACCAGCGCGGACGGCGAGCGCGCCGAGAGCACCCACGGAATCACCGGCAGACCGGCCCGATCAACCTCGGGCACGGCCTGCTCCGGCGCCTCCTCCACGATCACATGCGCGTTGGTGCCGGAGATGCCGAACGACGACACACCCGCGCGCCGTGGACGATCCGCACTCGGCCACGGTCGCGGCTCGGTCAGCAGCTCGACATTCCCGGCCGCCCAGTCCACGTGCGGGGTGGGGCGGTCGACGTGCAAGGTGGCGGGCAGCGTGCGGTGACGCAGCGCCAGAATCATCTTGATCACTCCGGCCACACCCGCCGCCGCCTGGGTGTGCCCAAGATTGGATTTGATCGAGCCCAGCCACAGCGGGCGGTCACCGGAACGGTCCTGCCCGTAGGTCGCGAGGATCGCCTGCGCCTCGATCGGGTCGCCGAGAGTCGTTCCCGTGCCGTGCGCTTCGACGGCATCGACATCGCTCATCGATAAACCCGCACTCGCCAGCGCCGCACGAATAACCCGCTGCTGCGACGGACCGTTCGGCGCGGTCAAACCGTTCGACGCGCCATCCTGATTCACCGCCGACCCTCTGACCACCCCCAGAATCTCGTGACCGTGGCGCAGCGCGTCCGAAACACGCTCCACCACAATCACACCCACCCCCTCGGACCACCCCGTCCCGTCGGCGGCCGCCGCGAAGGACTTGCAGCGGCCGTCCGGCGACAGCCCGCCTTGCAGTGAGAATTCGACGAACACCTCCGGCGACGCCATCACCGTCACCCCGCCCACCAGCGCCAGCGAGCACTCCCCCGCCCGCAACGACAACCCCGCCTGATGCAACGCCACCAACGACGACGAACACGCCGTATCCACCGTCACCGCAGGACCTTCCAAACCCAGCACATACGACACCCGACCCGACACCACACTGGCGGCGGTCGCGGGAATGCCGTGACCCGGCGCCGCGTACTCCTGCGGCGACGCCACACCCACGAACACCCCGGTATCGCTGCCGCGCAACCCCTCCGGATCGAACCCCGCGGATTCCAGTGCCTCCCAGGCCACCTCGAGCAACAGCCGCTGGCGCGGGTCCATGCCGACCGCCTCGCGCGGGCTGATGCCGAAGAACGCCGCGTCGAATTCGGCGGCACCGTCGAGGAAACCGCCCGACCGGGTGTACGACCTGCCCTCCGTGCCCGGCCGCGGGTCGAACAGACCGGCCACATCCCAGCCGCGGTCGGCCGGGAACTCCCCCACCACGTCCCGGCCCTCGGCCAGCAGCCGCCACAAGTCGTCCGGCGACGCGACGCCGCCCGGATATCGGCACGCCATGCCCACCACGGCCAGCGGCTCGGGCGCGCGGCCCAGCCGCAGCTCGCGGTTCTCCCGGCGCAGGCGCTCGACGCGGCGCATCGACGCCCGCAGAGCCTCGACCAGTTCGGTATCCGGAGTGTCAGTCATCGCATCCCCTCGCAACGGTGCGGGTCAGACGGAGATCGGCAGTGTCTCCGGCCCGCGCAGGTTCACCCGGCCGTTCCAGCGGACGTCGCCGTCCAGCCGGAGCTTGCCGAACCGCTGCACCAAGCCGCCGATCGCCAGCCGCCCCTCCATCCGGGCCAGTGCCGAACCCAGGCAGAAGCGGGAACCGGCGCCGAACGACAGGTGCGCTCGCGCGTTCTCGCGATCCAGGCGCAGCCGGTCGGCATCCGGTCCCCAGAACTGTTCGTCCCGGTTCGCCGAGCCGAGGCTGGTCAGCACGAACGCGCCGGCCGGGATGACGACATCACCGGCGGGGAACGGCCGCACGGTGATTCGCCGCAGGGCCTGCGTCGGCACGTCGTAGCGCAGCACCTCGTCGATCGCGTTATCGATCAGGCCGGGTTCCGCGCGCAACGCCGCGAGCTGATCGGGATTGCGCAGCAGCGCCAGCGTCCCGTTCGCGATGAAGTTGACCGTGTTGTGGTAGCCCGCCAGGTAGATGAGTTCGACCTGCGCAACCAGTTCGTCGTCGTCCAGGACATCGCCGTCGTCCTCGGCCGCGATGAGCGCCGACATCAGGTCGTCGGCCGGGTCGGCGCGCTTCCACGCGATGACCTCCCGCACGATCCCCGCCAGCTCCTCGTCGGCCGCGGTGAGCGCGCGAGCCAGTTCGGGATCGACACCGGGCTCGAAGGATCGTGCCAGCACCGCCGCCAGCTCCCGCACCCGGACGTGATCGGTGTCGGGCATGCCGAGCATCGCGGAAATGACCTCGAACGGCAGCGGGAAGGCCAGCGCGGCAACGAGATCGGCGGTGCCCGCGGCGGCGATCTCGTCCAGCCGGGCCTCGACCAGTGTCGCGATCCGGGCCTCGAGCGCCTGCACCGCACGGGGGGTGAATGCCTTGGTGACCAGTTTGCGCAGCCGGGTATGCGTCGGCGGATCGCGGTCCAGCATCGACAACCCGCCCAGCCGCGGCGTGCCGACCCGGCCGTAGAGCTGCTCGTTCATGTCGCGATAGCGGCCGGGCCCGAGGTTCTCCAGTTCGACGGACTGCTCGGACCGCAGCATCGCCTGTACATCGGCGTACCGGCCGAGAAACCAGAACCCCAGCGGATGTTCGTGCGCCGGGGCCTCGGCCCGTAGTCGCGCGTACTGCGGGTAGGGATCGTCGGTGAACCCCGGTTCGAAGGGATTGAAGACGGCCGCGGTCGACTGGCTCATGGTCGATCTCCTCAGGGCTGTGCCGGCGCGGATCGCCGGCCGAGCACGTCGCGCAGCCGCCGCGCGTACTCGACGGGATGGGTGAAATGCGCATTGTGGCCGCCGGGGAATGGCACCGCCGCGGTCTCGAGCGCGGCGGCCAGCGCGTGGGCGCAGCGACTGCCGAACAATGCCGGGTCGGTCGCCTCGCCCACCGCCGCGACGACGGGCACGGGCGTGTTCCGCAGCGCGGTGACATCCACCGGAGTGGTTCGCGCCTGCGGGATCTCGTTGGTCAGGATGAAGTCGAAGTTGGCGGTGCGCTGGCCCGCCACGGCCGGGTCGGTGGCCGCGGCATCGTGGTCGAGACTGTGCTGGACACGGTGCTGCGCGGCGGCGCCCGCCCCCAGCATCGCGGAAATGCGGACCACGGCGGCGGGCAGGCCGCGCTCGCGGTAGTCGGCCTCCAATTCCTCGAAGGCGGCCACGTGTTCGGCCCGATCCGCGCCCGTGAGCAGGGCGGGCGCGAGCGGTTCGTGCGCGACCACCGTCGCGAACAATGCGGGCGCGGCGAGTACGGCGTGCAGCGCGGGCAGGACACCGAGCGCGCAGCCGAGGACGTGCGCCGGTGCGTCGGTCAGTTCGGTGAGCAGCAGGCGCAGGTCGTCGGCGTGGACGGCGACGGGCACCGGGGCACCGCGCCGGTCCAGCGGACTGCGGGCGAAACCGCGTCGGTCGTAGGTCACGACGGTGAAGGCGTCACCGAGGCGCGCGGCGATCTCGGTGCTGCGCCGGACCTCTCCGCCGCCGCTGTCGGAGATCAGCAGCAGCGGGCCCTCGCCCCGCAGTTCGTAGTGCAGGGTCGCCCCGGGCACTCGCACCGAGCCGGTGCGCAGGTCGGTAGTCATCGGCACTCCTTCACCGTCGGGCTCCGGCCGCACAACAATGTTCGCCGGAATGCTCGTACAACGCTACAGTGATTTCATTGTCGGATCACGCTTCCTAGGAAGGATACGAGCAATGACGACAAAATACGATGTCATTGTCGTCGGGGCTCGCTGCTCGGGCGCACCCACCGCAATGTTGTTGGCGCGCAAGGGCTATCGTGTGCTACTGGTAGACCGTTCGACATTCCCGAGCGACACGGTGTCCACGCACATGGTGCAGGCTCCCGGGGTGGCGTTGCTCGAACAATGGGGCCTGCTGGCTCCGGTGGTCGCGGCGGGGACCCCGCCCATCGAGAAGTACACGTTCGATTTCGGCTTCGACAGCGGCCCGGTGCGGCTGTCCGGCACGGCCCGCACGGCCACGGGCCACAGTACCGCGTACGCGCCGCGGCGCACGCTGCTGGACAAGATCCTGGTCGACGGGGCCGTGGCCGCGGGCGCGGAGGTGCGCGAGCACTTCACCGTCGAGGCGCCGGTGTTCGAGGACGGCCGGGTGGTCGGTGTCATCGGGCACACCGCGCGGGGCGCCTCCGTGGTGGAGCGCGCCCGGGTGGTCGTCGGCGCGGACGGCCGCGACTCCCGCATCGCCAAAGCCGTTGGCGCCGAACGGTACAACGAGCATCCCAAGGGCCAGTACCAGTACTACACCTATTGGCGGGACCTGCCCGTCGACGGATTCGAGGTGGTCATCCGCCCCGGCCGGGTGTGGGCGGCCCAGCCCACCAACGACGGGCTCACCATGCTCGTGGTCGCCTGGCCGATGGCGCGGCGCAACGAGTTCCGAGCCGACATAGAGCGCAATTACCTGCGGACACTGGAACTCTCGCCGGAGTTCGCGGCACGCGTGCGCGGCGCGACCCGGGTCGAGCCGTTCGTCGGCGCGGCCGTGGCCAACTACTTCCGCAAGCCCTACGGTCCCGGCTGGGCCCTGGTCGGCGACGCCGCCTACAACAAGGACCCCATCACCGCGCTCGGCATCACCGACGCCTTCCAGGGGGCCGAGCTGCTGAGCACGGCGATCGACCAGACCTTCACCGGGACAGCGTCGTTCGACGCCGCCATGGCTGACTATCAGCGCACCCGGGACGCACGCAACGAGGCGGTGTACGAGCACACCACCCATCTGTCCCGGCTGGAACCCGCGTCCGCCGATTTCGAGCGGCTGGTTCGCGCGATGCAGGGCAATCAGGAGGCGATGGACGCGTTCGCCGCGATCAACGCGGGCATCGTGTCGCCGGTCGAGTTCTTCGACGAGGCCAACATCAATCGCATTCTCTGCGGGGTCCCGGCGGGGGCGCACCGGTGACGAGCGCGATGGCGGCCGCCGGGCACAGTTCGGCGGCCGCGCGCACGTCGTCGCCGTCCGCCGCCGCGCCGCCCGCGACGAGCACGACCAGGCCCGAGTCGTCCTGATCGAATGTGCCGGGCGCGGCCGAAACGCAATGCCCCGCACCGATACAGCGGTTCCGGTCGACGGTCACCGTGCCGTCGGTCGGCGCGGGCCCGCTCACCACCGCACCGGCAGCGCGTGCAGGCCGTAGATGCGCATATCGTGCTTGTACGGCAGAGCGGTGAGGTCGGCGTCGAGACGCAGGCCCGGGATCCGGCGGAACACCGTGCGATAGGCGATCTGGAGTTCGACCCGGGCCAGCGCCTGCGCCAGGCACTGATGCGGGCCGAAGGCGAAGGCCAGGTGGTTGCGCGCGGGCCGGGCGACGTCGAGCACATCCGGATCGCCCTCGAAGGCGCTCGGATCGCGGTTGGCGGACTCGATGGCCAGGATCAGCCCCTCGCCCGCGCGGATCAGGGTGCCCTCGACCTCGAGGTCCTCGCGCGCCACCCGACGCCTGCCGTGGTGGACGATGGTGAGATAGCGCAGGATCTCTTCCACCGCACCGGCGGTCGACGCCGGGTCGTCGGCGTCGCGAAATCGCTGCAGCTGTAGGGGATTCGCGAGCAGCGCGGCGACACCCAACGCGATCATGTTCGCCGTCGTCTCGTGTCCCGCCAGCAGCAGCACCCGGCCGATACCGGCGATCTGGCGGTCGGACAGCTCGCCCTGCGACACCAGGTGGGTGAGAATGTCCGGTCCGGGCCGCGCCCGCTTGGCCGTGACCACCGCGCCGATGAGCCCCAGCATCTCGTCGGCGGCCGCCAGGGCCTGCTCGGCGGTGGACGTGGTCGAGATCGAGGTGCCCGCCAGCCGCTGGAACCGCCCGCGCTCGTCGTAGGGCACGCCGAGCAATTCGCAGATCACCATGGACGGCAGCGGCAGCGCGTACGCCGCCACCAGATCGGCCGCGTCGCCGGCGTGCAGCATCGCGTCGATCAGGTCGTCGGCCATCCGCTGGATCCCCGGGCGCATGGCTTCGATCCGCTTGATCGAGAAGTAGCTCGTCAGCATGCGCCGGTATACCGCGTGCTCGGGATCGTCCATGGACATGAAGGTGTTGCCGCGCTTGACACTCGCGGCGAGCGCGACCGTCGAGAACGGATAGCCCGGCCGGGTCGCGTCGGCGCTGACCCGGGGATCGGCCAGCAGCGCGCGCACCGCGCGGTAGCCGGTCACGAGCCATGGTTCGCTGCCGTCCCAGATCCGCACCCGCGACACCGGCGGCGCGCGCCGCAGTTCCGGCGGCGGATCGAAGGGGCAGCGCGCCTCGCGCGGCATCGGGAACGAGCGCACATCGGCTGCCGGTTCGGTCATCTCGGTCTCCTCGTCGTTGCCCGCCGGATCGCGCTCAGGCGAGCCGGGCCACCATGATCGAAACCGCCGCGGGCGTGGGCTCGACCCGTTCGACCTCGAATCCGGCGGCCGCCAGCAATTCCCGGTGCTCCCGCTCGGTGCGCTCCTTGCCGCCGAACAGGGCCAGCAGATTCAGGTCGGTCAGGAAGCCCAGATTCGGCGCGTTGCCCTCGGGCAGCAGGATCTCGATGATCAGCAGCCGGCCCTCCGGCGACATCGCCTGCTTGATGTTGCCGAGAATGGTGCGCGCCTCGTCGTCGCTCCAGTTGTGCAGCACGTGCTTGAGAATGTAGGCGTCTCCGCCGGACGGGACGGCGTCGAAGAACGATCCGGCCGTGATGGTGCAACGGTCGCCGAAGGCGCTCAGCCGCTCCCGCGCGCCGTCGACCACCGGCGCCGTGTCGTACAGCACGCCCCTCGAATCCGGTGTCCGGGTGAGGATCTCGCCGAGCAGCCGCCCGTTGCCGCCCCCGACGTCGACGATCACCGGATACGGCGAGAAGTCGTGGGAGGCCAGCACCGCCCGCAGCGTCAGCCCCGACACGCTGGTCTGCGAGTCGTCGAACACCTTGCCGAAGTCCGGATTGCTGCGGGTGAATTCGAAGAACGACATACCGCGCAGCCCCGGCACCACAGCCGTTCCTGTACGCACCGCCTCGTCCAGGTGAGACCAGTGTTCGCGGTGTTCCGGCGAGCCGATGAACAGCGACCACCGCCGGATCGACACCTCGGCGTCGGAGCGCAGCGGGTCGGACAATTCGTTGAGGGCGAAGCGGCCGTCCGGCTCCATCCGGAAGACCCCGCGGCTGGACAGCAGCCGGAGCAGCCGGAAGGTGGCGTCGGCGTCGGTGTCCGCGCGGGCGGCGATCTGCGCGGCGTCCAGCGGACCGGCCGCCAGCACGTCGGCGATGCCGAGCTTGGCGGCGACATAGATCGCCTGCGCGAACGAGCCGTTGCCGATCATCTCCATGAGCGCCATCGGCGCCGGGACCTGCGGGACGGAATTCACGGCGGACCTCCCTCGAACGTGCGGGTACCACGACAATGCGCCCCGGGATCCCCCGCCGACCGGGATCGGCTCGCCCACAGGTTCTTTCACATTGTTCGGGCTCCACAGTAGCGGAAGACGGCATTCCGGAGAAGGGCGTCGAGCCGTCGGCACAACATTCTTCGAAACGCGGTGAGAATGTTTCGATGGCCCCGGCCGCACACGTCTTCTACGATGAGCGAGGCGGGGCGCCGCCCGCACCGCACTCATCCGGCCGGTAGACGGGAGCACCAGATGCCCAGGCCAGCAGCCCATTCCGCGACGCACAGCGGCTCCGATCAGTATGTATCGAAGATCCTGTCCGCATTGTCGGACCGGCCCGACGACATTGCGATCGGCCGGCCCGGCGGCGGCTACACCCGGCGGCAATGCGCCGACGCCATTGTCTCGGCGGCCGGTGCGCTGGCCCGGTCCGGCATCGGCCCCGGCCACACGGTCGCGGTCCTCGCGGACTCGAACAGCCCGATCATGCTGTTCGTACGCTACGCCGCGAATCTCGTCGGCGCGGCCGTGGTCTATCTGCGCTCCACCAACGCGGCCAGTTCGCTGGAACCGCTGCCGGACGATCAGCAGCTCGGCATCCTCCGGGAGACGGGCGCGAGCTTCCTCGCCGTCGACGCCGAGCATCTCGAGCGCGCGCGGCGGCTGCGCGCGGCGCTGGACCACCGCATCGACCTCGGAGCGTACGGCGGCGGGCACGACGCGGTCGATCTCGCGGCGGACGACCCCGGCGCAGCGCCCGACGCTTTCCCGGCGGCCGCCGACGATCTGGCCGTGATCACCTACACCACGGGAACCACGGGCCGCCCCAAAGGTATCTGCCGGTCCTACCGGGCCTGGCGGTATGCCGTCGAGACGATGCTCGGCGACGAACACACCAACATGCTCGTGACCACACCGCTGAGCCACACCGTGGGTCCCATCGCCGACGCCGTGCTCACCGCGGGCGGACGGCTGCACGTGCTGGCGGGTTTCGAGCCGGGTGCGGTACTGCGCGCGCTCGCCGCGCATCGCATCACCCGGGTCTTCTGGGCGACACCGCAGGTGTATCAGGTGCTCGATCATCCCGATCTGCCCGCCACCGACCTGTCGAGCCTGAATACGCTGATGTACGGGGGCATTCCGGCCTCGCCCGAGCGCTTGGCGCAGGCCGTCGGCGCGCTCGGCCCGATCCTGGTGCAGTCCTACGGCACCACCGAATGCTGGGAGATCGGCCGGTTGGAGCGCGAGGACCACACCGACGCGCGCCGCCGCGGTTCGGTCGGCCGGCCGTCCTGGCAGGCGCGCGTGGCGGTCCGCGATCCCGATACCGGCCGCGACCTGGCGGCCGGGGAGATCGGCGAGATCTGCGTCAGCTCGCCCGGCATTCTCACCGAGTACTTCCGTGATCCGGAACGCACCGCGAACACGCTGCGCGGCAACTGGTTTCACACCGGAGACCTGGGCCATGTCGACGCCGACGGCTACCTGTACCTGGTCGACCGGCTGCAGCATCGCATCAAGTTCGACGGCGTGAACGTCTATCCCGCGGAGGTGGAGAAGACACTGCTCACCCATCCGGCGGTCGCGCAGGCGGCGGTCTTCGGCGCGCCGGACGCCGATCGGGTGGAACGGATCCACGCGGCCGTGGTGCTCAAGCCGTCGGCCGCCGCCACCGCCGAGGCGCTGCGCGACCATGTCCGGGACCGGATGTCGCCGCGGCACGCGCCCGCGATCGTGCAGTTCCGCGGCGAGTTGCCGGTCATCGGCTCCGGCAAGATCGACAAGCAGCTGCTGCGGAGCGAGGCCGCCGCGCCCTGACCGCCGCGAGTGATCAGCCGATCCGCGCGGCCAATTCGCGTTTGAGCACCTTCCCGCTCGGCCCCAGCGGGAATTCGTCGACGAACACCACGCGCCGCGGATACTTGTAGGCGGCCAGCCGATTCCGGCTCCACGCGACGATCTCATCGGCCGCCTCACCGGCCGCGGCCGCGCCGCCCCGGGCGATCACGACGGCGCAGACTTCCTGGCCGAGCCGCTCGTCCGGCACGCCGATCACCGCGACCTGCGCGATCCGCGGGTGATCGATCAGCACGTCCTCCAGTTCGCGCGGATACACGTTGTACCCGCCGCGCAGGATCATGTCCTTCTTGCGGTCCACGACGACCAGATAGCCGTCCTCGTCCTTGCGGCCCAGATCGCCCGAACGGAACCAGCCGTCGACCAGTACCTCCGCGGTGGCGTCGGGCCGGTTCAGGTAGCCGGCCATGACATTGTGCCCGCGCACCACGATCTCGCCGACCTCGCCGTCGGGCAGCAGTTCGATCCGCCCGTCCAGGTCGCTGCGCGCGATCTCCACGCGCACGCCCCAGATCGCACGTCCGACGGTGCCCGGCTTCACCGGCGTGCCCGGAGCGTTGTAGGCGACGACCGGTGAGGTCTCGGTCAGTCCGTAGCCCTCGTAGATCTCGCAGCCGAAGACGGATCGGAAGCGTCGCAGGGTCTGCGGGGACAGCGGCGCGCCGCCGCAGTAGGCGCGGTCGAGCGCGGATTCGACGCCCGCGCCCGCCGCGTCGAGCAGGGCGAAGTACATCGTCGGCACCCCCATGAACACCGTGCAGCGTTCGGCCGCAAGCAGTTCGAGGGCGTCGGCGGCGTCGAACCGCGGCATCAGCACCAGTGTCGCCCCGGCCCGGAAACACACGCACATGCCGCAGATCTGGCCGAAGGTGTGGTGCAGCGGCAACGCGCCCAGCAGCACGTCGGCCGGGCCGAACGCGAACGGGGACAGCATGGTGACGGTGACGTTGGTGACGAGATTCGCGTGGGTGAGCAGGACGCCCTTGGGGTGGCCGGTGGTGCCCGACGTGTAGAGCACGACCGCGACCTCGTCGCCGTCGGTACGTACGTAATCGGCCGCGGCGCCACACTTCGGCTCATCGATCTCCGGTGTCTGCGCGAACTCGATGATCTCGACGCCCGCCGCTCCGCCGGCGTCCTCGGCGCTCGGGCGCAGCGCCGGCTCGGACACCAGGGCCGCCGCCGCGCAGTCGCGCAGCAGGTAGGCGATCTCCTCCGCCCGCAGCAGAATGTTGACCGGCACCACGGCGGCGCCTGCCGCGAGAATGCCGAAATAGGCCACCGGGAATGCTGGCGTATTGGTCAGCAACAATGCGACGCGGTCACCTCGGCCGAGGCCCCGGGCACGCAGCCGTTCGGCGAACCGCATCGCCCGCGCCCACAGCGCCCGGTAGCTCACTCGCGCATCTCCGCACACCAGAGCGGTGTCTTCGCCTGCCCGGCTTGCTGTTTCGGCCAGCACGGCCGCAACCGACATCTCCACGACAGCCTCGGATCGTTCGGGGGGGGGCGACTACACAAACATTCCCGCATCATCTTGCCGGAAAATGTCGCTCGCCGCTAATGTGGTGAATGCATTGCGCCGCCCGGCGAGCGCTCGTTTCGTCGTTCGCGTCCGCCACCAAGCAGAGAGTGACTCGATCGCCATGACACAACTGCTCGAATTCTTCTCGCGCGAGGTGGCGCAGCTCGGCGAAGGCCGCCGCCACTTCCTCGAAATCAGCCGCCGCGCAGGCCATTTCCCCAGCGCCATCGCCCACGGCGCGGCCGAGAGCGGCGAACGCGAGGTCAGCGTGTGGTGCAGCAACGACTATCTGGGCATGGGTCAGGCCCCGTTCGTGCTGGACGCGGTCAAGGCCGCGGTGGACCGCTACGGCGCCGGTTCGGGCGGATCGCGAAACATCAGCGGCACCAACCGGTATCACGTGCTGCTGGAGCAGGAGCTGGCGGCCCTGCACGGCAAGGAATCCGCATTGTTGTTCAGCACCGGATACACCGCCAACGACGGCGCGCTGTCGGTGCTGGCCGGCCGCACCCGAGACACGATCGTCTTCTCCGACGAGAAGAATCACGCCAGCCTCATCGACGGTATCCGGCACAGCCGCGCCGACAAACACGTCTTCCGGCACAACGACACCGCGCACCTGGCCGAGTTGCTCGCCGCGGCCGATCCGGCCCGCCCCAAGCTCATCGTGTTCGAATCGGTGTACTCGATGGACGGCGATCTCGCGCCCCTGGCCGAGATCGCGGAGCTGGCCCGGCGTTTCGGCGCGACCACCTACATCGACGAGGTGCACGCGATCGGCATGTACGGGCCGCGCGGCGCCGGAATCGCCGCCCGCGAGGGCCTGGCCGACGAGTTCACGGTGGTGATGGGCACGCTGGCGAAGGCGTTCGGCACGATCGGCGGGTACGTCGCCGGTCCCGCGCCGCTCATCGAGGCGGTGCGCGCGTTCTCGCGGTCGTTCATCTTCACCACCTCGCTGCCGCCCGCCATCGCCGCGGGCGCGCTGGCCGCCGTCCGCCATCTGTCCGGCTCCGAGGTCGAGCGCACCCGGCTGCGCGCCAATGCCCAACTGCTGCACCGGCTCCTGAACGGGCACGGCATTCCGTTCATCTCGCCGATGTCGCACATCGTGTCGGTGTTCATCGGGGACGAGCGGCTGTGCCGACGGGCGTCGGCGCTGCTGCTGGAGCGCTACGGCATCTACGTCCAGCCCATCGACGCGCCGAGTGTGCGGCCGGGCGAGGCGATCCTGCGCGTCGCCCCGTCGGCCACCCATGACACGACCGATGTCGAGAAGTTCGCTGCCGCGCTCGACGACATCTGGCGCGAGCTGGAGATTCCGCGCGCCGCCCGCTGAACCGGCCTCAGCGGTACCCCGCGATGACGCCGTGCGGCGTCCACGAGGCGCCGCGAATCTCCCTCACCCGGCCGAAGCCGTTGTCGGCTAGCCATTCCCGATACGCGCCCCACGGGTACAGGGTGCTCTGCGCGAACGGCAGCGTCGCGAAATACACATTGTCCAGGCCGGCGTAGAGCGGTCCGCGCCCGTCGTCGTCGGACATGGCGTTGAAGATCAGCACCCGGCCGGCCGGCGCCAACGCGCGGTACGCCTTTCCCAGCAGCGCCCGGTTCTGCTCGGGCGACCAGATCACCAGCTGGTGGGCGAACAGCACGTCGTCGTGGCCCGGCGGATAGTCGTCGGCGAAGATGTCGGCCGCATGCGTGCCGATGCGGTCGGACAGGCCCGCCTGTGCGATATTGCGGCGCGCGATCTCGAGCGCGGGCGCGCGGTCCAGCACGGTGACGCGCAGGTTCGGGTGCGCGCGCGCCAGCGCGATGGCGTTGACGGCGTCACCGCCGCCGACATCGAGAATGCTGCGGTCACCCGGATAGTCGACGTGCCGCACCAGAACCGGATTGGACAGCTCCGACCACGAATGCATGCAGCGGTAGAACAGATCCTCGAGGCCGGGCACATTGGCCAGCCGCGAGTACAGGTCCTCGGTGTCGCCCGGGAAGTGCCGGATGCCGACATTCCGGTCCTGTCGCAGGGATTCGGCGTAGTCCGAGGCCGGGAGATAGGACACCCGCGCCTGGAACTCGATGATGTCGCGGATGATCGGCCACTGCCCGGCGGTGAACACTTCGGCGATCGCCGGGCCGTTGCGGTAGCGGTCGCCGGATTTCTCGGTCAGCCGCAGCGACGTGGTGCCCAGCAGCAGCAGGTCGGCGGAACGCGCACCGAGGCCGAGGGATTCGGCGATCCCCGCCTTCGTCAGCTCGCCCTTGGCATCGAGCAGCTCGAACAGGCCCAGTTCGGCGGCCGCGTTGAGTTGCTGAAACGCCGCGTGGCCGAACAGCACCGGCACCAGGTCCGGCAGCGCGGACCGATCGTCGTGTACCACGGGGGTTCTCCTCTCGCCTTCGATCACAGCCGGGTGCGCATCGACCACAGCTCGGGAAAGAACCGATGCTCGCTGACCGCACGCAGCCAGTCCACCCCGTCGGTGCCGCCGGTGCCCGGCTTGCGTCCGAGTTTGCGCTCCACCACCAGCAGATGCGTTGCCCGCCACTGGGAGAACTGAAACGCGACCTCGGTCAGCAGCTCGGCGACACGATACTCGTCCGGGTGGGATCGGGGCGCGCGGTAGATCGTCAGCCACACGTCCTCGACGGCCGGGTCGGGGGCGTACTGCTCGCGAAAATCACGCGTACACAGCGATTCCGGCACCGGGTGCCCGCGCCGGGCCAGATAGCGCAGCGTCTCGTCGTACAGGCTCGGAGCGGACAGTTCGGCACGCAGGTCCGGATACCGGTCGGCCTGGGCCGAGGCCGTCCCGACCATCGCGGGATTCTTGTTGCCCAAGGCGAATTCGAGCGTGCGGTACATGAACGACTGCACCCCCGACGCGTCGCCGAGAATGTCCCGGAAGGCCAGGAACTCGTCGGCCGAGATCGCGTTGATGCCCTCCCAGGTCGTCACGAGAATGCGCTGCGAGCGAACGGTCCGCTCCAGCGCGCGGCAGGCCTGGTCCACATCACCGGCCCGCAACCGGTCCCGGGCCTGGTCGACGTCGACGTAGACCATGCGGAACAGCAGCTCCTTGACGTGGCTGAGCAGAATGAACGACAGCTCCTGCGCGGATTCGGTCCGCGGCGCGGCCAACTCGTGCAACCGGTCCATCCGCGCGTAGGTCACGTACCCGGGCGCCGGGGGCGGCTCGACGCCTCCCGCGACGGGGCAGGTGAGCGGCCGTTCCAGGTGCTCGGTCATGCGAATTCTCCTTCGGGGCGGGCATATCGCCGCAGCGCGGATTCGAACAGCTCACGAAAATGGCGGTCCAGCCGGGAACCGTCGGAGTAGCGGTGGCCGAACGCGCGCCGGTAGTGGTCGAACCAGTCCCGGTCGTGGTGCAGGAACAGGATGTCGTGCACGGCCATGTGCCGGACGGCGTACAGCGGATAGGGTGCGCGGTTGACCGGGAACAGCGGATTGCGCACGGCGGGCTCCTCGCAGCGGGGGTGGAATTGCCCGAGCATCAGCCCCTGCCGGATCACGGTGTCCTTGGCCACCCGGTGCCCCTCGTCGATGAGGCCGAAATGCCGTTCCGGCAGGCCCGCGATCACGACCACCAGGGCGTGCAGCTTCCGGTTCGGCGAACTCGCCTCGGTCTGCCGGAATCGTCGCACGATATCGCCGATCAGCGACACCATCCGGTCGGTCTCGTGCGGCGCCTGCCAGCGATGCATCAGCACCGACAGGGCCCCGGCGCGCACCGCGGGCTGGACGAACGGGCACACCGGACCGTCGCGGCCCAACTGCGGATGCGGGCGGCTCACCACCGTGCCGAGCCATGCGGACACGGTGCGCTCGATGTCCTCGTCGGGTTCGGACAGGCCACCCACCACGGCTTCCCGCCCCTCATACGGCGCGGCGGCAGGCATTGTTTGCGGGCCGCGCATTGTTTGCGAACATCGACAACCGACCTTTCCGATCGACCGGGCTCCGACATTTCCCGAAAGGGCCCGATTGACATCCTAGGTCGGCATCGGCCGGGCTGTCACCTGGCACAGACAATGCGATCTCGAGCCGTGCGCGCTCGCGGCCGTCGTGTCGGAGGTTGTCTAATACCTTGTGCCAGCGGTTCTTTCGTCGGGCACGGCCGTATCGGTCACGTGATCAGCCGCCGGACCGCGAAACGTTCGTCCCGGTAGCAGCCCGATCGAACAATGTCGCGCAGCTCGTCCGCGACGCGGTGCACGTCCCGGAACGACACGTAGAGGGCGTTGAATCCGAATCTGAGCAGATCCGGCGGCCGCATGTCGCCGATGACGCGTCGCTCGAGCAGCGCGGTGATCATTTCGTAGGCCGCCCGGTGCCGCAGCGCCACCTGACTACCGCGCCGCCGGTGTGCGCGCGGCGTGACGACCTCGAAGGTGCCCTCGGACACCAGATCCGCGACGCAGTCCAGGAAGAAGTCGCCGAGAGCCAGGCTTTTCGCGCGCACCTCGGCGAGATCGGCCTTGTCGAAGACGTCCAGGGCGCTGTCGAGGGCCAGCAGCGACAGCACGTGCGGAGTGCCGATCCGGGTGCGGGAGATGCCGTCCGCGGGCCGGAACTCCGGCTCCATCGCGAACGGCGCGGCGTGCCCGTGCCACCCGGTCAGCGGCGGCTCGTAGGCGTCCTGGTGGCGGCCGGCGAGGTAGACGAAGGCCGGGGCGCCGGGACCGCCGCCGAGATATTTGTAGGTGCAGCCCACGGCGAGATCGACGCCGTCGTCGTCCAGGGCGAGCGGTACCGCGCCGGCCGCGTGGCACAGATCCCACACCGTCACCGCGCCCGCCGCGTGCGCCGCGGCGGTCACCTCGGCCACGTCCCACAGTTCACCGGTGCGATAGTCCACCGCCGGGACCGCGACCACCGCGACCTGCCCGGACCAGTGCCTCACGGTGGCGGTCACCTCGGCCGCGGGCACGGCGATCACCCGCATTCCGAGCAGCCGCGCCACCGAATCCGCCAGGTAGCGGTCGGTCGGGAAATGTCCGGCGTCGGTGACGATCACCTCGCGGCCGGGCCGTAGCCGCGCGGCGCCCGCGAGCGCGTTGAACAACTGCACCGAGGTCGACTCGCCGACCGTCACCTGTCCCGGCGCCGCGCCGATCAGACGGCCGATGCGGTCACCCACCCGCAGCGGCGCGGACCACCAGTCGTGCTCGGTCCAGGCGCCGATCAGCGAGTCCCCCCATTCCCGCGTCAGCACCTGCGACAGGCGGTCGGGAATGTGCGCGGCCAAGGCGCCCAGCGAATTTCCGTCGAGGTAGACCGTATCGGCGGGCAGCCGGAAGAACTCGCGCAGCGGGCCGAGCGTATCGGCCGCGTCGAGCTGTTCGGCCTCGTCGGATGTCGGCATCGTGCACACCTTTCCGTACCCGGTGGGCCTGTCGCCCGGCGCTGAGAAATCGGTTCCCCCGACCATTATGTGCAATGATGGGAGCCGTCACCAGCATTTGCGGAGACCCCGGGGACGCATTCCCGGCCGCCCGTTGCGATCCGGAGCCGCGTCATGGACCACCCGCTGTCGCGGGACGAACTCGATCGCGAGTACTCGCCCAGTTCCGTTGCCCCGCAGTATTTGTCGATCCTTCGTAGCTATCGCCTGCGCAGTGAGTCGGCGCGGGAGCGCCACCGGCACGACGCCGATGTCCGCTACGGCCCGGAGCCCGCCGAGACATTGCAGTTCTTTCCGCCCGCCCGCGGCCCCGCGCCGGTCCACGTCTTCGTGCACGGCGGCCATTGGCAGGAATCGAGCAAGGAGGACGCGTGTTTCGCCGCTCCCGCATTCCTGCGGGCCGGTGCGGCATTCGCCGCGCTGGGTTACGGGCTCGCGCCGCAGCGCACCCTCGGCGACATGGTGCGCTCGGTGCGCCGCGGAATCCGATGGCTCGCCGACCACGCCGCCGCCCTCGGTATCCGGCCCGGCGGCATCTACCTCAGCGGCAGCTCGGCCGGGGCACACCTGGTGGCCGCCGCGGTGGCAAGCAACAGCGGCGACCTCGCCCCGGTCGCGGGAATCACGCTGCTGAGCGGCGTCTACGACCTGGAGCCGGTGCGGCACAGCTACGTCAACGACCTGGTCGGCCTGACCCCCGCCGACGTCCACGCCTACAGCCCGATCCACCACCTGCCACTCCGCACCCCCCGAATCCTGGTAGCCCGCGCCACCGCAGAGACCAGCGAATACGCCCGCCAACAGCAAGAATTCGTCCGATCCCTACGAGCCGCCGCACAACACTGCAACGACCGAATATTCCCCAACCGCAACCACTTCGACCTCCCCCTCGACCTAGCCGACCCCGCCACACCCCTAGGCCGCGAGGTCCTCACCCAAATGCACCTCTAACACCGCACCCCTCCCCACACCCACGCCCTACCCTCCGCCAACACCTTCCGCGCTCTCACCACCACCTCACCCATCGGCGGGTGCCTGCGCTGCACGCCGGTGCTTTTACTGCCCCGTGAAGCGGGGCTCGCGGCCGGCTGCGAGGGCGGCCAGGGCCTCGGACAGGTCTTCCGAGGGGAGGAAGGCTGAATTCCAGGCCGCGACATAGCGTAGGCCGGCTGCGATGGCGTCGCGTTGGTCGTGCTCGACGACCTCTTTGATGCCCTGGACGACCAAGGGGGGATTGGCCGCGATTTCCCGGGCGGTGGCGCGGGCTCGGCGTAATACCGCTACCGCGTCGGGCTGCACCTCGTTGACCAGGCCGATTCGTTCCGCGTGGGACGCGTCGATTTCTCGGCCGGTGTAGGCGAGTTCACGGAAATGGCCCTCGCCGATGATCCGCGGCAATCGTTGCAGGGAGCCGACATCCGCGACGATCGCCACCTTCACCTCGCGGACGCTGAACTTCGCGTCGGCGCTGGCGTACCTGATGTCGGCGGCGGCGATCAGGTCCACGCCCCCGCCGATGCAGGCCCCGTGCACCGCCGCCACCACCGGTTTGCGGCAGGCGGCGACGGCGCTGACGGCCTGCTGCATCTCGCAGAGCGTGCGATGGAAGCGGGTGCGCCGCGCGGCCGCCGAGCCGTCCGCCAGCACCTCGTCGAACACCGGCCGCATCGCCCGCAGGTCCAGTCCCACCGAGAAGTTGCGGCCCGCTCCCGTGACCACGATCGCACGCACCTGCGGATCGGCGTCCAGCTCGCCGAACAGCAGCGGCAGCTCGCGCCAGAAGTCCGGGCCCATCGCATTGTGTTTGCCGGGGCCGGTCAGGGCCACCTCGGCAACCTGCTCGGCGATCCGGACCGTGAACGCCTTCCATTCGGTCATCAGGGCTGCCCTTCCTGGCCGGACTCGCGAAACAATGCGCATTCCTCGGGCAGCCTACCGGTATGGACGGCGACGACGCCCGGATGTGACAATGTTACGGGTGTCCGACCGATGGTTCGACTACATTCCTCTCGACCTACCTGGCGGCGCTGATGCACTGCGTGCCAACCGAATACGCATTGACGGAGATGGATGTAGAGTTTCCGGGTATCGTCGGATAAATGTCGATCGATCACGTGCCCGGGGCCGTGTGGACGCAGAAATGGTGGTGATCACGTGCCTGTCGACGACGAGGACCGGGTGGTCGTCACCGGGCTCGGCCCGATCAGCAGTGTCGGCATCGGCGCCGCGGAGTTCCTGGCGGCGCTCGCGGCGGGCCGTTCCGGTGCGCGACCGATCAGCAGCTTCGACACGACCGGGTTCGCCCACAGCACCGGCTGCGAGGTCACCGGTTTCGACCCGGCGCCCTATCTGACCGGACACGAGCCCGGCGAACTCGGCCGCGCGACCGCGTTCTCCGTGGCCGCGGCCGCCATGGCGCTCGCCGACGCCGGCCTGACCGTCGCCCGATTACGCGAACTGCCCAGCGCCATCGCCATCGGGACCACCGACGGCGAATCGCGTGATCTCGATCTGCTCGTCGAATCGTGGCTGCGCACCGAACCCCGGCTGCTGCCCGGCGAGATCGCGGCCCGGGTGCCCGCCGCCCGGCTGTCGGCCGCCGTCGCCGAGGAATTCGGGTTGTCCGACACCGAAGCGGTGACCCTGCCGACGGCGTGCGCGGCCGGCAACTACGCCATCGGCTACGGCTGCGACGCCTTGCGCAGCGGCGAGGTCGAGGTGGCGCTCGTCGGCGGCGCGGATGCCATCTGCCGCAAGACCTTCGCGGGATTCTACCGGCTGGGCACCATCGCACCGCGGCACTGCCGCCCGTTCGACAGTGCGCGCCAGGGCATCCTGACCGGCGAGGGCGCCGCCGTCCTCGTCCTCGAACGCCGGGACCGCGCGCTGGCCCGCGGTGCGCGCGTCTACGCCGAGGTCCTCGGGTACGGCTTGAACTGCGACGCCGACCATCCGGTGGCGCCCAACCGGGCGAGCGTCGCCCGCTGCATCACCCTCGCCCACGCCAACAGCGGAATCACCCCCGGCGACGTGGATTTCATCTCCGCGCACGGCACCGGCACGAAAGCCAACGACGTCACCGAGGCGGCCGCGATTCGCGAGGTGTTCGGCGCGCACCCGCCGCCGACGATCTCCACCAAGTCGATGATCGGGCACACCATGGGCGCGGCCAGCGCACTGGCCGCGGTGGCCTGCTGCCTCGCCCTGACCCATCAATTCATCCCGCCCACCATCAATCACGAGCACACCGACCCGGAATGCGGTGGCCTGGACTGTGTTCCGAACCAGGCCCGCCCGGCAGCGCTGCGGGTGGTGCAGAACAACGCGCTCGCCTTCGGCGGCAACAATGCGGTGCTGGTGCTGGCCGCGCACGGCGGCACCGGACGGGAGGCGTCGTGACCGTGGCCTCTACCACGCCGGTGATGATCGCGGGAACCGGCGCCATCGCCAGTATCGGCACCGATGCCGCCACCCTCTACGAGAACCTCTGCGCGGGGCGCTCCGGGCTGGCGCCACTGCGGCGGTTCACGCCGGAATCTCACATCTCCCGGCACGCCTACGAAATCGACGACGGAGGGCATCCGTCCGGCGATATCGGGCGGTGGCTGTGCGCGGCGATCGCCGAGGCCACGGCCGCCGCAGGACTCACCGAAGCCGAGCTCACCGCCGTCCCGGTTCTCGTCGGCACCGGACTGCGCGCGCTGCGCCGCGCGGAGGTGTGGTGGACCGGCGGTGCGACGCTGTCCGCGCCCGACCTGCATTTCGGCCCGGTGCTGCGAGAACGGTTCGGCTGCACCGAGGTACACACGGTCAACAACGCGTGCTCGGCGGCGCTCTACGCGCTCGGGCTGGGTGCCGATCTGCTGGCCTCGGGCGCGCACGACACCGTGATCGTCGCCGGAGTGGACACCGTCACCGAGAGCATGTTCGGACTTCTCGACCGCGCCAACGGATTCGGCGTGGACCGAGTGCGGCCCTTCGACGCCGACCGGCGCGGCGTCCTGATGGGCGACGGGGCGGCGGCGGTCGTGCTGCGGCGGCACGGACCGGCACGGGCATTGCTGCGGTCGGTCGCATTGAACTGCGACGCGGGCCATGTCACCGCGCCCGACGGCACCGGGATCCGGGCGGCCATGCGGGACGCGCTGACGCGCGCCGGAATCGCGCCCGAACAGGTCGGCGTCGTCTTCGCACACGGCACCGGCACCCAGCTCAACGACCGCACCGAGGCCGAGGCGCTGGCCGAGATCTTCTGCACCGCACCGTGTTCGGGACCCTTGATCACCGCGATCAAGTCGATGATCGGCCACACCTCCGGCGCGTCCGGGCTGCACAGCCTCGTCGTCGCCGTCGAGACCCTGACACACGGTGTCGTCCCGCCGATACTCGGTTTGGCGACCCCCGCGGCCGAGGCGAGCACGCTGCGGTTGTGTGAGCAGGCGACCGCGGCGGCCGGAATCACGGTGGCACAGGTGGATGCGTTCGGCTTCGGCGGCGTGAACGCCGTCGCCCTCGTGGAAGCGGCGTCATGAGCGGGCGCGCGATGCGGGACGACGACGCACCGATCGCTATCACCGGCGTCGGTGTCGCCTCGGACCGGCATCACAGCGCGGACGATCTGCTCGATCCGGCGGCGCGAGCGCCCGGAGATGCCGCCGACCGGCTGCGGCGGGAACTCGGCCGCGGGTTCCGCTACAAGGATCGGGCAACGAAACTCGGTGTGCTGGCGGCGATTCGAGCCCTGCGCGACAATGGGCAGGACAGCCCCGCGGCAACCACCGGCGTCGTGGTGAGCAGCAATCTCGGCAATCTGCAAACCGTGTGCGACACCGCGCAAGTGATCCACGCGCAGGGCGCGGGCGCGACGAGCCCGATGGATCTCCCGAACGCCTCCAGCAATGTGATCGCCTCCACCATCGCCATCCACCTCGGCCTGCGCGGACCCAACGTGACACTCTGCAACGGCGCCCCGTCCGGCCTCGACGCACTGCGCTGGGCCACGGTCCTGCTGCGCACCGGCCGCGCCCGCCGGGTCGTGGTGGTCGGCACCGAGTCGGCCTCCGAAGCCGCCGCGGCCCTGCAGAATTGCGCCCCCGACCACCTGTTCGACGGCGCCGCCGCCCTCATCGTCGAACATCCCACCACAGCCGGCGCCCTGCACGTCCACCAATGCTGCCGCGGCCCCGACCCAGCCGAAGCAACCGCCCGAGCCCTAGCCGCATCCGGCAACCCCCCGATCAACCTCTGGCTCGAAACAACCCGAGCCTCCACCGATCCACAGAACCCATCGAAGGACTCACGGCCCAACACCGCCTACACATCCACCCGGCCAACCACCGATCCCGGCGAACCACCCACAGGCCCAAGACCCCGCACCAGCCGCACCGCCACCCGAGCAACCGCCGTTGACGGTGACCCACCGATCGACCGCACCCCCACCGATCCCGCGAATCCATCGGATGGTCCACGGTCCCGTGCCGGGAGGACGGTCGCGGGGGCGGTGGTCGATGCCGAGGAGTATCTCGGCCGGGCCGGTGGCGCACTGGGTGTGGTGCAGGTGGTGATCGCGCACCGGTGGCTGGTCCGGCATGGTGGCACGGCCGCCCTGGCCGTCGCGGGCAATGCTGTGGAGGGGGCGGCCGCTGTGGTGCTGTCTCGCGAGGAGGCGTCGTGACGCAGCGGCCCGTCGTACCGATCACCTTGCGCCGCCGGGCAATCGACGGTCACGCGCCGGTGCGCATGCTGTTGCTGCACGGGATGGGAGGCGGCACGAACAATTGGAATGCGCTGGCGCCGCATCTCGATCCGGCCGTGGAAGTGTGGGAGGCGGCGCTGCCGTGGGCCGCCACCGCGGACCCCGCCTGGGCGCTCGATCGCGACGCCGCGATCTGGATCCAGCGTGCCCTCGCGCAGTGTCCCGGGGGCACGCCGGATGTGGTTGTGGCCCATTCGTTCGCCGCCAATGCGGTGCTCGAACTCATGGATCGGCGCGGCAGTGGCTGGGAACCTGCCACGGTGCTGCTCGCGCCGTTCTACCGCGCCGATGTCAGCGAATTCGAGTGGGACAGTGTGCGGTACTACTTCGACGGCTTCCGCGCCATGCTCGACCAGGGTGTCGCCCTCACCCTCGGCGACCGCGTCGACGCCGGCCTGCGCGCGGACATGGTCGAGCGCATGTGCACTTGGATGGGCCCCTACACCTGGCTGCGATTCTTCGACACGTATCTGCGCACCCCGACCCTGCGCCTCGCCGAGATCGCCTCTCCCACACTGCTGATCGGCGGCGCGCACGACCCGGGCGCGTTGCCCGCCGGCGTGCGCGCGCTGGGCGCCGCGCTCCCCCGCACGGAGACCGTCATCCTCGACGACACCGGTCATTTCGCGATGGCCGAGCGGCCCGCGGAGGTGGCCGCGACGGTCAACGACTTCGTGTACCGCACCGCATCCCGCGCCCGTCCCCGCGTACGCCACCCCCGGCCGCATCCCGCCGATCCCCCAGGAGTCGCCTCATGACCAGCCAATTGCTCAGCGCGCCGACACTGTTGCGCGAATCGACCACGCACCACCTGCGCCCGCGCTACGAGGGCGCCAACATCTGCACCTGGATCGGCTTCAAACACGTCAACTATCTCGTCGAAGAGGCCGTGCTGGCGCATTTCCGGGAACTGGGCCTCTCGGCGCGAACACTGTACGAAACCCACGGGCTCTGTGTGGAATTCGTGGATCTGGACACCCGAATCGGGTCGGCATTCCATCTGGACGACGAAGTGATCGCCGAGGTGTCCGCCGCCAAGCAAGCCGCGCCGGACGAGCTGCGGTTCGCCGTCGTGCTACGGCACCGGCGCGACGGTCGCGCCGTCCGGGCCGCGAGCGCCACCGTCACCGTGGCGCTGCGCACCGATCTGCGGGGCGGCCCTCCGGCGGCGCCTGTACCCCCGCAACTGACCCCGTTCGTCCGGCCCGACCTACGCCGGACGCTGCCGGACACCCTGCCGCTGCCGGAGATTCGGCGCGGTTCGCTCGGCCGCGGCGGCGTCGGCGGCGACGAGGTACTACGGGAACTGACCCGCGGCACGAACGGCTTCGCCTGGCGGTGGCGCATTCCCTACCCCTACTGCCATTTCACCGAGCGCCTGCAGATGTCGGGGTACCTGCGCCAGATGGAGGAGGTCGTGGACCTGTTCCTGATGTCGCGCGGCGTCTCGATCAAACGACTGCTGGACGAACAGAACTGGATTCCGGTCGTGCCGCGATCGACTATCTCGATCACCGACGAGGCGCTCATGGAGGAGGACCTGTATACCGTTTTCACCGTCGAGGACATCTTCAAGCGCGCCACCTACACCGCACGGATGGACTGCTACGTGCTGCGCGACGACGCCCTCCTCCGCACGGCGACCGGGCGAATCACGCATGGCTACGCCGTAATTCACGACCGCACCGACTGGTCGCTGGTCGACTTCGACGACCGGTTGCTCACCGCGCTGCGCGGCTGACCGGCACCGTGCCCAGGAGGAGCCGATGACCTCGACGCTGGCGATCACCGGATGGTCGGTGATCTCCCCGTACGGCCCGGGCGGCGAGGCGTTCGCCCGGGGCATCACCGAACGGCGCAGTGCCCTGCGCCCGCAGCGTGACGGCGAACCCCTGCCGCAGCCGCTGATCGGCGCGATCGACGACTTCGAGACCCGAACCCACCTGGGCCGCAAGGGCACCCGCTCGATGGACCGCGCCACAGGGCTCGCCGTGGCGACGGTCGGCATGATGCTCGGCGCGCACCCCGTCGACCCGCAGACGGCCGCCGGCACCGCCCTGGTGCTCGGCACGACGACCGGCAGCGCACGGTCGATGATGGAGTTTACCCGCGACTCGCTCACCCAGGACAAGCCCTATCACGTGGACCCGTCCCACTTCCCCAACACCGTGATGAACTGTGCCGCAGGGCAATGCGCCATCTGGCACGGGATCACCGGCCCGAACGCGACCATCTCCAGCGGCCGCGCGACGGTGCTCGCCGCGCTCAACTACGCCCGCCGCCTGCGCCGCGGCGGGCACGCCACGACAGTGCTCTGCGGAGCGGTCGAGGAGCTGTCCGAACACCGCGCCTGGCTGGAATGGCACGGCGCGGCGGACCCGGCCCGGCGCTCGCGGCCCCTGGCCGAGGGGTGCGCGATTTTCCTGCTGGAGCCCGCCGACACCGCGCGAGGCCCGGTGCTCGCCGAGATCCTCGCTGTCGCATTCCGGCGCGGGACTCCCGCAGCCGCCCCCGAGTCGGCTCGCTCGGCGGTCCGGGCCTGCCTGTCCCGTGCGGGTGTGGATCCGAGCGAGGTGTGGGCGATAGCGCAGGAGAGCGATACCGATTCCGGCACAATCGATATCGACAGCGCGCAAACACCACGGCATATCGCCGTCACCGATCTGATCGGTGACATGGGCGCGGTATCCGCCGGAATGCAACTCGCCGCCACCCTCACGCACGCGCGCGCGGAGGACGCGGTCGGCCGGGTCGCGATCCTCGTGACCGGGGACGACGACGGTTCGGTGACGGCGCTGGCGCTCAGGATCGGTGATCCGCGATGAGCGCCCACCGACGCCGGGCCCCGCGCTTCTACTTCAATCTCCGCAGTCCGTATTCCTGGCTGGCCGTCTGCGATCTGGACCGTCGGTATCCCGATGTGGCACAGGCGATTCAGTGGCGTCCGTTCTGGGAGCCCGGACTTCGTGACCAGAAGTGGCTGACCGCGGCGGGCGGGTCGTTCCCGTACTCACCGATGACGAAGGACAAACATCTCTACATTCTCCAGGACGTCAAGCGGCTCGCGGCGGACCGGGGTCTCGCGGTGCGGTGGCCGGTCGACGTCGCTCCCCGGTGGGAGGTGGCCCACCATCCGTATTTCATCGCGCGTCGGCACGGCCGGGAACTGGACTATGTCCGTGCCCTCGGCCGCGCGAGATGGGAACGAGGCGAGGACATCTGCGATATCGAGGTGGTCGCGGCGGTGGCGAGCGAGCTGGGACTGACCACCGAGGAGGTGCGCGGTGCGGTGGACGCGGAGAGTATCCGGGAGGAGGCCACCACGGCGCTGCTGCACCTGGATCGCGACGGAGTATTCGGGGTGCCGTTCTTCATTGCCGGGCCCGAGAAGTTCTGGGGCATCGACCGGCTCCCGCGCTTCGCCGATGCCGTGCGGTCGGCCGGGGCGGCCGCCGCGCCGCTGCCCGAGGGCGCGCCCGCGGCAATGCCCCGCTTCGACGACGGTCACGCCGGTGGGTGCGGTTGAGCGCACCGCTCGGGCTACGCGGGTTTGACGGCGACGACGCACCCCGTCCAAGGTTTGAAGAACGTGAATTCGACGTTCTCCGAGCCGAGTTCGTGCAGTGGCTCCACGTATCGGCGCGGATCGATCGCCTGCATCACCGCGGCGCGACGGCGCCCGTAGGCGGTGCGTTCCTGCGGGTGCAGGTCGGCGATCAGCAGCCGCCCGCCCGGACGGACGACCCGATACAGCTCGGCGACCGTGGGTATGCGCTCCTCCTCGGGTAGGTGGTGCATGGCGAATGTCGTCGTGACGACGTCGTAGGCCCCGTCCGGCGCGTCGATGGATTGCGCGTATCCGACCCGGAATTCGCAGTTCGGTGTGCGGCGGCTCTTCTTGGCGGCGTACCGGACCATCGGCTCGGACGGATCCAGACCGACCACCCGGCCTTGCGGCCCGACCCGTTCGGCGAGCTGCCGCACCAGGAACCCCGGGCCCGCGCCCACGTCCAGGATCTGGTGACCGGCGGCCGCGCCGCTCTTCTCGACCAGGGCGCGGTCCAGCTTGCCGCGTCCGCCGAAGAAGAACATCGTGATGATCGAGTTGTAGACCCGTACGTGGGTGACGAGTTCGCCCGCGTACTTGCGCGATGCCGGCGGGACGGCCGGTCTTTCCTGCGACGAACGCGTTTCGTTGGATGACATAGAACAACGATAGCCGATCGAACGCATTCATAGAGGTGTGGCAAGAAATATTCTTCGACGGCTCACTCGAGCGACACCTACCACCAATAATGCTGTAGCGCACAGTATTTCACTAAGACGTGAATGCGCCTTCAAGCTACCGGAAGCGTGCGCTCGATCCGTGTCACAACAATGTTGCCCGCGCTCGACGCGGCAACGCACAATGACACCGGCGGCCCGTCCGTCAGACCGGCGGCCACCTGCACCATCGGCTCCAGGCACCCGGACCGGGCGGCCACGACCGCGGTCTCCGGCCCCAGCGCCCGCCGCACAGCCCGGCCGACTCTCGAGTCGTCCACCACCGCACCGACGGGCACCGCGGCATCGCGCACGCCCAGCCGGCCGAGCAGCTCACCGGCGCGGTCCGAATCGGCCTCGTCCGGCGGCAGGAAGCCCGAGACCGACGCGCACCGCCCGTACCAGCCCGCTCCCCGGACGGCCGCGAGCCCGGCCGGTTCGACGACCAGCACCACCGATCCCTCTTCGGAGCGCGCGGCGCCGGGCTCGTCCTCGTCCACCGGACCCTCGGTGGCGCCGACCAGCATCCACTGCGCCCGCTCCGGCGTCAGCGACAGCGCACCGAGGTGCAGCGCCTCCACCCCGGCGACATGCGGGCTGGTGAACGTGAGCGTGAACGCCGTCAGCTCGTGTTCGATGGCGAGCTGACCCGCGACGAGATTGATCGAGAAGAATGTCGCGGTCATCGGGCTCAGCTCGTGCGCGCCCGCTCCCACGATCGTCCGGTCCATCTCCGAATGCCACACCGACCCGGCGCTATTGGTTCCGACGGCCGCCGAACGCAGCGAGGACGCACAGTCGGGCGGCCCGCCCGCGTCCGCCACCGCCCGCCGCGCCGCGGCCAGCAGATAATGGCACGCCGGAGGGAAGTATTTGTAGCCGCGGCGACCGAGGTCAGTTCTGTAGTCGAACCACGGCGTCCCGGCCGCGCTGCCCCGCGGACTGACCACGCCGATGCCGGTGACGACCGGATCGTCCGGCGCGAACGTGGTGGTCATGCTTCCGCCAGCACGAGTGACACATTGTTGCCCCCGAAGCCGTACGCGTTCACCAGGATCGACGGGTTGGGCAGCCGCTCCTGCCGCAGTGGCAGCCACACCCGGCACTCGGGATCCTGTTGCCCGATCGGCGGATTCGGCGGGATGGTTCCGTGCTCGAGCATCAGGGCCGCGGCCACGGCCGCGAAGGCGCCCGCCGCGCCGCCGGTGTGGCCGGTCAGACCTTTCAGGCTGTATATCGGTGTGGTGGGAGCGTCCGCGCCGAGCACTCGCTCCAGTGCCCGCGCCTCGATCGCATCGTTGAGCGTGGTGCCGGTGGCGTGCGGGATGACGCAGCCCACCGCGGCCGCCGAGATCCGCGCCGCCGCGAGGGCCGCGGTCATCGCCCGTTCGATCCGCGTGCCACCTGGCTCGGGCGCGTTGAGATGGAAACCGTCACTGCTCCAGGCACTTCCGGCGAGCCGGGCATAGACCCGCGCGCCCGATCGGCGGGCGGCCCGCGCGGCGGATTCGACCACGAGCATCGCGGCGCCCTCCCCGAAGATGGTGCCCTGCCGCTCGCTGTCGAACGGCCTGCAGCGGACGGGATCGACGGCGGCGAGCCGGTTGAAGCACCCCATCGACGTACGGTGATAGGTCTCCACGCCGCCCGCCACCACCACATCGGCCTGCCCGGACCTGACGAGGTCCGCGGCGAGCGAGAGTGCGTAACCGCCTGCGGCACAAGCATTGCTGACGCTGATATTGGGGCCGCGCGCGGGCAACTCGGACCCGACCGCGGCGGCGACGGAGAAGGTCGGCACCCAGGCGTCGGTGTCCGGGAAGCCCTCGGTCCGCCACCGCTCGTGCAGCCGCCAATCGCCGAAACCGGTGCCGACGACCACAGCCCGCCGGTCCGGGTCGGTCTCGGCCGCACCCGCGTCATCGAGCGCCTGCGCGGCGGCGTCGATCGCCAGGCGTCCGGCGACGCCGATCGGCAGCTCACCGACAGCGTCCGGTCCGCCGCCGACCGCTTCTCCCGGCACCGCATACAGTTTGCGATGCGTCATGCGCGCGTGCTCGTCGGTGATCGGCACCGGCTCGCTGACTCCCGCGGCCATTGCCGTCCAGAGCGTGTCGACGCCCCGGCCGAAGCAGGAGACCGCGCCGAGCCCCGTGATCACGATGTCGTCCATGCGCTACCCCGCCTCGTCGTCACGCTCAGATGCCAGGGCGAGGGCCACGAGATCGGCGGTGCCCAGGGTGTCGACGGCCGAATACGCGTCCGGGTCCGGCTCGTCGGCCGGTTCCCGCGCGAGTTCGCGCAGCACGTCGAGGATTCCGGCCGCGCGCAACCGTGCGATCGGCACGGTCTGCAAGGCCCGGCGCAGTTCCGGATCGTCGGTCGTGGGCGCGGCGGACGGCCCGGCGCCGGGGAAGAACTGCGCCAGGACGTGGGCGGCCAGCGCGGCCGGGGTCGGGTAGTCGAACAGCAGGGTCGGCGAAAGCCGCAGTCCCGTGGCGGCATTCAGGCGATTGCGCAGTTCGACGGCGCTGAGTGAGTCGAAGCCCATGTCCTTGAAGTTCTGCTCCCCGTCGACCGCGGCCGCGCTGTGATGTCCCAGCACCAGCGCGATCTCGGCGCGCAGGACGTCGAGGACGACGCGGGAGTGGTTGCGGGCCGGGGTTTCTCGCAGTCGGCGAGCGAGACCGTCAGCCGCCCGGGTGGTGTCGCGGGTAGCCGTGACGATCATGTCGGACAGCACCGGCGCGAGCTGTCCGGCCTGTGCACGGGCACGGAGCGCGGCGGTGTCCAGCCGCGCCGCGACGACGCGGTCGGGTCCCTGCTCGAGCGCGGCGTCGAGCATGGCCAGCGCATCCGCCGTGGACAGGGCCACCAGCCCGTCGCGGTGCATGCGCGCGGCGTGGGGCGCGCCGCGGCTGTTCGACCGGGTGGGGATCAGCATGCTCGGCATCCTGCCGTTCATCGTGATGTTCCTGATCACCGCCATCGCGATGCAGCGCGAGCGCACGTCGGGAACCCTGGAGCGGCTGATGACGACGCC
>NZ_JARWOP010000244.1 GCF_029868745.1 Nocardia wallacei | reverse complement strand
CCCCCCCCCCCCCCCCCCCCCCCCCCCCCCCCCCCCCCCCCCCCCCCCCCCCCCCCCCCCCCCCCCCCCCCGGCCCCCCCCGCGGCGTATTCGTGCTCAGACGGCGAATTCGAGAGCTTCCACCGGCCACCGCCGAACTTGCGTGACGCCGCGTCGCCACGCGTGGCGCGGCACCGCGATCATCGGCAGATCGGCCCGGTCGTGCCGTGACGGCAAGCGCTCGCCGGACGCGGCTAACATTGCCGGGGTGCGTGCGGAGGATGAGCGGGGGTTGGCGGATCGGCGCATTCCGGTGCTGGTCGTGGCCGGGTATCTGGGGGCAGGGAAGACCACGCTGCTCAATCATTTGCTGCGGCAGCGGGAGGCGCGGATCGGTGTGGTGGTCAACGACTTCGGGGCCGTCAATATCGATGCCATGTTGGTGGCGGGGCAGGTCGATGCCATGGTGTCGCTCGGCAACGGGTGTGTGTGCTGCGCGGTCGATGTCACCGAACTCGACGGGCTGTTCGCGCGGCTGGCCGAGCCGCGCAATCGCATCGATGTGATCGTGGTGGAGGCCAGCGGTCTGGCCGAGCCGCGCAATCTGATTCGCATGGTGGTCGGCAGCGACAATCCGCGCATCCGCTACGGCGGTCTGGTGGAAGTGGTCGACGCCGAGCATTTCGACGACAGCCGGGACCGCCACCCCGAACTGGCGACGCACCTGCGGCTGGCCGACCTCGTGGTGCTGAACAAGGCCGATCGAGTACCCGGCGAGCGTCTGGCCCGGCTGCGGCGGGACATCACCGGGTTGGTGGGCACGGTGCCGGTGTACGCCACCACCCGTGGCCGCATCGACCCGCGGTTGCTGTTCGACCCGCCGCGTTCGGGGGCGGCACCGGTGGCCGAACAGCTCAGCTTCGATGAGCTACTGGCCGAAGACCACGACCACGACGCCCCCGGTCACCACCATCTGCACGACGATTACGACAGCGTATCCTTCACCACCGCAACCGATCTCGATCCGCGCCGCTTGGTCGGCTTTCTCGAGGACCCGCCACCGGGCCTGTTCCGAGCCAAGGGCTGCACCGCGTTCGGGGTCCGGGACGAACGCCGTAAGTTCGTGCTGCACGTCGTGGGCCGGCACGTGGTATTCGAACCCGCCACCTGGGAACGCGGAGAGAACCGCGAAACCCGTTTGGTACTCATAGGTTCCGGCATGGACACCGATGCCGCCACCGCCCGCCTGCGCGACACGGTCCACGCCGCCCCGGAACCACTCGACGACCAGGCCATGCTCCCGGTCTGGCGCTACGTCCCCCGCGACCTCGACGCCGTGGAACCGAGCGATCCCGAAGACGTCTGGACCACAGCCGATTTCGGTCTGGCGGACGATCCCGAGTAGCCGTCGGGGAGCGCCGATCACATCGCCCCGGTGAACACATCCCACGCGATCCCCGCGTCCGGAGCGTCCTCGCGCTGCACCGTCGCCTGGATGAGCCCGTAGGGTCGGTCGTCGGCGTGGAACACCTCATTGGCGTTCTCGATGCCGAATTGCCCTAGGTCGTAGGAGAAGTGGTGCCTGTTCGGCGCCGACAGCCGGATCTCGGCCAGACACGGGTAGGCCCGCAGCGCCGCATCGCCCATGTCGAACAGCGTCTGTTGCAGCGCTTTGGACTGCAGCAGCGCGAACCGGTCGATGAGCACGGCCTTGATCCCGGCATAGGTGGCGTCCCACTCCGCCGGTGCCACGGCGAATCGCCACCGCGCCACCAGGTTGGTAGCCATCATCCGGTCGCGCGTCGGCTCCAGCACCGTGAACTCGTCGGTGTAGAAGCCCGCGAATTCCGACCCCGTCGACTTGAGCAGCACGAGGTCCTTGATACCGCCGATCACCCACTCACGCCGCCGGGAACCCTTGCCCTGCACCGTGATCGCCGCCGTGCGCACCTCGGGTCCGCGCCGCGTCCACGCGTGATCGTGCGGCCCGCCGCCGGCGTGCGCGCGCTCCCAGGCGTACTCCTCGATCTCGAGGCGCGCCGACTCGACGGGCTCGATGTCGTCGACGAAATGCCGCGCCAGCGCCAGGCCGTAGTCCTCGATACTGCCCGCCCCATGGGTTTTCGCGTACGCGTAGATGGTCTGCTTCTGAGAGTCGGTGGGCAGCACCGTGCCCTGATCGCCCGCGGTGTGGGCGGGCTCGAACGCGCCGCGCAGGCACGAGGATACGTTCAGGTCGCGGATCTCGTGCCGGGCGGTGTCGCGGTAGATGCGCACCACGCGGTTTTCGGCCTTGCCGTACTGATTGGGGCCGAGGACTATCCTGCCGGTCAGATCGGTCATGGTCACTCCTGTGTCGTGCGGGCCACCCGGTCGGCGATCGTCTGCCTCACAGTGCACCATCGCAGCCGTCCCCGCGCCGCGCCGACGGGCCGCTACATCGCGCGGATCTCCGGAAGCAGCGTGGCGAGGTCGGCCAGCCGCTTCTCGTCCCACGGACCCGGCGGAGCGAGCTGGACGTGATCGATGCCGAGCCCGGCCAAGTCCCGCATGTGGTCGAGGAACGCCTGGCGGTCGGCGAAGTCGTACTGCGAGGCGATGGTCTTTTCGATGTCGTCGTAGTCGCGACCGGCCGCGGCGCAGTGGCCGCGCAGCACGTCGAGCTTGTGGGAGACGTTGTCCGCGTAGCCCGTTCCCGGAAGGTCGAACAGATTGCAGGCGTCGGCGTACCGGGCGACCAACCGCAGGGTCTTCCGCTCCCCGCTGCCCGCGACCAGGATCAGCGGGTGCGGTCGCCGCACGGAGGTCGGCGAGTTCAGCGGCCGCGGCAGGTCGTAATGCCTGCCGTGGAACGGGGTTTCGTCGCCCTGCCACATCCGGTGCGCGAGTTGCAGCACCTCCTCGAGCCGCTCGAAGCGCTCGGCCAGCGGCGGGAAGGGAATGCCCAGGCCCTCGCCCTCGAACACGGTCCGCGGCCCCATCGGTTCGGGATCGAAGGGCGCGCCGGCGCCGACGCCGAAATACGTGCGGCCGCCACTGAGCACATCCAGCGCGGTCATCGACTTGATCAGGACCCCGGGATGCCGGTACGCCACCGAGGTGACCAGGGCGCCGAGCTTGATTCGCCGCGTGCGCCCGGCCAGGAAGCCCAGCGTCGCGTACGCCTCCAGCATCGGCGATTCCGGGGGGTGCCCCGTGATGCCGATCTGGAAGAAATGATCCATCACCCACAGGCTGTCGAACCCGGCCTCGTCGGCCTGCTGCGCGAGGTCGGCCACGGTGGCGCCGAGGCCGTCGACGGGGATGTCCCAGGAGAAATCGGCAAGGGAGATACCGAGTTTCATCGCACTCCTAACTCGTTAGCTGGGCAACGATATTACCGTTGTCCGGCTAACGAAATCAATGCCTTTACGCTGAACGAATCATGACCGACCACACCGCCGCCGAATTCCAGACCGCGTTCTGGTCGGCCAAGCATGCCCTTATGGTGGCCTCGGGCGCCGCCTACGCCGACCACGGCGTCTACGAGGGGCAGCAGTTCATCCTGCGCTGCTTGTGGGCGGAGGACGGGCTGACCCCGGGCGAGGTGGCCAAGCGGCTGGAATTGTCCACGCCGACCGTCACCCGCGCCACCACGCGCATGGAGGCGGCGGGCCTGCTCCGGCGCGCGGCGCACGAGACCGACCGCCGCCTCGTCCGGCTGCACCTGACCGAGCGCGGACAGCGGCTGGAGCACACCATCGAGGCCGAGAGCGAGCGCGTCATAGAACGCGCCCTGACCGGACTGGACGGCGACGAACGCGCCACTCTGATTCGCGCGTTGCAGACGATCCAGCGCAACCTGACGCGAGCGGAGTAGTCAGGAGTCGGAGCGCATCGCCTCGGTGAGCGCCTCCTCGAACTCGTCCAGGGACACGCCCGCTCCGGCCAGTTCGCGGATCGCCAGGCAGTCGCGGTTGCGGAGCAGCGCCAGTTGCAGATGTTCGACGCCGATGTAGTCGTGGCCGAAGCGCCGGGCGAGATCACCTGCCGCGCCGACGATCCGGTTGCGGCTGGCCGCGGGCTCGTAGGCATCCGACCGCATCGCCGTCCGCAAAGTCTCGGCGATCTCGCGCGCCTCTCCGCCGAGACGGCCGAGCACATGGACCGGTACGGCGTCCGGATTGTCGAGAATGGCCAGCTGAAGATGCTCCGGACCGATGTAATCGTGGCCGCGTTCGCGCGCGACGGCCTGTGCGTAACCGAACACCCAGTTCGTTCGCGGGGTGAGGGTCAGGGTTGCGTCCGGCTGCGTCATCCGTTGATCATTGCGGTGAGCGCGGATTCCGGACAAGCACTTTCACATTCAGCCGCAGGCGTCGACCCACTCGGACATGCCGTCGGCGAACAGCTGGCGCTTCCAGATGGGCACCTCGTGCTTGATCCGATCCACCAATTCGGCGCAGGTGGCGAAGGCTTCGGCGCGGTGCGGGGCCGCCACCGCGACGGCGATGGCGAGATCCCCGATGGTGAGCGATCCGACCCGGTGGACGGCCGCGACCGGCAGGCCCGCCGTGGCGGCGACATCGGCGCAGACCCGGCGCAGGAAGGTCTCGGCCTGCGGATGCGCGGAGTACTCCAGCGCCGAAACCGCTTGGCCGCCATCGTGGTTGCGCACCATGCCGGTGAATACCACGACCGCGCCGTGTTCGGGGCCGGTGACCGCCCGCTCCACCTCGGCCGGGTCCAGCGGCCGGTCGCTGATCGCGGTGAGCCGAACCTGGTCAGTCATGACTGCCTCCTCCGGCCACCTGGGCCAACAGATGATCCAGCAGTGGTTCCAGTACGCCGATGCCGTCGCGCACGCCGCCGGGGGAGCCGGGCAGGTTGACGATCACCGACCGTCCCGCGAGCCCCGCGACGCCACGACTCAGCGCGGCCAGCGGGAAGGTCGCGGTGCCCGCCAGCCGAATTGCCTCCGCGACGCCGGGCAGTTGGCGGTCCAGCACGGCCAGCGTCGCTTCGGGAGTCGCGTCGGTGGGGGAGGCGCCGGTACCGCCGGTCGTGATCACCAGTCCCGGCCGGCCGGACAGCGCGTCCGCCAGCCCGGCGGCGATGTCGGCGTCCGCGTACACCAGCGGTCCGCGCACCGAAAACCCTTTGCCGTCAAGCCATTCCGTCAGCACCGGTCCGGTTTTGTCGACCCGAGTCCCGGCCGCCACCCCGGTCGAAGCCACTACGACCACCGCCGTCCGTGCGCCCTCGGGGGTGTCACTCGCGTGCTGTGTGTGGTCGTGCCCATGTGCCGCTGGACCCGAATCGTGCGCGGCCGTGCCATGCGTCACGACGTCGTGCGGGTCTGCGCTGTCGCCGTGTGTCGCCCCGCGTTGCATGTCGCCATCGCTGTGGGCAGGACGGTCCACCCGTTCCCAATGTCCGCGCTTGCCACCGTCTTTCGTCAGCAGCCGCACGTCGGTGAGTGTCGCGGCCGGGTCTACCGCCTTCACCATGTCATGGAGGGTCAGGCCGGCGACGGCGACGGCGGTGAGCGCCTCCATCTCTACTCCGGTGGGGCCCTTGGTTTTCGCGGTTGCCTCGATGGTGATCGCGTCGGCGGTGAAGCCGAAGTGCACATGCACCGACGACAGCGCCAGCTGATGGCACAGCGGAATCAGTTCGGAGGTCTTCTTGGCGCCCGCGATACCGGCGATGCGGGCGGTGGCCAGCACGTCGGCCTTCGGCATATCGTCGGCCTGCACCAGCCGCACCACCTCGGCGGTGGTGCGCAACTCGCCCGCCGCCACCGCGATGCGGGCGGTGTCGCGCTTGGCGCTCACGTCGACCATCCGCGCGCGGCCCTCGGAATCGACATGCGACAGCGCGGAATCGGACTGCTCGCTCATAGCTCCCAGACTTTCACGGTCGAGCCCGCCGCCAGCTCGGTGACCTCGGCGGGAATTTCGATCAGCACATCGGCCTGCGCCATCGACGCGATCAGATGCGATCCCGGCCCGGAGGTCGGCGCCACCCCGTCCGGCTCCAGCTTGCCGCGCAGGAACTGCCGTCTCCCAGCCGGGGAACGCACCGAATCACGCAGCGGGACATCATGTTTCGGTACCGGAGGCAGACCGGCCAGCTCACGCAACACGGCCCGCGCGAACACCTCGAACGACACCATGGTGCTCACCGGATTGCCCGGAAAACTCAGCACCGGCGACCCCTCCACCACCGAGAGTCCTTGCGGCCCACCGGGTTGCACCGCGACCGAGCCGAATTCCCCACCGAGACCGGCCAATACATCCTTGACGACCTCGAAATCGCCCTTGGACACCCCGCCCGAGGTGAACACCACATCCGCGGCCCGCGTCGTCTCGCCCAGCTTGCGGCGGAATTCCCCGGGATCGTCGCTGCTGTGCTCGACCGACACCACCTCGACGCCGTTGGCGGCCAGCGCCGCACCCAGCGCGATGCCGTTGGAATTGTAGATCTGCCCGGGCCGCAACGGTTTTCCCGCGGGTATCAGTTCGTCGCCGGTGGTCAGCACCGCGGCGGTGACCGGGCGGAACACCGGCAGCGTCGTCAGCCCGACCGCCGCCAGTGCCGCGATGTGCCGCGGCGCCAGCAACGTTCCGGCGGGCACGAGCAGATCCCCGGCGCGCACGTCGGTGCCGGCCTCGCGCACGAAATCGCCTGTGTTGCGCCCACGTTCGATCGTCACCGTGCCGTCGCCGGCGCGGGTGTCCTCTACCGGCACCACGCAATCCGCGCCGGGCGGGATCGGGGCGCCGGTCATGACCTTCACCGCCGCGCCCGGGGGGAGCGGCGCCTGACCCGATTGACCGGCCGCGACGACCCCGGCCAGCGGCAGCGTCGCCGGCGTGACCGCCACCGACTCGGCGCGGACCGCGTAGCCGTCCATCCCGGAATTGCGGAACACCGGCAGGTCCACGGGCGCCCGCACATCCTCGGCGAGCCGTCGACCGAGCGCCTCGGCCGTGCCGGCGTCCTCGACGTCGCGGGCCGCGAGCGGGCGCAGCAACTGCTCCACGCGGTCGCGATGCTCCTCGACCGACCGGACGGAGGTGGTGGCGGGCCGGGCGGTCACGCGGCCACCCTGGTGCTGAATCGCTCGGTCACAGCCGCCAGCCTAGTCGGGACGGGTTCGGCCGCCGGTTCGTACGTTCCTCCGAACGATCTTCGGCACCCACCGCGCCGGCTTCCGCGATCGTCCAGCGCGGACCTGGGAAGACCGGGTTCGGAAAGCTCACCGCGGGCAACCGTGCGGGCGTGAGACGGATATGGCAGCCATAATGGACGAGTGACCGTCGTTCTCATGGGGATTCCCGCCGTGCGGGGCGGGCGTCCCGCACTGGAGGGACGGCCCGACACCGCGCTCTTGGTGGACAAATTCGGCCGGGTGGCCCGCGACCTGCGCGTGTCCATCACCGAGAAGTGCTCGCTGCGCTGCACCTACTGCATGCCGGAGGAGGGCCTGCCCGCGATCCCGGCCGACGAGTTGCTGTCGGCGGAGGAGATCGTGCGGCTGGTCGCGCTGTCGGTGCGCGAACTCGGGGTGCGGGAGGTCCGCTTCACCGGCGGCGAGCCGCTGATGCGCCGCGATCTCGAACGGATCATCGCGGGCTGCCACGCGGCCGTCCCCGACGTCCCGCTGGCCATGACCACCAATGGCGTCGGTCTCGAACATCGCGCCGGCGCGCTCGCGCGGGCCGGGCTGCACCGCGTCAACGTCTCGCTGGACACCGTCGACCGCACCGGCTTCACCCGCCTGACCCGCCGCGACCGACTCACGTCGGTCCTCGCCGGAATTCGCGCCGCCCAGCGCGAGGGCCTGGCCCCGGTCAAGGTGAACGCGGTGTTGATGCGCGAGACCCTCTCCGGCGTAGCCGATCTGCTGCAATGGTGCCTGGACGAAGGCTGCGAGCTGCGGTTCATCGAGGAGATGCCGCTGGACGCCGACCACGAATGGGCGCGGGTCAACATGATCACCGCCGCCGAACTGCTCGACGTGCTCGGCACCCGCTTCACCCTGACCGAGGCGGGTCGTCCCGATCCCGCCGCCCCCGCCGAGAACTGGCTGGTGAACGGCGGCCCCGCCCGGGTCGGCATCATCGCCTCGGTGACCCGCACCTTCTGCTCCGACTGCGATCGCACTCGGCTCACCGCCGACGGCCGGATCCGCTCCTGCCTGTTCAGCGACCAGGAATACGATGTGCGTGCGCTGCTGCGCGCCGGCGCCGGCGACGACGAGATCGCCGACCTGTGGCGCGGCGCGATGTGGAACAAATGGGCCGGGCACGGCATCGACGCCGAAGGCTTCGTGCCGCCGGAACGAACGATGGGAGCCATCGGTGGTTGAGGTCCGCTATTTCGCCGCGATCGCCGACGCGGTCGGCAAGAGCAGCGAGCACCTCGACCTCCCCGCCGACGCCACCATCGCCGACCTACGCCAAACCCTCACCACCACCTACGGCCCCACCCTGGACCCCATGCTGAAAGTCTGCGCCTACCTCATAGGCGACGAACTCACCCGAGACGCCACCACCCCCCTCACCCCCCGTGTCGACGTCCTCCCTCCCTTCGCGGGCGGTTGACAGCGCCCAGTCCGCCAGGTCGCTACGACAACGCCAACTGTGCTGAGTAGGTCGTTCGACAAGGGATTTGGAGTGATCCGTGACAGTTCCCGCGATGCACCCGCGCCCCGGTAACCTGCGCGCGGTCGCCGAGGAAATCGAGGGTGCCACCGGTCTGCGTGCCGAGATTCTGGGAGGGACCCTCGTAGTGTCAGCGCCGCCGCGCGGCAAGCACGCCGGCACCGTTCGGCGATTGCGGCAGCAACTCGAACCCCGGATGCCCGAGGGCCTCGCCCCCTACGAAGTCTCCTCCATCTCGATGCCGGACGATGACGACGACTACTGCACTCCCGATCTGGTCGTATTACCCGAGAGCTGGGACAACGACGACAACTGGCTGGCCGATCCTGCGGATGCGGAACTCGCGGTCGAAGTGATCTCCAAATCCGAGAAGGCACAGCAGATCACCGACAAGAACGGTTGGTACAGCGTGGCCGGGGTGCGCATGCTGCTGGTGGTCGATCCGCGCTACGGCCGGTGGAGTCTTTACACCCATCCGCGGAACGGCGTGTATCACGGGCAACTCGATGGGGCGTACGGTGAGCCGATCGATCTCCCTGAGCCGTTCGGTATCACCCTGGATACGGGCTGCTTGCCGCGATACTCCGACTGAACGTCGGCGCGTGTGATGTGCGGGCGGAAAGTTTCTTCGGGTGAGTGTGGAGGAATGGGGGGCTTGTTCGTCGTTCTGATGAGAGGAGTGTCGGACTCCTCCGAGGCGAGGAAGGATAGCGGACATGCATTATCTTGCGCTGATGGCAGGGCCTGCGGACGGTGGGCCGGAGCCGGGTTCGGCGGAGTTCGATGCCGAGGTCGCGCGGTATGCGGAGTTCGAGGCGAAGGCTCGTGAGGTGATCGCCGGTGGGGCCGCGCTGTATCCGGCCGACGATCCGAGTGCGGCGCTGGTTTCCGATGGTCCGTTCGCCGAGCAGGCCGAGGTGGTCGGCGGCTTCTACGTCTTCGACTGCCCGAACCTTGACGAGGTGATCGAGCTGGTCCGGCAGTTGCCCGCGGCGGAACAGGGCCTGATCGAGGTGCGGCCGATGGTGCAGTGGGACGCGCCGAAGGACATCGGGGCCGACAGCTGGCTGGCATTGCTGTGGGAATCACCCGAGACGGTGATCGCGCCCGGCACGCCCGCGTGGGAAGCGGCGATCGTGGCACACCAGCGGTTCGCCGAGCGGGTCGGAACGGCCATCCGCGGCGGCGGCGCTCTCCAACCGCCGTCCACCGCTACCACCGTGCGGGTGCGCGCGGGCGACCTGCTGCTCAGCGACGGCCCGTTCGCCGAAGGCGCCGAGGTGGTCGACGGGCTGTACATCCTGGCCGCGCCGGACGAGACCCGGGCCGTCGAATACGCGGCCCAGATTCCCCTGGGCCCGGCCGGACGAGCCGAGGTGCGCCGGATCGTCGACCTCGACGGCTGAGATGAGTTCGCCCGATCGGATCGACCGGATCTACCGGGCGGAATTCGGCCGCGCCCTCGCCACCGTCGCCCGCCTGGTCGGTGATATCGGCCTGGCGGAGGACGCGGTACAGGAGGCGTTCGCCGACGCACTGCGCAACTGGCCCGCGTCCGGCGCACCGGCGAACCCGGGCGCTTGGATCACCACCGCGGCCCGCAACCGCGCCCTGGATCGGCTGCGCCGCGAATCCGCCCGGGCGGCAAAGGAACACGTCGCCCTGTTGAGCACCGCGCCGAGGGAGGAACCGGAGGTGTCACCGATCCCGGACGATCAGCTGCGGATGATCTTCACCTGCTGCCACCCCGCCCTGTCGCCCGAATCGCGGGTCGCCCTGACCCTGCGCCTGGTGTGCGGTCTGCGCACGGCCGAGATCGCCCGTGCCTTCCTGCAGCCCGAACACACCGTGGCGCAGCGGCTGAGCCGTGCGAAGGCGAAGATCCGCCGGGCCGCGATCCCGCTGCGGGTACCTCCGGCGGAGCTGCTGCCCGAACGGCTTCCGAGCGTGCTGTCGTGCGTCTACCTGGTGTTCAGCGAGGGCTACTTCGCGACCTCGGGTCCCCTCGCGGTGCGGGACGAGCTGTGCGACGAGGCAATTCGACTGGGACGGCTGGTGTGCGGCCTGCTGCCCGCGGAGCCGGAGCCCCGCGCCCTGCTCGCCCTCATGCTGCTCGATGACAGCCGCCGGGCACAGCGTCGCGCGCCGGACGGGAGCCTGGTGCCGCTGGAGGAACAGGACCGGACCCGCTGGGACCGCCCCCCCCGCGCGGGCCGGGGGGGCGGCGCGGGGGGGGCGCGCCCGCCGACGCGGGCGGCAGCGGGCCGTACCTGGCGCAGGCCCGGATCGCGGGCGCCCACGCGATCGCACCGAGCTGGGCGGAAACGGACTGGCACGCCATCGTCTCCGCATACGACGAACTGCTGCGCTACACCGAATCGCCCGCTGTCCGCGTGCATCGTGCCGTGGCCGTCGGTTTCCTGCACGGCTTCGTCCATGGCTTGGCGGCCCTCGATGAGATCGCGGATCATCCCCGGCTCAGGGAAACGAACCTGGTCGCCGCCACCCGCGCCGATCTACTGCGCCGCGCCGGACGCCGCGCCGAATCGGCCGTGCAGTACCGGCTGGCGATCGAGCGGACGGACAACGATCAGGCGCGGCGGTTCCTGCGGCGACGCCTCACCGAGGTCGACGCACCCGCCCCGTCGTGAAAGATCAGTCCCGCCACCAGGTATCGAGGGGCGTGGCGGGAACCGTGCGCTTGTGGCGGGTGCCGAGGAAGATCGACTCGATGCGGGCGGCCGTCTCCGGAGCGACGTCCTCGCCCTCGAGATAGTCGTCGATCTGGGCGTACGTCAGGCCCAGGGCGACCTCGTCGGGCAGCGCGGGCCGGTCGTCTTCCAGATCGGCGGTGGGAACCTTCTCCCAGGCACTCGGCGGCGCGCCCAACTCCTGCAGCAGGGCCGCGCCCTGGCGTTTGGTCAGACCGGTCAGCGGGGTGACGTCCACGCCGCCGTCGCCGTATTTGGTGAAGAAGCCGGTGACCGCCTCGGCGGCATGATCGGTGCCGACGACCAGCAAGTTCAGCTGTCCGGCGATCGAATACTGGATCACCATGCGTTCGCGGGCCTTGATGTTGCCGCGCACGAAGTCCCGCAGCTGCGGCTCGTCGCCCAGCAACTCCCGCAACCCCGTGGCTGCCTCCGCCGCCACGGCATCGGCGCTCGGCTTGACGTTCACCGAGATCGAGCGGTCCGGCCGGATGAACCGCAGCGCGATCTGCGCGTCGTCCTCGTCGGCCTGCACGCCGTAGGGCAGCCGCACCGCCACGAAGGTGGCCTCCCACTCCTCCGCCCGCAGCTCCTCGGCGGCCAGCTGACACAGCCGGCCGGTCAGCGTCGAATCCTGTCCGCCGCTGATGCCGAGCACGAAACCCGTTGCGGGCGTGGACTTCAGATAGTCCTTGAGGAAATCGACGCGGCGGCGCACCTCCACCTTCGGTTCGATGACCGGCCGCACACCCAGTTCGGCGACGATACGTTCACGCAGGTTCCCCATGCCGCTCACTCTACTGGCGCGCCCGGGACGACCGCGCGGACCAGCCGCTCCCAGTGATCGCCGATCTGGTCCAGGGAGTAGCCGAGTACCCCGGTCTGGTGCAGGACGAGTCCGGCGTCCAGCGCGGCCAGCAGCGTGTCGGCCAGCAACGAGATGTCCGCGTCCGTTCCGGCCTGCCGAAGCAGCAGTGACACATGGGTTTTCATGACGTTGTAGGGCGGGGTGGAGTACCGGCCCGGGTCGTCGGCGGCGCGGCGCATCTCGCCCTCGACCTCGAGCCCGGCCAGCCGCGCGCGCCCGAAGGCCACCAGCCGCTCCACCGCGGGTGCTCCGGGGCCCAGCGGCGGCGGCCCGAACATGTACGCGGCCTGGAGTTTCCGTTCGGACTGGTCGAGCAGGGCCAGCATCAGTCCGGCTCGGTTGCCGAAGCGCCGGAATACCGTCCCCTTGCCGACGCCAGCACGCCGGGCGACGGCGTCCATGGTGACCCCGTCGGCGCCGTGCTCGTGCACCAACTGCTCGGCGGCGTCGAGCAGTAACTGCCGGTTGCGGGCGGCGTCGCTGCGCTCGGGATGTTCCTCCGCGACCGGCAGCGTGTCCGGCGGGACCGGCACGGCGACCGCCTCGATGGGCAGGGCGGCCGGACCGGCGCCGGGCGGCGATCCGGGTGCGGCGGCAGGCTCTCGTGTGTCGTAGTTCACAGCGGGGACCTCGGGCTCGGGGAATGAAAGCGGACTGCGGTCCGGTTATCGTGCAGTGAAAGCGTAACCCGCCGCAATACCGCACAAGGAGTGATCATGTCTCAGACCCGCCTACTCGCGCTGGTCGGTAGCCTGCGTGCCGCATCGTTCAACCGGCAACTGGCCGAGGCCGCCGCGCACACCGCGTCGGAAGGTGTCGAGGTCACCATCTTCGAGGGTCTCGGAGACATTCCTTTCTACAACGAGGACATCGACGTACCCGGCCGGGTGCCCGCCGCCGCGGCCGCGTTGCGTGAGGCGGTGGCCGCCGCCGACGGGTTGCTGTTCTTCGTTCCCGAATACAACGGGACCATTCCGGCCGCGCTGAAGAACGCCATCGACTGGGCCTCCCGGCCGTACGGCGACGGCTCGATCAAGAGCAAGCCTGCCGCGGTCGTCAGCGCCTCGATCAGCTCCAACGCCGCCAAATGGTCGCACGGTGACACCGTCAAGGCGCTGACCGTGGCCGGTGCGGCGGTGGTGGAGAGCGCCCATCTGCACTTCGGCACCATCGGTGAGCGGTTCGGCGAGGCGCACCCGCGCGACGACGCCGAGGCCCTGACCCAGCTGGCGGCCGCCGTCGGCGATCTCGTCGGTGCCGTCCGGGCGCGCGTCGACGCCTGAGTCCGCGACCGTTCCGTGCCGCCGTATAGAATGTGAAAATCATTTTCGTTTGGGAGGTGGCATGAAGGTCCGCAAGTCGCTGCGTTCGCTGAAGGACAAGCCGGGTGCGCAGGTGGTACGCCGGCGCGGCAAGACGTACGTGATCAACAAGAAGGAACCGCGGTTCAAGGCCCGTCAGGGCTGACCGCGACACGCCGGGAAAGGGCCGCTTCGTCCTGCGGGACGGGGTGGCCCTTTTGCTGTCCCGGCGCCTGCCGGGCGGGTCGCGGGAGGTGGATGAGACAGCTGTGACTGGTGGGGGAGATGGGTTTGCTGGGAAAGAGCTGTGACACGAAATCGTGATCTGCGCCACTGTCGTGTCGGGTTGCGAATCGACTGTGCAGGTACTTGCGTCGAGGGAATTCCACCTTTGTGACTCGCAAGATGTCGTGTTGTAGGAATCTGTCGGCCACTAGGTGTAGTGTCTACGGCACTGGAGGACGACGCGAGCTCGAGTGTCGGGGTGGTACCCGCGACCTGGGTTTCCGGGCCCGCTTCCAGGGGTTTGCGCAGTAACCACGTGGATCTTTGTGAGTCGTGCACTGCAAACGGATTCAAGGCAAGGAGAGAGGGACACTCATGACCATCACCGTGTACACCAAGCCCGCTTGTGTCCAGTGCAATGCCACCTACCGCGCTCTCGACAAGGCGGGTATCGACTACGCCGTCGTCGACATCTCCGAGAACGCCGAGGCTCGCGACTACGTGATGGCGCTGGGCTACCTGCAGGCTCCGGTCGTCGTGGCCGGCGAGGAGCACTGGTCGGGCTTCCGTCCCGACCGCATCAAGTCGCTGCTGACCCAGGCGGCCTGATTCCGGGAGTCGCCGTGTCCGACCTGGTCTACTTCTCGAGCGCGTCGGAGAACACGCACCGTTTCGTCGAGCGGCTGGGTCTCCCGGCCGTTCGCATTCCGCTCCACACCGCCGAATCGCTTCGCGTCGACGAGCCCTACGTGCTGATCTGCCCCACCTACGGGGGCGGTCGGCACGTCTTGGGCGGCAACCGATCCGACAAGGAATTCGTGCCCCGTCAGGTGGCCAAGTTCCTCAACGATCCGCACAATCGTGCGTTGTTGCGCGGCGTCATCGCGGCCGGCAACACGAACTTCGGCGATACGTATTGCTATGCGGGAGAGGTGATCTCGCGCAAGGCCGGGGTGCCGTACCTGTATCGCTTCGAACTCATGGGAACCGCCGAGGACGTCGAACGCGTCCGAGAGGGATTGGGATTGTTTTGGCAACGACAACAGCACCGGCCGGAAAGACGGCCCGCCTAGAGCGCCCGGTGACGAGCGATCCGTCGACCGAGGGCTTGGACTACCACGCCCTCAACGCGATGCTGAATCTCTACGGCCCCAACGGCGAGATTCAGTTCGACAAGGACCGCGAGGCCGCCAACCAGTACTTCCTGCAGCACGTCAATCAGAACACGGTCTTCTTCCACAACCTCGACGAGAAGCTCGACTATCTCGTCGAGGAGAACTACTACGAGGCCGAGGTGCTCGAGCAGTACAGCCGGGCCTTCGTGAAGAAGCTGTTCCAGCAGGCGTACGCCAAGAAGTTCCGGTTCCCCACCTTCCTCGGCGCGTTCAAGTACTACACCTCGTACACACTGAAGACCTTCGACGGCAAGCGCTACCTGGAGCGCTTCGAGGACCGAGTGTGCATGGTCGCCCTGACCCTCGCCGCCGGCGACGAAATCCTGGCGTCGGAGCTGGTCGAGGAAATCATCGACGGCCGCTTCCAACCCGCCACCCCCACCTTCCTCAATTCCGGCAAAAAGCAGCGTGGCGAGCCAGTGAGCTGTTTCCTCCTTCGCATCGAGGACAACATGGAGTCCATCGGGCGCTCCATCAATTCCGCGTTGCAGCTGTCCAAGCGTGGCGGCGGAGTCGCGTTGTTGCTCAGTAACATTCGTGAGCACGGTGCGCCGATCAAGAAGATCGAGAACCAGTCGTCGGGCGTCATTCCGATCATGAAGCTGCTGGAGGATTCGTTCTCCTACGCCAACCAGCTCGGGGCGCGACAGGGTGCGGGTGCGGTGTATCTGCATGCGCACCACCCGGATATCTACCGCTTCCTCGATACCAAGCGCGAGAACGCGGACGAGAAGATCCGGATCAAGACGCTGTCGCTGGGCGTGGTGATTCCCGACATCACCTTCGAGCTGGCGAAGAAGAACGAGGACATGTATTTGTTCTCGCCCTACGATGTCGAGCGCATCTACGGCGTGCCGTTCGCCGACATCGACGTCACCGAGAAGTACCACGAGATGGTCGACGACAAGCGCATCCGCAAGTCGAAGATCAACGCCCGCGAGTTCTTCCAGACCATCGCCGAGCTGCAGTTCGAGTCGGGCTACCCGTACATCATGTACGAGGACACGGTGAACCGGGCCAACCCGATCGCCGGCAAGATCACCCACTCCAACCTGTGCTCGGAGATCCTGCAGGTCTCCACGCCGTCGGTGTTCAACGACGACCTGTCCTATGCCGTTGTGGGCAAGGACATCTCGTGCAACCTCGGTTCGCTCAACATCGCCAAGTCGATGGACTCGCCGGACTTCGGCAAGACCGTGGAGACGGCGATCCGCGCGCTGACCGCGGTCTCGGACCAGACCCACATCCACTCGGTGCCCTCGATCGAGCAGGGCAACAACCAATCCCACGCCATCGGCCTGGGCCAGATGAACCTGCACGGGTATCTGGCGCGCGAGCGGGTGCATTACGGGTCCGACGAGGGCGTCGACTTCACCAACATCTACTTCTACACGGTCGCCTATCACGCGATTCGGGCGTCGAACAAGCTGGCCATCGAGCGCGGGCAGTCCTTCGGCGGTTTCGCGGAGTCGAAGTACGCCAGCGGCGAGTACTTCGACAAGTACACCGAGCGGGCGTGGGAACCGGAGACCGAGCGCGTGCGGCAGATCTTCGCCGACGCCGGTGTGCACATCCCGACCCAGGACGACTGGCGCGAACTGAAGTCCTCGGTGATGGCCCACGGCCTCTACAACCAGAACCTGCAGGCCGTGCCCCCCACGGGCTCGATCTCCTACATCAACCACTCCACCAGCTCGATCCACCCGGTGGCGTCGAAGATCGAGATCCGCAAGGAAGGCAAGATCGGCCGCGTCTACTACCCGGCGCCCTATCTCGACAACGACAACCTCGACTACTTCGAGGACGCCTACGAGATCGGCTACGAGAAGATCATCGACACCTACGCCGCCGCCACCCAGCACGTGGATCAGGGCCTGTCGCTGACCTTGTTCTTCAAGGACACCGCCACCACCCGCGATGTCAACCGCGCCCAGATCTATGCCTGGCGCAAGGGCATCAAGACGCTCTACTACATCCGTATCCGCCAGATGGCTTTGGAGGGCACCGAAGTCGAGGGATGTGTCAGCTGCATGCTGTAGAGCTATACGCATGACCTTGCCTGCACTCCCCGAGGAGTCCTTCCAGCGCGTGCTCTGTGTCGTCGCGCACCCCGACGACATGGAGTACGGCACGTCCGCGGCGGTCGCTCGCTGGACCGACCGCGGCATCGAGGTCGGTTATCTGCTGCTCACCCGCGGCGAGGCCGGTATGCCGAACCCGCCCGAGGAGACAGCGCGCCTGCGCGTCGCCGAGCAGCAGGCTGCCTGCGCCGCCGTCGGGGTCGAGCACCTGACCATCCTCGAACATCCGGACGGGGTGCTCGTCTACGGCTTGGACCTGCGCCGGGACATCTGCCGGGAGATCCGCCGGTTCAAGCCCGACGTCGTACTCGGCACGAGCTACGACGTCGAGACGCCCTACGGTTTCGATCAGGCCGACCACCGCGCGGCCGGGCTCGCGACGCTCGACGCGCTGCGCGACGCGGGCAATCGGTGGGTCTTCCCGGAGCAGATCGACGACGAGAACCTCGAACCGCACTCCGTGCGCTGGTACATCGTCCCGGGGCTGGGCGGCTCGGTGACCCACGGCGTCGATATCACGGGAGAGCCGCTGCGCCGCGGCGTCGCCTCGCTCGAGGCGCACGCCGCCTACCTCGCCGCGCTCCCGGACCACCCGGCTCCCGCCGACTTCATCCCGCAGTTCACCGCAATGAGCGGCAAGGCCATGGGTGTCGCGCACGCCGTCCTGTTCCGCGCCCACGACCTGCAAGCACCGCCGGAATTCGCTACCGAGGACACGCAGGACCCGTCGCAGTGACGGCAATGCCGCCGACGCGCAGCGGTCATCTGCCGCTCAACGGTCTGAGCATCTACTACGAGATGTACGGCGGCGAGTCGAAAACGCCTCCGCTGCTGCTGATTCCCGGCGGGTTCATGTCCACCGACTCGATGAGGTCCTGGGTGTCCGCCTTCGCGGGCACACGCACCGTGATCGTCTTCGATCAGCAAGGGCACGGCCGCACTCCGGATACCTCGCGGGAGATGTCCTACGAGCAGTTCGCCGACGACGCCGCGGCGTTGCTGCGCGCGTTGCGGGTCGAGCGCGCGGCTGTGCTGGGCTACTCCCAAGGCGGCGGGGTCGCGCTGCAACTCGCGCTCCGCCACCCGGGCCTCGTCGACAAGCTGGTCTCGCTGTCGGCCACCTTCCGCGCCGACGGCTGGTACCCGTCGGTGCTGGAGGCCATCAGGGGACTCAGCGCCGCGGCCTTTGCCGGTACGTCCGTCGCGAGGGCATTCGAGGAGCACACGCCGGACGCCGCGGCGTTCGATGCCTACCTCGAGAAGATGAAGGTCCTGAGCATCGAGGACCAGAACATCAGCGACGCGCAGATGCGTTCGATCGCCGCGAAGACCATGGTCATCGCCGGGGATGCGGATGCGCTACGGCTCGAGCACGCGTTGGCGATGTTCACGCTGCGCGGTGGTGGCGACGAGGAAGCGGCAGCGGCCGGAGCCTTACAGCGAATTCCCGTCGCGCGCTTGGCAATTCTGCCGGCGACCTCGCATATCGGCATCTTCGGCGAGTCGGCGGTACTGGCGCCGATGGTGAACGCGTTCCTCGATGATGCGGTCCCGACGCCGCCGGATCTTTTCCAGGATCCGTCTGGTTTACGTGGTCGGTGACTCGCGAAATCACCTGCGCTCGGCCGAGCCGATGATTTCTGTGCGGCTCGGCCGTCGATACCACTGGATACACACCGGCAGCGGTGGACCCGCGCCGGAACCGTGCCGGCGCGGGCGGAAGCACATGGAGGCACGCAGTGAGTGGTATCAGGGTGTTGGTAGCGGGAGCGAGTATCGCGGGGCCCGCGCTGGCCCACTGGCTGCACCGGCGCGGGGCCGAGGTGACCGTGGTGGAGCGGGCTCCCGGGCTGCGTCCCGGCGGGCAGGCGGTGGACGCGCGCGGAGTGGCCAAGGATGTCATCGGCCGGATGGGGCTGGACGCGGCGGTGCGCGCGGCCTGTACCGACACCGCCGGCGCGCACACCGTGGACGCGGCCGGGAACGTGCTGGAGACCTACAGCGCGGACGACCACGACGGCGACGGGTACATCTCGGAGATCGAGATCCTGCGCGGAGACCTGTCTCAGGTGCTCTACGACGACACCCGCGACGGTGTCGAGTACCTCTTCGGCGACCGCATCGCCGAACTCACCCAGGACGCGGACGGGGTCGACGTGACCTTCGAGGGCGGCGGCCGGCGGCGCTTCGATCTGGTAATCGGGACGGACGGGCTGCACTCGTCGCTGCGGGCGATGGTCTTCGGGCCGCATGAGCAGTTCGTCCGCCATCTCGGACTCGTGCTGGCCTTCTACAGCGTGCCCAACGAGTTCGGGCTGGACCGCTGGATGATCGACTTCCAGGAGTCCGGGCGCTCGGCCGGTCTGCGGCCGGTCCCGGACGCCACCCGCGCGATGGCCATGTTCTCGTTTCCCGCAGTCGATTTCGACGTCGACTACCGCGACATCGAGGGCCAGAAGCGCCTGCTGCGCGAGCGGATGTCCGGGTTCGGCTGGCGGACCGAGGACATTCTCGCGCACCTGGACGACACCCCGGACTTCTACCTCGACCAGGTCGCCCAGGTGGTGATGGACCGCTGGTCGAACGGACGGGTGGGACTGCTCGGGGACGCGGCATTCAGCGCGTCGCCGATGTCCGGAGCGGGCACCGGCTTGGCCCTGATCGGCGCCTACGTGCTGGCCGGCGAGCTGGCCGCCGCCGGATGGGACCCGGCGGCCGGTTTCGCCGCCTACGAGGCACGAATGCGTCCGTTCGTCGAGGCCAACCAGGAAATCGGCCGACTCCACGTGCACAGCCGCGAGGCCTCGGAACCGGACGCCGAGCCGAACGTCGATTTCGAGAGCGAATGGTTCACCGACCTGATCGACCGCGCGATCAACGGCGTCGAGTTGCCCGACTACGCGGGGTTGCCGGACATCGGTTCCCCGGCCGGCCCGCCGATCACGGCATCGGCCAAATCGTAGGTCTCACATAACGTTTCGGCACGGACACCTCTCGATCCTCTCGGCCGACGCACAATGCGAGGCGAACACCCCAGATTTCTTCTCAACGCTCGAACTGTCCCGAGGGGACCATCGACCAACGGGTGAAACTCAGCCGGGGCGAGAGGATTTCGACATCGACGAAGCTAGCAGTGCGTTGATGGTCAACACGGTCAGGTGCTCTGGTGCAGGCGTGATCAGGACGTCGGTGTCAGTGGCGCGGACCTGGTCGGGCAGTGGGACTATCGACGGTTCCGGCCAGATGATCAGGTAGCCGAGGTGCCGGGCGAGCCGTTGGATCCGAGCTTGGTCCCAGGTCGGTGCGGTGCAGATTTCGGGATCGACCCACCCGAATGCCGTTGGGCGGGGGCGCATCAGGGCCGCTTGTGCGCGAGCGGAGCGCTCGGTTCGGGCGCATAGATCCATGGTCGCCATGTTGTGGCGAGGTCGCGCTGATACCTGCTGCGGCGGCGTTGAAGGCGTCGCGCAAACCGGTGCGTTCGAGGATACGCTCACCTTCGGCGGTGATCAGCTTCGCTTGGTCACGGATATGTCGATCAATCCCGTCAACGTGCTCGAGGTCGGGCACGATCACGGCGGCGGCGCCGGTGTGGGCGATTGCGCTACCTACTGTGGCCCAAGGTCCTTCACGGCGAGGTTCGATCTCGACAATCTCGCCGACCGTGTAGCCGAGCCGCTCGCCGAGGTCGCGCATGTCGCGCTTGTCCGCGACCGTGTCGGCCGAGAGGTCCGGCCGGAGAAAGCAGATCGCAAGCTGTTCCGGTGTTTTCGTTTCGTCTTCCATGGTGCGTTTCCGTTCGTGACGAGCCCAGTCGGGCCGCTGCTCGATTCTGATGACTGGACTATGCCACTTCTACATCAAGTGGCCTAGTCCACTCGTGCAAGTGTGGAAACTTTCCGGAGGGAGAGGGGGAGGGTCAGAAATCGATCGGATACTCGAGGCGGAACGCCCAGCGTTCGGGTGGATACACGGCCTCGTCGAATTGGACCGGTTGATCGTTCGAGGCATACATGGTCAGCCAGTACACCAGCGCCGGCGACGCATCGGGGAGTCCGAGCGCCGTGCGCTCCTCCTCGGTGGCGAGTCGTGCGCACACTTGGTCTCGCGCATATGCGAGTCGCACATCGAGCGCTTCCGCGAGGTACGGCAGAGTGCCACCTCGAATTCGCTCGGCCACCAGCAGCCGGGGTGCCACATCGGCCAGTGACGCCGGGAACCATGAGGTCGACAATTCGGTCGGCCCGGTCTTCTCGTTGCGAATGATCCGCTGGCGCTGGATGACACGTGCGTTCGCTTCCAGCCCGAGTGCGGAAGTGACGTGAGCGGGCGCGTCGACGATAGCGACCACTGGGAACTCGATGTGCTCGGCGTCGGAGTACATCGTTCCCGCCATCGCGGCGCGTGCGTATCGCTCTCGTGCACGCGGCGCCGCATTCGGTTGGCGGACGTAGGTGCCCGATCCGCGCCGTGATTCGACCAGTCCTTGCTGGCGCAGAGCTTGCAGGGCCTTGCTTGCGGTCGGCCGGGCTACGTTCCACGCCGTCGCGAGTTCCCGTTCCGAGGGCACTTCAGCGCCGGGCTCCAAGTCGCCTCGGATGATCTGATCGCGCAGGTAGCCAGCAATTTGGAGATACTTCGGAAGCACCTCTTCGATCTCGGGCAAATCTATATCCTCTACTCGAGTACCATATGCCACTAGCCAGTGTAGAGATCGCGCGTTGGGCGGCTGATCGAGAATGACAGCGATTGCGGTAGCGGCCGGTGGAGGCGGTGATGCCGTCACGGCTGCGCTTCTCGGCTCCGCGTTACCGGGTGAGGTGGCGGCGATCATGAGTTACTCGTGGGATCGGCTGATGGTCGACCCTACGCCTGGTCCCAGGTCGCGTAGCGATTTCGCCGGACTGGTCGACCGTGGTGGTGTGTGGCAGGTGTCGCCGTCGAGCGGCCTGCGAATCGGATTGTCGACGCTGCCGCGCCTCGCCGGACATCTGGACGTTCCACTGTTGCTCATGGACCTCGACGGAGGCGTGCGGGACCTGGCGCGTCAGATCCGAAGAGCTGCAACAGTTTTCGGTGTGGAGGAGGTGCTCGTAATCGACGTCGGTGGCGACATCGTCGCTGTGGGGCACGAGCCGGAGCTGCGGAGTCCGCTGGCTGACTCCGCTGCGCTGGCGGCAGCGGTGTCGACAGGTATGCCTGCACGTGTGCTGGTAGCTGGAGCCGGGCTCGACGGCGAGCTGGCTCGCGAGCAGGTCGAGGATCGCCTGACGGTGCTGGGTGCGGAACATGTCGTGGATCTGACGGCCTCACACGCGCGTCGGCTGATTCCGGTTTGGTCGTGGCATCCATCCGAAGCGAACGCCCTTCTTGCCGCTGCGGCGATCGGCTGGCGTGGATTGGTCGAAACGCAGCGCGGTGCGGTCATCGATGTGACCGATCTTTCGACTCGTGTAGTCCAAGTGCCTGCTACCTCGGCGTCCGAGGCGTCGCTGGCGTCGCTGTTGACGGAGACGTCGTCGCTTGGCGAGATCGAGACAATACTGCGCGTTCGTCGCGGTTACAGCGACATCGATATCGAGCGCGAGAAAGCGGAGAGGCGACTGGTATCGCGGATGCCCGCGCAGGATGTGCTGAACTACATCGATCGGCATGCGGTAAGCGCTGTCGCGCGCGGTGTCGATGCGCTCACGATCCGGCGAATTGCCGAGTTGGTGGGTGCGACGGATCCGTTGGCGACCGAGGCGCTACGGGACTACCTGAGCCGCCATCGACCGCGGAACTTTGCGCCACCGTTGTACCTCACAGTGCCGTCGGCTCCGATCCGGTGACTCGACACGGCATGAACACCTTTGTGGCACTGACGGTTTCCACCCGAATCGATGGTTGCGTCAGCTGCATGTTGTAGTCGCGTGCTTCACGCGGGGAGGAGGCCGAGGGTGGTCAGTTCTCCTAGGAGTTGGGTGGTGGATCCGGTGACGAAGGTGGCTCCGGCTTGGAGGGCTTCCTCGCGGCGGGTGTCTGCGGGGCCGAACATGCTGGTGTAGATGATGATGGGGGCGTCGATGCCGCGTTCGCGGGCGGACTCGGCGAATCGGCGGCCGGCGTTGGAGATGCGGGTGCCTTTTTCGGTTCGGCCCCAGTCCGACACGATGGCGCCGTAGGTGCGGCGCTTGTCCAGGAGGGTGAGGGCCTCGTCGGTGGTTCGGGCGAGGTCGACGCGAATTCCGTTGCGTTTCAAGCGGTCTACGATGAGGGCATTGTTCTGCGGGTTGTCGTCGACCCACAGGAGTGCGGCCGTGGTGCGTTCGATCGGGCGGTGGTCCCGGGGCGGGATTGTCCACCACTGGGTGGTGCTGCTCGATGGGTCGGCGGCCTGACCGGATTGTGGATCGGTGGATGGTTCGGCCGGGCGGAACTCGGTGGTGTGCGGCGGATTTCCGGCTTGGGCGCCGGGACGGCCGTCGGGGCCGGTGAGTCGGCGTTTGCGCAGTTTCCGGCGTCCGGGGGTTCCGGTCGAATCGGCCACGTGGTTGTCGGGCGGCTCGGTACGGTCGGCATCGGCATCGGCATCGGCATCGGCATCCGGCCTGGACTGGGCATCGGGCTCGACAGGTGGCGTTCCAACCTCGTCGGAAGGTCCCTCGCCTGACCACGGCACCGCGTCGGCCGGTTTCTCGAAGCCGTACGGGTTGGGTCCCGCCCCGGATTGCTCGTTCGAGGAGGCGTCGCCCGGCATCCCGTACGCATACGGCGCGGGTCCCGAGGCGGAGGGCCCGGCCGGGGGCGACCACGCGAAGGATGCGGAGGACCGCCCACGCACGCTCTCCAATTCCCTGGTCAACCGGCTCAGTTGCGCCTGCAGGTCGGCGATCATGTCGTCCTGCTGCTCGCTGAGCTGCTTCATGCTGATCTCCTGACCACCGACGTTCAGCGTGAACTCCCGGCGCTCGGCCGAACGGATCACCCGCCCGACCGGACCGCGGAACATCAGCAGGGCGATCAGGAACAGCACCGGCCACAGCAGAGCGGCGACGGAATTGAAGATTTCTTGCACGCGTCCCCCGAGTTGATTCGTGTTGCCCACCGGGACAACCGGTTTCGAGACATCCGGAGATTACCGGCGCGCGCCACCCGCCGCCAAGGTTCGAGGCGTCGCGACGTGTCCCGGGGACCGGCCGAGTTCGTCGAGCAGCCGCCGAACGCGGGTTCGGTGCGCGCGCCGGCACATCGGAAATTCGCGCGGAAACGCCTGGAATCTCGACGCGCCGACATGTTGTGTCCCCTGATGGCGCGTCGAACTGGACGGGCGCGTATCCTGCTGTGGAATGCTTTGCGTCATCGGCGGAAAAGCCGTCGGTGGCTGCGTTCGTCTAAGGGCGGACGGCGCACACGACGACAGCGGTATCGATCGAGGAGGTGGGTTGCTATGCGTAGTGAACCTCCCAGTCGAAGGCCGCGCGGCGTCGCCCAGATGTTCAGCCGGTAATTCGACGGCAGTCCGGGGTGGCGCCCCGCGGTGTGATCCGGTGTCTTCCTTTCCGCTCCATGCCGTAGTGATGCATGCCGTTGTGCCGAGGTTCTGCCATGTCGCTGACCGATCTGTCCGTCGCTGCCCCCGCAACCACCGCAGCCGACCCCGCCGAAACCCATGAGACCGAGACCCCGCGCGCCGAGTCCCTGCAGGACGTCGTCGACTGCGGCCGCGTCGAGGCCACCCAGGCGTGGCTGGACGAGCATGCCCCGCACCTGATCGCCGATCAGCTCGCCCGCATGGACGCGGTCCCGGCCGGGCTGGCTTTCCGGCTGCTCGACAAGGACCGGGCGCTCGCGGTGTTCGAGGAACTCGAGCCGGTCGACCAGCAGCAGATCCTGTCCGGGCTGCGCGGTCAGGCCTTCCGTGAACTCGTCGAGGAGATGGATCCCGACGATCGCGCCCGCATGCTGCGCGAGGCCCCGGCCAAGGTCGCCAAGAAGGTGCTGGCCGGGCTGAGCCCGCACGAGCGCCGCATGACCGCCGCGCTGCTCGGCTACCCGGAGGGTTCCGTCGGCCGGTACATGACGCCGGAGGTGGTCGCGCTGCCGCGGCAGCTGACCGTCGCGCAGGCGTTGCAGATGGTCCGGGTGAAAGGCGTTGGCGCCGAGACGGTGTACACGCTGCCGGTGGTCGACCTGGGCCGTCGGCTGATCGGCATTGTCGAGCTGCGGGAGCTGGTACTCAGCGCGCCCGAGGCGATGGTGTCGGATCTGGTGGTGACCGAGCCGGTGTTCGCGCGCGCTACCGATTCGGCGGAGAAGGCCGCGCGGCTGATGCGCGAGACGAATCTGATCAACCTGTCGGTGGTCGACAGCGAGGACCGCCTGGTCGGGCTGCTGACCATCGACGACGCGGTGGAGGTCATCGAGGCGGCCGACAGCGAGGATGTGGCGCGCCAGGCCGGCGCCGCGCCGTGGGCCGGTCACTACATGGCCGCGGGGGTCTTCCAGCTGGCCCGCTACCGCGCGATGTGGTTGCTGTTGCTGCTGGTCGCGGCGACGCTGACGGTCTCGGTGACCGACGCTTTCGAGGCCACGCTGGCCCAGGCCGCGCACTTGGCGCTGTTCATCCCGCTACTCATCGGGGCGGGCGGCAACGCGGGGGCGCAGGCGGCGACCTCGTGCGTGCGCGCCCTGGCCGTCGGCGAGGTGCGGGTATCGGATCTGCTGCGGGTGATCTGGCGGGAATGCCGGGTCGGGCTGGTGCTGGGGTCGATGCTGGCCGCCGTCGGCATGGTGATCGGCGGGGTGTTCGTCAGCGCCGATATCGCCCTGGTCGTGGGCATTACGCTGATCATCATCTGTGGCTGGGCGGCCACCATCGGCGGCACCATGCCGCTGCTGGCCAAGAAGCTGCGCATCGATCCGGCGGTCATCTCCGCACCCATGGTGACAACCCTCGTCGATGCGACGGGGCTGGTCATCTATTTCACGACCGCCAAGGTCGTGCTGGGAATCTGACGGCACGGAAGGAAACCGAGCCGATTCACTGTTCCATTTCGGGCATGGCGAGGAGCAGGTGCGCGTTGGTTCCGGCCAGCCCGAACGATGAGACGGCTCCGTACCGAAGGCCGCCGTGAGGTTCCCAGGACTCGAGCTCCGACGCCAAGCGCAGGCTGCTGTTGGTCCAGTCCACCTTCGTGGTCGGGGTTTCGGAGAATACGCTCGGCGCGATTCGGCCCCGCGCACCACACAACAGCATCTTGACCAGCCCGAGCATGCCCGCCGCGGCTTGCGTATGGCCGAGATTGGATTTCACCGAGCCGAGAACTGGGCCACCACGATGGTGGTGCCGCGCCGATCCGTATGTTTTCTGCAATGCCGAGATCTCGACACTGTCTCCGGCTCGGGTGGCCGCGCCATGCCCCTCGACAAGTCCCACGTCGTCAATTCCGATTCCGGCCCGCTCGACGGTCTGGCGGATCAGCCGCTCCTGTGCCGTGGCACTGGGCAGAATGATCCGCCGACCACTGCCGTTATGGTTGACCTGCGAAGCCAAGATTCTTCCGTACACCCGATGCCCCAACTGCCGGGCGCGGGATTCACGCTCGAGAACCACTACTGCCGCGCCTTCAGCCCATACAGTTCCCGACGCCCCCTCCGCGAATGATCGGCAGTGGCCATCGGTAGCCAGCCCGTTCACCTTCGCAGACTCGAAAAATGCCGACGGCTCGCCCATCACGCAGACAGCACCCGCCAACGCCCACTCACAATCACCGTCTCGGATTGCCGCAGTAGCCAAATGCAAGGCGGTCAAACCAGATGCACATGCCGTGTCCACGCTGATCGCGGGACCGTACAAACCCAGGCAGTGCGAAATTCGGCCAGAAATTGCCGCGAGTGTCATTCCTGAACGACCCTGATGCTCGTTATATGACGCTCCGACGAAGGAGCCACAAGCCTCGCCCTCCAGTTTGCCTGGATTGACACCCGCATTCTCCAGCGCCCGCCACGCGACCCGGAGCGCCACCCACTGCTGCGGGTCCATCGCAACCCGCGCCTCCGACAACCTGATCCCGAAGAACTCGGGGTCGAATCTTGTTGCCTCGGAGAGGAATCCACCCATATCCGGCACCACGGTGCTCTTGGCTGTTGCCGCACCGACTCCGTCGAGTGGCCATCCTCGGTCACGCGGAAACGGACCGGTCAACTCACGCCCCACGGCCAGCGCCTCCCAGAGGGATAGCGAATCGTCTATGCCCCCGGGAGCCTCCACACCGATTCCCGTAATGACGATGCAATCACTCTCTGGCTCTACAGACGCAGCCATCAATGTCCTCCCGACTATTGGTTGATCTGTCATCCGATTCCGCGCGGCCCCACGTGCTTCGCTGGACGCAGTCGACAGCTCTGCAGATTCCGCCGGCCGAGACTAGCTTTCTGGATTCCGACCGTGTTCCCAATGGTGCGGATAGAGATGCCTTTAGGAGAGGCCGTGTCTCATATCGCTGATTTCATTCTTGTGGCAGAGCAGTGTCGCAGCGAGGGTGAGGAGGCAGAGTGTGGCGGTCCGGCCGGGCGGCAAGGGGATCTGGCAAACTGCGGGCACGGGGACTCCGGACGGTGCGGCCGGGGCTGGGTTGCCGTGTACTCGCGGTGGACGTGCTGTACAGCACAAGACACAAGTTCTTGTGTTACATGTTGTTTCGGTACCCCAGTAGTAGTGTTCCAGGGCGAGGGAAATCCCCGCGGTCCGGCGATGTGAGAAGGGTGAGTGAGCGGCGCGTGAAGCTGATCGACCGAGTGTCTGCGATCAACTGGAATCGGGTGCCCGACGAGAAGGATGCCGAGGTCTGGGACCGATTGGTCGGCAACTTCTGGTTGCCGGAGAAGGTTCCGGTGTCCAACGACATCCCGTCGTGGGCCACGTTGACCCCGCACGAAAAGCAGCTGACCATGCGGGTTTTCACCGGTCTGACGCTGCTGGACACCATCCAGGGCACGGTCGGCGCGGTGAGCCTGATCCCGGACGCGCTGACTCCGCACGAGGAGGCGGTGCTCACCAACATCGCCTTCATGGAGTCGGTGCACGCCAAGAGCTACAGCTCGATCTTCTCCACGCTGTGCTCCACCCGCGAGATCGATGACGCCTTCCGCTGGTCGGAGGAGAATCGCAACCTGCAGCGCAAGGCCGAGATCGTGCTCGACTACTACCGGGGCGACGACCCGCTCAAGCGCAAGGTGGCGTCCACGCTGCTGGAGAGCTTCCTGTTCTACTCCGGCTTCTACCTGCCGATGTACTGGTCCTCGCGCGCCAAGCTCACCAACACCGCCGATCTGATCCGCCTGATCATCCGCGACGAGGCCGTGCACGGGTATTACATCGGGTACAAGTATCAGAAGGGCCTTGAGCAACTGTCGCAGGCCGAGCAGGACGAGCTGAAGAACTACACCTTCGAGCTGCTGTTCGAGCTGTACGAGAACGAGGTCGAGTACACCCAGGACCTCTACGACGAGGTCGGCCTGACCGAAGACGTCAAGAAGTTCCTGCGCTACAACGCCAACAAAGCGCTGATGAATCTCGGCTACGAGGGCCTGTTCCCCAAGGACGAGACCGAGGTCAACCCCGCCATCCTCTCCGCGCTGTCGCCCAACGCCGACGAGAACCACGACTTCTTCTCCGGCTCGGGCTCCAGCTACGTGATCGGCAAGGCCGTGAACACCCAGGACGAGGACTGGGACTTCTGAATCACGGCTGTTCGTCGGGCTTTCCCGGCCACGCGCCCGGCGGCAGGGGCCTGTTCCTGGATCGGAGGTAGGCGATCCAGGACTCCGGCGTCAACGCCATCTCCACGCGGGGCTGGCCGTCACCGTAGATGTCACCGTCGAGCCGGCGGCTGATCCGCAGGCCCATGGATTCGACCAGCGATCGCATTTCCGTATTGTTCGGTCGCATCGTCATCACCACCCTGGACATGTCGTGGTCGACGAACAGCTTCCAGAACGTCTGCTCGATGAGTTTGCGTGAGATGCCCAGGCCGCGGCACGCGGACGCCACACAGATCCCGCTGACATAGCCCTCGTCCGGGGGAACGACATATCCATGGTCCTGATGGCCTACCTCGTATTCGCAGTAACCGACCACGTCGTCCGGGTGCCATGGGCCACCGTCGAGGGAAGGCGCGGACGCGATGATGATCTGCCGCGGGTTGCTCAGGAGGACGCTTTCGAGGTAGTCGCCGTCGAGCGCGCGTACCGGGCCGAACGATTCGAGCTCCAAACGGGCCAAGACTCGGGAGAGGGTATAGGCATCGCTGATGCTGGAGTGGTATGGGTCCGGGGACCAGGTGCTGACCCCTGATTGCCGGATACGCTCCACAAGGGATTCGATGGCGTGGTCGGCATGAGCGTGGAAGCGGGGCACATTGCCGGTTTCGGCGGCGTCCGGTGGGGGGTGAATCAGACGCGGACCAGCGATGCTGCCATAGGCTAGTCCGGCGTCGGACATGGTCCGGGTGATCCGGCGACCGAGTTCGGCGGGATTGTGCGCGGCCGCAGTCTCCAGGGCAGCGGCTGTGTGTGCTTGATGGGCGGGATGCAGGGTCGGTCTCTGCGTGCTGAAGTCGATTCGGGTGAATGCCGGATTGTTCTCCAGGTAGCGGCCGAGGCTTTCCGTCAAAAGTTTCTTGGCGTCCGCGGTTCTTTCCGCGGCCCATTTGGCTCCGCCAATTTGGAAGTTGAGGTGCCGGTATTCGCGCTGTGCCGTCACGTGCTGGAGCGCACGGAAGAACTCGTCCGCTGTCACTGTGCCGCGCTGCGCCTCCAGCAGTATGTTACGGACAATTTGTGCGTCGGCCGGAGTATAGGACGGATCGGGTATATGCATACCGAGGCGGACGTCCGAGATAAGATCGTTCTGTACTTCGTTCCGCCGGACCGAATAATCGGAATTGCTGCGTTCGTACTCCTCGATCCGGGCGAGCAGTTCCCGGTGTCCCGGGAAGTCCGGATCGGCGGCGAGTTCGCCGCGCAGTCGTGGGAGTGCGTCCGTCCAGGCTTCGAGAGCGGCCCTGCGCTGCCTGCCGAGAACTTCTACCGGGGTCTCGGCAGCACGGGGGTCGGTGATTCCGTGGTATTCCGCTGCATTCAGTGTGTTGTACAGCTCTGCTCGCGTTCGCTCGGATGCGTCGGCCGAGTGGTCGGTCGGCGAATCGCGGGTCGGCGGCGCGGGCTCGTCGTGGTCCCGCAGCGGGGAGGTCTCCGCGTCCTCATGCCGCATTCCGAGACTCTGTTCGGATCTGCCGGTGTCGAATTCGGGCCCGACGTCGCGTGCGATCACTCTGTTGATCTCGTGCACCGCATGGACGTGGTCGTTGTTCTCGAACGCGGGATCTGCCGGGGAGAGATCGTTTTCCGCCACGAACCGGTGGAAGGCGGGGCTGTCGAGGGCCTCGGTCGACAGTTCGGTGAGGCGCGTTCTCAGATCCTGACCGTGTGTCGACGTGGATCCCGGCTGTGGCGGACTCGGCCGGGCGGCATGGACGAAGACGCTGCCGGCGCCGAGCACCGCGCTCGCCGCACCGGTCGCGGCACCGGATTTGACCGTCTCCCAGAGACTTACGCCCGAGGCGCCGTTGATGAAGCGTTCCCAGCCGTAGGCGCCGGCGCCGCCGAGGGCGCCGCCCGCGACGCCGCCCGCTCCGAGGCCGAGGAGGTTCGCTTGCAGTTGCGCGGGGGCGAACAGTAGTGATGTGCCGGGCAACCGGACACGCCTGGCCAAGCGATTGGCGCCGAGGCGGTCGGCGGCCCACTGCGACGCCCGGCCACCGGCCTTGTACCCGGCCCATCCGCCCCCTACACCGAGCGTCGTCGACTTCGCGATCGAGTTCCAGTCGATCTGGCCTACCGTTCTGGTGTGGTCGGCGAGCACCTGCCACAGCTGTGCCCCACCGTCCACGACGAGCCCCTGCCCGCCGCCGAGAATCATCGCCCGCCGGGCGGCTGCGGCTGCGGCGCCGTCTCCCGCGAGTTTCTCGACCAGCGCGCGCCATGCGGCCTGCATTGTCCGCCGTGCCGCTTGCTGCTCGGCGATGGCCTTGACCGCGCCGACTCCCGACAGCGACAAGGCCAGATCCACAGCGAGCTGAGCCGCGAGAGTGATAGCGGTGAGGGTGACGATGTGATGGCACAGTTGGACTTCGCGTTGCCCGTCCGTGACCTGCGCTCCGAGCGATTCGCAGGTGCTCGCGAGCTGGCGCATGCCGTCCGCGAGCGCGGTCGAGGCCTCGGCCAGCTTGCTTCCGGCGGCACTGTCCAGATTCGATGAGGTCGAACGGCTCAGTGTGTCGATGTGATCGGCCAGGTCCCGGGAGTCCTTCGCCGCGGTCGACCAGGCCTCGCTGACCTGGCCCAGCAGGTACTCGTCGCCCTCGGCCCAGTGGCCGATAGCGAGTTCGGTCGCCGTGTTCGACAGCAGACCCTCCGGCAGCGAACTCATCGGGTTCTTTTACCTCGTGTCACCGTTTTCGTGTTTCCGTGGCGGACCGGACCGCCAGATCGACTGCGGCGCGGCCGACTTCGTGCACGACCGCGTCATAGACCGGCCCCGGATTCGTGCTGACCGCGGAGAGTCGCTCCGGGTCGGCGGCCCACCTGCGGTTGAGCACGATCGTCTCGATATCCGTCGAGTTGCACACGGCCAGCACCACATCCGGCTCCTCGAGTTCGGCGATGCGAACGGCACGGAGACCGAGCGTGGGAAACGCGTCGAGCAGGTCGTCGACGGCCGCCGCGAACTGCCGGACCGCGGCTTCGTCGACGTGTGGTGCGTCGAAGCCCGTGACCGCGATCCCTCGTCGCGCGGCCAGCGACTCGGCGATCAGTACCCGTGGGTCTCGGCTGGTGGATACGGCGGCGCGGGCCCGGCGTGTGCGTTCGGCCCGGTGGGCACGCCCCGCCGGCGGGCGGGACGACGGACGCGGCTGACCCTCGGGCCCCGACCAGGGAGTGGTGGACGTGCCCGAAAGACGAGACCACGGGGTGCCTGCCGCACCGCCTCCGCGGGCCTGCTCGTCGCCCGGAACTCGCGTAGTCGCTCGCACCGGCGGTGGCGCGACCTGCGGCGGGCGGTCACTGAGGGCTGTCGGTTCCTCGACGCCGGGAGTCGGTGTGGGAGTTCGCGGCCTCGGAGCTGATGGTGGGTTTCGGGTTTCGGGCCCGGCCGCCGCGGTGGCAGCCTGGGGAGAAGCCGCCGCAGAAGGGGATTCCGAACGGTCGCAACGAGTTTCGTCGGCGGGCCGGGGCGGCGTGCCTTCGGTCACCGTCGTGTCGGTGCCGTCGCGCGTGCCAGGCGCGTCTGGATCGTCCGTTCCGGCCGGGTCGGCGGCGGGTTCGATTGCCGTGTCCGTCCGATATCGAGGCGGCGGTTCGTCGTCGCGCCTGCGGCCCGACACCTCGCCCGTCGCGGCTATTCGGCTCGCGGCATCCACGTCCTGGTCGTCGTACCTGCCCGAGGCGCCGGTGACAGCGTCGCCCAGGTCGCGCAGCGCCCGCATGACCTCGCGGAACCCGGAGACGGTGCGATCGGCGTCCGGTGTGTAGTTCATGGCGAACTGTTTTCCCGGTTCGTCGTCACCCCAGCACGGCCCCGCCTCGGTCAGAGCGTCGGTGAGCCGGTCGAATATCTGTTGTGCCCGGTCGGCGGCATCCAGGAATGCGGCCCCGTGCGCTCGCAGGCCCCCGGGATCGACATGCAACGACTCGCCCATGACGCGCCGCCATGCTTACGAGCCGGTCCGGTCGGGTTGCGGTGAGGATAACTGCCACAACGATTCTCGGAGGTCGCGCAGGCTCGCATTCGGTATCGGATCGGGCAGTTCGGTGAGGGATTCGGCGGAATCGGCCAGGACCGCGGTGATCTCCGCAACGTATCGGAGGGCTTCGTGCGCCGCCCGGTGGGTGGTGTCGGCGATGCTGCGGCTCAACGAGTCCGGGCTCCCGGTGCGGAAAGCATCCCTTGCCAGGCGGACATCGACCACGGATCCCGCGGCGTTGACCGTCACATCCACCGAACCGTCCGGCGAGGACACCGTCGATCGGTAGGCGCCCAGCTGTGCGATGACATCGGGCAGCGCGGCGCGGATCTCGTCGTGCCGGTCCAGAGCGTCGGCGATCCGCCGCCGCAGCTGTTCGATGGACTCGGCAGGGCTGTCGTCGAAGCTCATGATGTCACTCCCCATTCGGCTCGCGCTGAATTCGATCGATGTGCTGTCGGACTTCTGGGGGATTAGACGGCGTTCGGCGGCAATCGGTTCCGTGGGGGCGCGGCGACTACCTCGGCGCGAGGCGCTGGGTGAACAGCGACGCACCGGCGGCATTCCGGAGATCGACTGTCAGTTCACGGCTGGCGCCGTCGATGCGGACCTCGCCGAAATGCTGGTACCCGTCCAGCGGCGAGGAGTTCTGGACCGGCGGGGCGTGCACGAAAACCGCTGTGGGGCCGAAGGTTCCGTCGAGGTCGTTGGGGCCGAAGGCGCCCGCGTTGAGCGGTCCCGACACGAACTCCCAGAACGGGTCGAAGTCGGTGAACGCGGCGCGCTCCGGCGAATAGTGGTGTGCCGCGGTGTAATGGACGTCCGCGGTCAGCCACACCACGTTGGTGACCTTGTTCGCCTTGATCGACGACAGCACCCGGGCGATCTCGGTCTCGCGGCCCGCGGGAGCGCCCGGATCGGCGTTGGCCGGACCCTCGAAGGCCGCGGTGTCCGGCTGCTCGCCGTCCTTGACCACCAGGCCCAGTGGCAGGTCGTTGGCGACGATCTTCCAGGTGGCGCGGGAATCTCGCAGTCCGTCGATCAGCCATCGGGTTTGCTCGGGGCCGAAGATCTTTCCGTCCGGGGCGCGGTCGGCGTTGTTGGTGTCCTTGTAGGTGCGCATATCGAGGACGAACACGTCCAGCAACGGTCCGTAAGCGATCTTGCGGTAGAGGCGGCCGTCCGCGGCCTCGGCCGGATCCAGTGGCATCCACTCGCGGAAGGCCTGCCAGGACCGCTGGGCGAGCACGTCCATGCTGCGCTCGGTGTAGCCCTTCGTCGCGGCGACCTGCCCGCCGGGATACCAGTTGTTGACCGTCTCGTGGTCGTCCCACTGCACGATCTGGGCCACCGCGGCGTTGAAGCGCCGGTAGTTCTCGTCGAGCAGGTTGTAGGCGTACTGGCCGCGGAACTGTTCGAGGGTCTGTGCCACAGCGCTTTTCGGCGCGGTCACCACATTGCGCCAGATGCGGCCGTCGGGTAGTTTCACCGTCTCCTGCAGGGGGCCGTCGGCGTAGACGGCGTCGCCGGAGTGCAGGAACAGGTGCGGGTCGCGGGCGGCCATGGCCGAGAAGATCCGCATGCCGCCGAGGTCCGGGTTGCTGCCCCAACCCTGGCCGACGACGTCGCCGGACCACAGCAGCCGCAGATCCGAGGCGGTGGCGGGCACGGTGCGGAAGACGCCCGTCACCGCCTCCGAGGTGGCGCCGTTGTCGCCTTCGAGGGTCACCCGGTAGTGGACCTGCTGTCCGGCGGGCAGCCCGGCCAGGCGCAGGCGACCGGTGCCGTCGGTCGCGGGAGTGAGCAGCGGTCCTTCGAAACGCCTTGTGTCGGTGAAGGATTCGGTCGCCGATGTCTCCACGATCAGCTTCGCCGGTCGGTCCGACCGGGCCCAGATCAGCGCACCGTCGCCGCGGGGATCGCCCACCGCCACACCGTGCGTGAGGCTCGGCCGCTCCCGCACCAGCCCGGGGCCGTCCGAGCACGCCACCAGCGCCGGCGCCGCGACCAGCCCTACCGCGCCGGAACGCAGCAGTGTCCGCCGGGAGAAACCGGGACGCGGGCGATGATCAGTCATGCCTCAGCACCTTGCTCGAGCCGGCGCAACGAAATTTGAACGGTGGGCGACCGCCGGGCCAACTTTCGACCAAGCGACTGCCGGTGGCCCGGCCTGAGCGGACACGATTCGCGGCCATACGGCAATTCTCGCCACCTCCGCGCGGATCGTGTCCGCGTAGACCGGGCGGCAGCCGGTAGGACAGTATCGAGGGATGACCGATGCGCCGATTCTCGCGGGAGTTCCGGGCTCGTTTCCCTACAGCGTGTTCCACGAGCGCCATCCGAAGCTGATCGAGCGGGTGATCGATGCTCACCCGTACGGGCAGGCCGAACAGACGGCGCTGCGGAAGTTGCTGGCCGAGAGCGTCGCGGGGGTGATCGAGCCGCTGCGGACCGACGCCGCCGACGGTCCGCGGTGGGCGGAGTGGGGGCGGGACCTGTGGGGCAAGCCATGGGGTGAGGCCTCTTTCCTGTGGGCCGAGAGCTACTTCTACCGGCGGCTGCTGGAGGCGGTCGGGTATTTCGGGCCGGGTGTGTGGCGCGGTATCGATCCCTTCGGGCCGACCAAAGCCGCGGAGCTGACGAGCCCGGCCATCGCCGACGAACTGCGCGCGCTCGCCGACCTGACGGAGGTGCCGGACGAGAAGAAGCGCGATGCCCTGCTGGTCTCCGCGCTGTGGGGCAACCAGGCCGACCTCGGATTCCAGCTGGTCGCCGGTTCGGGCGCCCGCGACGATCGGCTGCTGGTCGACGACAGTCCCGTGCTGTGGACGACGCTGGCCGCCGCCACGGACCCCGACGTCTGCCTGATCGCCGACAACGCCGGTCGCGAACTCCTGCCCGATCTGATTCTCGTCGACTACCTGCTCACCAGCGGCGCGGCCGCCCGGGTGACGATCTACCTCAAGCCCCAGCCGTACTACGTCTCCGACGCGACCACGGCCGACCTGTCGGCCGCGCTGCGTGTCCTGCGCGAGAGCGCCACACCCGCGGCCCGCGAGGTGGGGGAGCGGCTGTGGCTGGCGATGAACGAGGGCCGCCTGGTGCCCCGCACCCACGAATTCTTCTGCGCGCCTTTGCCATTCCATGAACTGCCCGAAGACCTGTCGGTCGAGTTCGCCTGCGCGGCGATGACGATCCTCAAGGGCGATTTGAACTACCGTCGCCTGCTCGGCGACCGCGACCGACCGCCGACCGCCTCCTTCGCCGACCTCACCGCCTACTTCCCGTCCCCGGTCACCGCACTGCGCACCCTGAAGTCCGACGTTGTCGCCGGCCTGCCCGCGGACCGGGTGGCCGACCTCGACGCGACCGGCCGCCCCTGGCGCACCAATGGCGAACATGCCCTCATCCAGGCCCGCTGACCCACCTCGACCAGCCGTTTCGGCGAATCCGGACCATCGTAAGACGTGTCATGAACCTCGGGTTAGTATTCGAATATGCGTTCGAACGAGGATGGTGAGTTACCTCGGACCGAAGGCACGGAGCCCGAGCTGCAATACCCGAACGAGACCGGCTACTACTACCGGGCGCTCACCTATCCGCCGCGCCCGGTGTGGGTCCGGCTGGACGCGATCCTGCTCCGCGATCCGGGGATGCCGCGCCACGTCAACGGCGCCGGGCTGGACATGACCGGCGAGCGGCCCGGCACGCTCACGCATTGGGTGCCGACCCTCAACGGGGACTGGCTGGGCCGGGTCAATTTCTCGGTCCCGTACGCCGACGGGCGTCCGGCGCTGCATCTGACCGACCAGCTCGTGCCCGCCTACGCGCTGCGGCCGCGGAAGAGTTCGCCGGCGGGCGGTGCGCGCCGGTAGCGGCTCAGTCGGTGACGTACCCGTTGAGCGTCTTCTGCAGGTCGGTGAGGATCGCCCGGGCCGCGGTGACGCCGGTGCCGTGCCAGATCGGGTCCTCGACGGCGAATTCGCGGCGGTCGACGACGGCGCCAAGCTTCTCCCAGTACTTGCCGTCCATCACCTTCTTGCCGTGGCGCTCGCCGTCGGGGCCGTCGAACATCAGATAGATGATGTCGCCCTCGAGCTTGTTGCGTTCGGCGGGTTCGTCGAGCTCGCCGACGGTGAACGACGCGCCGCGCTGCGCGGTCGGCCGCTGCACGCCCGCGTCGGCGAGCACCCCCGCGGCGAAGGTGTCGTCGCCCAGCACCTGGATGTCGTCGGCGGTGAAGCGGATGACCGAGGCCTGCGAGAGATTTGCTCCGATCGCCGTGCCGGTCTCTCGGGCCGCGGTCAGGTAGTCCTCGAGCACCTTCGCTCCGGCGTTGCCGCGTCCGAGGGCGTCGGCGTAGGCGCTGAAGACCGCCTCCCAGCTGCCCGCACCGGCGGTGACGGTCGGCGCGACCTGGCGCAGCGCGTCGGCGTTGCCGGTCCCGGCCGCGCCGAGAATCAGATCCGGGTGCAGCGCCGTGATCGCCCCGACGTCGGGCGCGCCGATGCCGCCGACGCTCGGGATCTTTTGAATGCCGGTGCCCATGTAGGCGGGCTGCGGGGTCGGCCCGGCCGCAGTCGCCGCGCCGACCACCCGCTCCCACAGTCCCAGCGCGCACACGGCGTCGAGCGCCGCGGTGTCGAGGACGACGATGCGCTGCGGATCCGCGGGCACCTGTGTCGTGCCCGACGGCTGGGTCACGCTGCGGATTCCGGATGTCCGGTCCGGCGCGGACGGCAGCGCGCAGGCGGTGCGGGTGTCGCGTTCGATGCCGACCACGGCGGCCCCGGCGATATTGGTGGTGGTGCGCACGATGCTGGCGTCGTCGTGGGTCCCCTGGGCGCAGCCCGTCAGGAGCGTCACCGCGGCGGCCGCCGCCAAGCTACCCGCGCGCAAACTCCAAGCGTGGCGGTGGTTGCGCGCAATGGCGTTTCGGGGGGAGTCGACCTCGCTCACCGGCATGCGGGAAGGGTACACAGACCACCCGCGCGGCCCCAACGACGACACCGCGACCAGTCGATTACGACAGAGAGTAGGACCGGGCGCGATGCCCTGTGACAGCACGGTTTACGATGCGTCGTAGCGCATTGTCGAGAGACAACCAGCTACAAGGCCATACCTAATGGAGGATCAGTGACTGCTGTAGAGCCCCAGCCAGTCCCGAAGTTGGAAGCGACTCGGCCGTACCCACCACGTCTGGGGCCGAAGGGGTCGTTCGTCTACAAGGCGGTCACCACCACCGACCCCAAGGTGCTCGGTGTCATGTACCTGGTGACGGCGATGTCGTTCTTCATGATCGGCGGCGTGATGGCGCTGCTGATGCGTGGCGAGCTGGCGCGTCCGGGCCTGCAGTTCCTGTCTCCCGAGCAGTTCAACCAGCTGTTCACCATGCACGGCACGATCATGCTGCTGTTCTACGCGACCGCGATCGTGTTCGGCTTCGCCAACATCGTGTTGCCGCTCCAGATCGGCGCACCCGATGTGGCGTTCCCGCGCCTGAACGCCTTCAGCTACTGGCTGTACCTGTTCGGCGCCACCATGGCCACCGCGGGCTTCATCACCCCGGGCGGCGCCGCCGACTTCGGCTGGACCGCCTACACCCCGCTGTCGGACATCGTGCACGCGCCCGGCGTCGGCGCCGATCTGTGGATCATGGGTCTGGCCGTGTCCGGTCTGGGCACCATCCTCGGTGGCGTCAACATGCTGACCACCGTGGTCTGCCTGCGCTGCCCGGGTATGACGCTGTTCCGGATGCCGATCTTCACCTGGAACATCGCCGTCACCAGCGTCCTTGTGCTGCTGGCCTTCCCGATCCTGACCGCCGCGCTGATGGCGCTGGCCTACGACCGCCACCTGGGCGGCCATATCTACGACCCGGCCAATGGCGGTGCGCTGCTCTATCAGCATCTGTTCTGGTACTTCGGTCATCCCGAGGTGTACATCATCGCGCTGCCGTTCTTCGGCATCGTGTCCGAGATCTTCCCGGTGTTCAGCCGCAAGCCGATCTTCGGGTACACCACGCTGGTCTACGCCACGCTGGGCATCGCCGCGCTGTCGATCGCGGTGTGGGCGCACCACATGTACGCGACCGGTGCGGTGCTGCTGCCGTTCTTCTCGTTCATGACGTTCCTCATCGCCGTGCCGACGGGGGTGAAGTTCTTCAACTGGATCGGCACGATGTGGAAGGGGCAGTTGACCTTCGAGTCGCCGATGCTGTTCTCCGTCGGCTTCCTGGTCACCTTCCTGTTCGGTGGCCTGTCGGGTGTCATCCTGGCCAGCCCGCCGCTGGACTTCCACGTCTCCGACTCGTATTTCGTCGTCGCGCACTTCCACTACGTCCTGTTCGGCACCATCGTGTTCGCTACCTTCGCGGGCATCTACTTCTGGTTCCCCAAGATGACCGGCCGCATGATGGACGAGCGCCTGGGCAAGTGGCACTTCTGGGCGACCATGGTCGGCTTCCACACCACCTTCCTGGTGCAGCACTGGCTGGGTGCGGAGGGCATGCCGCGCCGGTACGCCGACTACCTGCCCACCGACGGGTTCACGATGCTGAACACGATTTCGACCATCGGCGCCTTCATCCTGGGCGCTTCGACGTTGCCGTTCATCTGGAACGTCTTCAAGAGTTACCGGTACGGCGAGGTGGTCACGGTCGATGATCCGTGGGGTTACGGTAGTTCGCTGGAGTGGG
>NZ_JARWOP010000243.1 GCF_029868745.1 Nocardia wallacei | reverse complement strand
CACCGCCCCCCGGGCCCGCGCCGGGCGGGCGGGGGTTTGGGGGCGCTAAACCGCCCCCCCCGCCGCGTTTGGGGGGTGGGCCCCCTTGGCCACCCAACCACAGCAGCGGCCGGTGTCGGCCTTCGCGTTCACCTGGGACTCCCACCTGCGGCTCGCGGAATTTCCGGCGGCGCTGACCGGCGGGACGCCGCGCTCGCAACTCACGGCACCAGAAATCTTCCGCTTCGTCGAACCAGCAGACGGGCTTTCACTGATCAGGGCGCTGCTGTCGTCACAACCGGGTGACAGCTGGAGCGGTGCGGTCACCGTAACAGTCGGCAAGAACAACAGGCCGGGTCATGTCGTCATGGCCGCTGGCACGCCCCCACAGCCTCCAGCGAAGTGGCGTGGACTGCTGTTCGAAACCTCGACTCCGATGGCCGGGATGAGCTTGGAGGCAGCGGCACTGGCCGCGATACCGCGCATATCGCAGGTCCATATGGTGCTGGTCGACATCGCCAAGATGCGGTTGATCCGCTGGATCACCGATCCGCTACCCGACGTCCAGTGGAAAGGGCAGGTCGACCAACGCGACACCCCACACCCTGACGACGTGAAACGCATCTTCGCCGCCGCCGCCGACGTGTTCACCGGCAAAGCCGAATCCGCTGAAGTGCACGATGTGCGGTTGAGGCGCCGCGGGGGTGGATGGGTTGTCGTTGACGGCTCCGGTGCCATAGTCGGAACCTCTGACGCGGGTCCCGCGCTTGCCGTGCTGCAACTGCGGGTGACAGGGCACTCCGACGAACCCGACCCGGTGGCCCCCACAGATGCAGGGCATCCCGGGCTTGACGATCCAGAACAGCCGGACCCGCTCCCGAGCTGACGGAATGTGAACACCTACCACCTCGGATAGGCGTTTGTTATGATGGCGAAGTTCTGATTCCCGGTACCAGTCTCTGACGGACGCCGGATGAGCGCTCGAGTCCTGCGGACCGAGCGTGGTCTCATCCAGGCAACCAGGGAGGGTACCGATGAAAAGCTCGCCCATTGATCAACGGCAGTCAGCCACAATGGCCGACGAGATCATCGAGTTGCCGACGAGGGTGAACCGGCTGTTCAGCACGTTCCACCCTCGCACGGAACCCGAGCAAGACCCGGCAGATGTCGCTCGCAGTGTCAGCGCCATCGTCGGCGAGACCATACTTGCCGAGGAAATCATCGCGCTGCGGACCGGCAGCACGAGCGGTGGAGTCGACCCCACGGTGCTGCAGGCCATTGCCCAGCACTTCCACGTCCTGCCGGTGTATCTCACCGGTACCTCTGACGAGGCTCGCCCCGTCGACCGCCAGTTGCGGTTGCTATCGGCGGCACGCGATGCCGGCGTCAGGCATATGGCGTTGCGCGGCAACGACATCGATATCACCGCTTTGACTCGCGAGCTGTCCAGGCTCGCGCCTCCAGACCACAGCGCAGCCTGACCAGAGGGACCGGGCCGTGCTTTACCGACACAACGCCGAATGCGAAGGAGATCGCCGCACACGCGACGCCACCGGGAGGGATGAATAGCAATGAACGACACGGCAGTACATGTCCAGGAGACCGCACGGATCGTGCCGGTGCCATGGCCGTGGGATCCGAACGAGTACGTGAAGCGGGTCGCGGAGTATCGGCAACGGCCGATCACGGTGTGCCCCATCGACGCGAATGCGTTGTCGGGAGCCGGGTGCGGGACCGGTAGCGGGTTGTGGATCGCTCGGGAGTACGACGACATCATCATGGTCGGGGCCGAAACCGAATGGCACGCTGGACACATCATCGCCCACGAGATCGGGCACATGCTCCTGGGACATGGCTCGTCCACTCCGGAGCCCGACGGTGATGTACTGCCGTTGCAGACATTGATGCCCTTACTGGATCCGGCGTCGATCCGCAGCGTTCTCTGGCGCCGGGACTATGGGACCGCCCGCGAACAGGCTGCCGAATCATTCGCCGGGTTGGTGATGGTCGAGGCGACCTTGCCGCGGCGACGACCCTCGCCGTTCCGATCCACCTTCTTCCTCGGGCGGCACCGATGACCTCGCCGATTCCCGGCCTACTGGCCTGGCCCGTGCTGTTCGCTGTCACCGCGATCACCGCCGGACGGTGGTGGCTGCTGGGCGACAAGGTCGTCGATCGGCTGATCAACCGGGCTCTGCTGGCAGCGATTGCGGGACTACTGATGCGGGAAGCGTGGGCCGAAGACCTGGCCGCGCGCCTCGTGTGGTTCGTCGGTGATGCCGAGATGGTGCAGCTGTGCCGCCAAGCTTCGTTCGGGGCAATCCTGGTATCGGTCTCCTATATCTATGGCATTGCGAAATTGTGGGACGGAGCGGACCCTGCAGATACCTGGCGTCGACAGCGCGTTTATGACCTCGTCGCCCTCTCGGCGTCCGCGGTGATCCTGATCGCCGGCACCCCCGCGCGCCGTGCCGATCAGCTGATCGACGAGGCATTGGGCTGGCCGGCGGTGATCGCGTGGGTGGCGTTCTATCTGCCGCTCGGAATCACCGCATGGGTAATCGCCCGCATCAGCTTCCGCGAGTTGCGCAGCGACGCGTTCCTGCGCGAGCGTGTGCTGTACCTGGGTGTACTTGTTCTCGCCGCCGGACTCGGGCTCAGTTCGCTCGCAATTCCATTCCAGACCGGGTTCGCCGTCGTGCAGAACCAACCGTCTGCGGACCCGGATATGAGCAGCAAAGGCTGGACCTTTTTCTTGGCCAATGTTGTCGCGTCTGCTGCAGTAGCAGTGCCGTTGGTGAGCACAATCCTCATAAGAACCGGACACGACCGGACCAGCCGCTATTGCCGCCGCCTGCAGCCCGTGTGGCGCGACCTGACCGCCAGTGTCCCCGAGATCGTGCTCGCCCCACCAGGAGATGGCGGCGGGGTGGAACCGGCGCTGCGGCTTCACCGGATGATCGTCGAGATCCGCGACGCTCTCCTGCACCTCAAGCCTTACACCACAGCCAGATACCCGGCCGGCCCTGACCGTGAGGGCATGCTGTCCTATGCAGTGGCAATTCTCGCGGCGATCGACCAGAAGAACGCCGGGCGAGCACCGCAGGACGAGCCCAGCCCCGGGCTCCAACCGGTTCGGCTCGGTCCGCGAGACTTGACCACCGACCTGAACGAACTGCTGGACCTGGCCGGTGTGTGGCCGACAGCCCGACATATCGCCTCGATCGAAACGCCCTTGAGCACTCGGTGCGCGACACCTTCGACCAGTAGGAGCACGATGTGATGGCGATGAGTCCGCCCCGGACCGGCAGGGACGAGGCGGCAGTATTGCCGCATCCGAGGTGGAGGCTGCCTGTCGTCGGTGACCTGTTCACCATGAACGTGGCCAAACCCACCCAGACATCGCGGCGGGATGCCCGAAGGCTGGGGCCGATCTTCGAGCGGCGCATCACCAATTGGCCGATGATCGTGGTCTCCGGCGCCGACCTCATCGCGGAAATCAACGACGAACACCACTGGACCAAGCACCTCGGAGTGCCCCTGCGCAAGCTGCGCCGAGTCGCCCGGGACGGACTGTTCACCGCCCGCAACGACGAACCGGCCTGGTCGGCAGCACACAACATCCTCGCGCCAGCCTTCACCCAAACAGCAATGCGTTCCTACCACCAGACGATGGCCGCCACCATCGGTGAATTGCTCGACACCTGGGGCGACACGCACCACATCGCCGACATCGCGGAGGAAATGAACCGGCTCACCCTGGAAATCATCGCCCGCACCGGGTTCGGCTACTCGTTCGATTCGTTCTCCTACACCCCCGGCCAAGCGCACCCCTTCGTCGAAGCCATGCTGCGCGGCCTGACTTACATCAACCGCAACGCCAACCTCCCCCCGCTGTTGCAGAACACCCTGGGACGGCGCGCCGCCGGGCAGCATCGCCGCGACATCGCCTTTATGCACCGAACCGTCGACGACGTGATCGCCGCACGCCGGACCAGTGGCACCGTCGGCCAGCACGACGATTTGCTCGACCGCATGCTCACCACCACCGACCCTGACACCGGCGAGCATCTCGATGCCACCAATATCCGCAACCAGATCCTGACGTTCCTGGTCGCTGGCCACGAGACCAGCGCGGGCGCACTGGCCTTCGCGCTCTACGAGCTGGCGAAGAATCCCGAGGTCGCGGCACGAGCGCGCGCCGAGGTCGACGACCATTTCCCGGGGCGCGACCGGCCGATAACCAGCTACGAGGACGTCGCGAAGCTGCGGTATCTGCGGCGGGTGGTCGATGAAACGTTGCGGTTGTGGCCGGTCGCGCCCGGTTATTTCCGCGAGGCGCGCCATGAGGTCACGATCGGTGACGGCAAATACCGCTTCCAGCAAGGCGATTGGGTATTCGTGCTCACCTGGTATGCGCACCGCGACCCGGAAACCTGGGGTCCGGACGCAGAACGTTTCGACCCGGACCGATGGGCCCCTCAGCGGCAGCGTGAGCTGGACCGCCGTCGCGTATACAGGCCGTTCGGGGTCGGGCACCGCGCCTGCATCGGCCGCCAATTCGCCAATCACGAAGTCCTGCTCACTCTCGCCCACGTCCTCCACCAGTACGAGATCCACATCGACGGTGACTACACCCTCGACGTCGCAGAGCAGATCACCCTCAAACCAGCCGGACTGCGGGTACGAGTCGACCGCCGCACGGATCTGACGACGCATTAACCGGCCGACCCTGCGATCAAGCGTGCCCGCCGTCCAGGCCACCTGTCTCAGCAAGTAGATATCGCCGGATTCAGTTTCGAGTCCGGGAGGCCGTCGATGTCGGGTGTCGGGTCGACGGGCCCTCCTTTCGTGCACCGTTGGGAGAGGCCGACCGATGGTCGGTCACATGTTCTGAGTGCAGAGCGGGTGGGACGGCGACGCCGGCTGCGTCGAGCTCGCCGAACATGGTGAACATTCGGTCGAGCACGTCCTGCTGGTGCTGGTCCAGCTTGGCGAGAGCAGCGTGTACTTGATTTCGCAGCTTGGCCCCGGTCGCCAGGGTTTCGCGCGCGTCTTGGACGATCCGCTGCAGGTGGGCGAAGAACCCGCCCCGGTCGACGTATTCGAGCAACCGGTCGGCACGCCCACGACGGGCCTTGCCCGCAATCGCGTGACGTTTGTTGTCGATCACCGCCTGCCGCAACGGAATGGACATGTACGTTGCCAGGTCGGCGGCACACAGGAGGATGCCGTCGCGGATTGCCACACCATCCACCGTGGCCGGCATCGACGCGCTCACGAGCACTCCGAGACCGGCGTGATCACGATCAACATCACGGACAAGCTTAGGAATCCACGCCGAGCTGAAGTGCTTGGTTCTCTTGCACTCCCACAAAATAGATCCCCAGCTTCGGCCGTCGACACGCACGATCTGGAGGACATCACCGCCCTTCTGACCGTTCCGAATCACCGAAATCTCATCTTCGGGGTAGCGGCGCTGCAGTTCCTCAGCGAATGCGTGCTGGTAGGCGACTCCCGTCGGCTGTGGTGGTGGCCCCGGCGAAATCTTGCTCTCAGCCAGAGCAAGCTGGTCCAGCGCCCGCTTCTCCCGGTTCTGGTACTCCAGAATCACCGGACGATACTTCCGTTCGGCCTCCTGCTGCGCCCGTTTGCGTTCACTGCGAGCGATCTGATCTCGCATCCGCGACTGCTCGGCCTGCATCTGCTCGAGTTGTTCCTGAGCCTCGGCCAGAGCGACCGTCGCGGCCTGAGCCCGCTGCTTCTCCGTTGCCGCGGTTTCGCTACTTCGCTGCGCTTGGTTCCGCAGCCGATTGACCTCGTTTCGCATCCCGGCGCGGACCCGTGTCAGGACGTCGTTCTCCATGGCTTTCTCTCGGGCAGCGAAATCCTGTTCCAGTTCGAGGCGCACTCTGGCGACCTGCGGTGCTGCGAGCTGTTCGATAAAGGCAGAGCCGAGCTCTGCGCCGCACCGTGGACAGATTGCTGCCGGCTGGAAGCAACCAAGACACTCGAACGGGCCCAAGTCCGGCCCCTGGTGGTAGGCGAGTTCAGCGGCCTCGACGATCACCTGCCGCCGCACATCCCACGCCACGTCCATCTCGAGCTCCTCCCCGCTCGTGCTCGCGCTGCACCTCGTGGTAGCCGAGCCCGTCCACCAGGATGGCAGCTCCGGATCGACCGCTGAGCGGTTATCGACGCGGTTGTGAGGCGGTGAACAGGGTGACGTCTCCGATGTCGGTCAGGTGATACTCGCCGAAGGCCGCGTCGAGTGCTGCGGCGAGGTCCGCCCGGGTGTCGTGGCGGTTGTTGAAGGCGCCGACGCGCCGGTAGGTGGTGGTGAGAAGCCGGCCGAACCCGGTGTGCGGTGTGTGGTCTCCGAGGATGGTGGAGCCGAACAGCGTGCCGTCATCCGCGAGCACCCGGGCAAGGTGGCTGAACGCAATACCCTTCGCGGTGAAATCGCCAGGGACACAGTGTAAAACGAAGTTGATGCCGATCGAGTCGTAACCCGCTCCGGCCGGGGCGGGCACTGGCTCGAGAACACTGGCGACGGTTTCGTGCACGGTGTGTCCTGCCTTGCGCAGTCGACGGGCGGCGTAGGCGAGGGAGGTTCGGTTCAGATCCGTCAGCGTGATCTCGGCGTCGTCGGGGAATCGGGTGTGGGCTGGATACCAGCCTGAACCGGGTCCGACTTCGAGGTGGCGGCGGCCGGCGTGGCGGTGATATGGGGCGAGCATGGTGTCCGCGGGGCACCGCCACCCGAATCGGTTGCTCAGCCGGATCACCCAGATGTCGTAGATGGCCAGAAACGGCAGGCAGTACGGTGCCGCCGCCCTGCGGACTGCATCGCCGGACACCGGCGACCCGGTGTCATTGTGGGAACCGCCCATCACCACCCCGTATTGTCTGCTCGTTGTCAGTCCCGGGACACAGCTTTGCACACGCCTACCCCGGTGCCCAGGGTGTTGTGGATTTCGCCAGAACCGCAGCCATTTCGGGCCTATCAGGGTGAGGCCCGGCGTTCAGTTCGGAGCGACCGCGCGAGATGTGGTCGCAGCGTCCTGGTTGCGTTTCTGGAAGCGCTGTTCGAATGCTTGCTGCAGGGCATCGTCGAGATCTTCCGCCCGTCCGATGAGCCAGCGCCGGTACAGCTTTTCCGTGGCGTCGGGGTCATCTGGGGAAACCGGCGCGGCGAGAGATTCGCCGAAGGCGATCTCGACGAGCGGATGGACTTGGGTGCCACGGTTGGCTTCGAGGACGCTCGTGACGAACGGGCCGACAATGCCGCTGATGGCATCATCGAGCTTGCCGATCGCGTTCGGCAGCTCGGCGATGGGGGCGGTTCGGAGAAACCGTTGGGCATCCAGTAGTGGCAGGAGCTGTTCGAGGCTGAGGCTGATGCTGGATGCGCCTGGCTCGAACGCGGGAGTGTCGGACTCGACCGGCACCGGTGGCCGACGGTCGTAGTAGGCGGCCCGCGCTGAGCCCTCCTGCCATCCGAGGCCGGTGTCGAACTTGGCGAAGGTACTCGGCCGCACATTGGCCGACAGCTCGCAACGGTCGGCCCGCTGCTGGGCAGGGACCGCTGGTCCGCCGCGCTGGTGCACCTCCGGCATCGTCAGATTGCCCAGCTGCTGACGCCGCTCGCGCACCATCCGGGCGAAGAACTCGTCGTGGGCTCCCATGAGCAGAACTGTACCCGTAAAGTTCGGAAAAGTCGCCATCAGGAGCCAAATCCCTCGGCATCCAGAGAAAAGTTACTGTTTTATTCTTGAAAAGTTCGAGATACGTGCATAGTTTGGGTGGTGTATCTCACGACTTGGTGGGAGGAGGGGCCGCCCCGGGGTCGTGACCGACGCAGAGAGCGAGGTAAGTCATGACTACATCGATGAACAGCCGTTCGGATGCTGCGGTGTCCGGCGCGGCGGTGGTGGCGGCAGCGCGTGCTGCCGGAGGGGGCCGTAGCTCCTCCGTGGGGATCTGGGTGATCTGGATGCGCGGCAGGCGAGTGGTGAGTTGCGAGGCGGTGTTCCGGCTCGACCAGGACATTCCAGCGTGCCGACCGGACGGGGTCGACGCTGCGGTGGTGGTTGTCGTCGCGCCGTCGCGGTTGGCCGACCCGGTGATCGGCCGTGCTGAGGTCATTGTCGACTACCTCGACGGGCAAGGCGTCGATGTTCGTGTGGTACACGCCTGCGCCTTGCATCCAGGGGCGTTGTGGACCTCGTTGCGCGGTCCTGCGGTCGGTGGGGTCATCGGGGCGACCGGACCGGTGGTGCACTCGTCTCGGAGGCATCGGTGGCTACCTGGATTCGGAGCCTGTGCAGGGCATCGTCTAGCGATGGCCGCGCTTGTCCCGTTGGCGGCGGCGGTGTTCGCAGCACCGGTTGCGCATGCGGGTCCAGTGGGTCAGCCGGGAGTGATCTCGGACCCCCGGCCAGGACAAGCGGGCGTCGTAGGCCCCGTGGTTCCGGAACCGCGGACCAGGACCATTCCTGTCGGGCCGGACCGGTCGACTCCCGATGAGAAGACCGATACCCCGGCGCCCGCTCAGATGCCGGCCCCGATCTCACCGGCACCCCAGGTCCTGCCCGAGCCGGAGGCCGTTCCCGAGCCCCGGATAGTTCCTGAACCCCACGTGTGGTCGGAGCCCCCGTCGGTGTCCCGGCCCGAAATGGGCTATGAGCCGCAGGTGGCGATCGAGCCGCAGGTGGCTGTGGAACCCGCGCAGCCAGTGGTCGAGGTATACCCGCAGCCGGGCACCAGCGACGGTTACGCCGAGGTGCAGGCGTCGGTGGTGGGCGAGGATTCGCTGCATTTCGGTGGGGTGAGTGTGCCGCGGCCAGAGGGGATGTCATCCGAGGTCGCGCAACGGGAACGCGACTGGAACGACATCGTGGTCGCCGAGGCCGCCGAGGTCTTGGATCAGGCTGGGCTGGCGGACCCTGATGTGGATGCTGCGCTAGGTGTCGGCACTGAGCCTGTGCCGCTCCCGGTGGTGGTCGCGGAGGTCGAGGCCGCGGTACCCCAGCCGATCGTCGAAGAGGTGACGGCGGTGGTGGTCAGCGAACCTGTCGCCGACGTGGTCGAGACGGTCGAGTCCCAGGCCGCGCAGGTGCTCAACGACGTGCTGGCGCAATGGCCGCCGGCGCTCGGCTGACCAAGCGGGGTGCATCGGTGATGAGAAGAATCGACCCCCAGGACGAGTCGAACGATGACCGGCAGATCGTGCTCGACGGGCCGCCGCCGACCGAAATAGCCGAATGGCTGGCCTCCGCCGGTGCACCCGATACCGCGGAAGATCGACGCTGGCTGACTTCCGAGTACCGCACCGGCGGGCCGGGTAGGGCGCGAGCCGTCCTGGGCGGCGTGGTGATGCTCGCTGTGGTCGCTGCCACCGTGGTGGTGGCAACCATGCTCATCTCCGGCATCGACGGCGTAGACCACGGTGTTGACGTGCCGATGTCTCTCACCGTCGCGCTTTCGCTTTCTCCCGGTGGCCTCGAACACGCACTCACCGTCACCGGGAGCACCGCCGCTTGTGGTCCCGAAACCATCGAGGCCACCGAAGCCGTAGCCGGGCCTCGCCCCCTACGGCCGGCCACCGGCGCAGCGGCAATTGCTGCGTTCGAGGCCGCCTACTACCACGCCCGCGACGGCGTACTCGCTCGCGAAGTCGTGGCGGCCCCCCCCCCCAAATAGGGTGGCGCCACCCCCCACGCCGGAAAAACAAAAGATCCCCAGGGGGCCCCCAAACTTTG
>NZ_JARWOP010000242.1 GCF_029868745.1 Nocardia wallacei | reverse complement strand
TGATGTCGCACGCCAGGGCGATCTCGAAGGCCGCGGTCAGCGTCAGCCCGTGCGCCGCGAACACCACCGGGCACGGCAGCGCCTCCAGCGGATGGATGATCCGCTCGAACAGCGACCGCCACAGTTCGGCGCCCTGGGGGCGGGGGGGGGCCCCCCCCCCGGCGTCCGGGGCGCGCCGCCGCCCGGCGCCGCGCGTCCGGGCGGGATTCCCGGCCTGCCGTTCGGTCCGGGGATGCCCGGCGGCACCGGTCAGGGCATGGGCTCCGGTTTCATGGGCGCTCCCGCCGCCGCGGCGGGCAACCGCAACAACGAGGACGAGCACGGCCGCACGGTGCAGCCGTACCAAAGCCCCACGGGCAACACCGATCTCACCGGGCCGCTGGGCGAGACCACGCCCGAGGTGATCGGCCAGACCCACCACGACGAGATCATCAACGACTACGAGATGGACCAGCTCTAGGCGCGGGCCTCACACGTCCAGCACGTGCGGCAGCCCGGCACGGAAGCGGTCGGCGTCGAGTTTCTTGGCGGCATCGAACACCGGCAGCGCGACCAGCGGAAACACCGCGGCGCGCGGGCCGGGGTCGTCCGCCGCGTCGAGGACGGCATTGGCGGCCGCACGCCCGGACTCGTTGGCGCCCTCCATCGTCGCCAGATCGATATGGCTGCGCACGTGGTCCCCGCCGAAGAACAGGTTCGGGATCGCACACTGCGCGGGCGGCCGATGGTCGTAGGAACCGACCGTGTTCACCAGCAGCGGCGTCTCGTTGGCGGCGACGCCGCCGGACCAGCTGACGCCCGGATCCAGATGCCAGGAGTGGATGTCGTCGTCGTGCAGCCAGTCCGTCGCGGTATTGAGCCATGTCTTCAGCTGTGCCCACACCTCGGCCGAAATCTCCTCGGCCGTACAGTGTTTGGCGCTGCGGCCGTACAGAATGCCGGGCGCGTCCCAGTCGGAGATGTCCACGGACAAGCATTCCCGGACGCTGCCGTCGCCGTAGGTCGCCGCGAAGTCCCCGACCCACATCGGCGCCTGCCGTAGCGCGGTGAGCGCCCACGGCGAGCCGAGCGCGGCGATGTGTCCCTGCGGAATCTCGGTGGGCCGCCGCAGGAAGTACTGGATGCCGACCATCCAGTCGGTGAGCAGTTCCCGCATGCCGGCCAGTCGCGGGTCGGCCTCCAGGATCCGGTCGTGCAGCAGCGGCACCGCCTTGTCCACGGGCATCGCGCAGATGTAGTGATCCGCGTCGACCCGGGTCGACGCGCCGCGGGAGTCGGTGACCGTCACCGACTCGATCCGCCCGCCGCCGAGGTGCAGTGCGCTCGCCCGGCTGCCCAGCACGAAACGCACGCCGAGCGACCGCAGATACGTGACCCACGGGTCGATCCACGCCTCGTTTGTGGGCCGGTTCAGGATGCGGTCGACCCCGCCGGAGAACTGCGGTATCGCCCCGGTCGCCGCCAGGACGAGCGCCTCCCCGATGGTGCCGATGGTGCGGGCCGAACTCAGGTGCGGCTTGGCCGCCACCGTGATCCGGGTGAGCGCGTTGACCAGGTAATCCCGATACGCCGCGGACTTGCCCTCGGCGTGCATGATCTGCTCCCAGGTGACGTACTCCCACTGGCCGAACCGGCGTTCCTCGCTGGAAGTGAACCACAGCAACATCTGCTTGCCGAAGAACGCCAGCTCGTGCGGCGGCAGCTCGGGAACGAACCCGAACGCGCCGACAATGGTGTTCTGCAACAACTGTGGCGTCAGCTGATCGATCGATCCGATCTCCACCGGCGCGAAGATCGGCGGACGGTCGCGCAGGCCCGCCACCGTGCCCTCGACCCGGATCAGGTTGTCCAGCACGCCATTCGGGTTGCCGGGGAACGGGATTCGGCGCATGGTGTCGGGAACGTGCTGGTAGCACCCCGGAAAGAAGCGAAAACCGTGCTCGCCGGGCAGGTCTCGGCGGCCGCCCGCGCCGGTCCCCGGAACTCCCATGCTGCGGGCCTTGCCACCGAGATACGCGGGTTCGTAGACGGTCACCCGGTAGGCGCGTTCGGCGAGTTCGTGCGCGGCCGACAGCCCGGCCATACCGCCGCCGAAGATCGCCACGGTGCGGCCGTCCGAGCGTGGCCCCGGCGAACGCCGTCGCGGCGGGGCCGCCGCGGCCGGACCGGACAGCGCCGGCGCGCACGCGAGTCCCGCTCCCGCGGCCAAGATTCCGCGGAGCAGGGCGCGGCGGTTCATCTGTGCTGACGTCGTCGGCAGCTGATCAGTCATGGTCTTCTCCTGGACGGGCTGGGGTGGAGCGGAGGGAGAGCGGCGTGGGGGTCGCGAGCCGCGAAAGGTCTTGCAGCGGACCGGCACTCAGGGCGGTATGCGTGGAGAACCAGTCGGCGGCGTTGTCCCGCGCTTGGCGCGCCACATCGGCGAGCACGGGCACGGGATCGTGGCGGCCCCGCCACAGCGCGCTCAGCACCAGGCGGGCCGAGCGGGCCGGGGCATTGAGCTCGGCGGGCCGCCGGGTGCGGGAGAAGATTCCGGTGACCAGCTCGCTCAGCGCCGGGTCGCGGGTCGCGGCGCGGTAGAGCTCGATCTCCAAGGGCCGCATGGCCTCTCCGCGAGCCAGGCGATTGGTCCAGTGGTAGATGTCGCGGCATTCGCGCAGCCGCCGCCGCTCCCACTCGCTCAGCACCCGATCGAGGCGCAGCGCGTCGTCCAGGACCGGTGCGACCGCCTCGCCCAGCAGCCGCCCGTAGTGCAGGGCGTCGCGGATGCCCTGTGCGGTGACGGGATCCTTGAAATGCCCTGCGTCGCCGGGCAATACCCAGCCCGGCCCCGACGACCGCCGGAAATAGGACGACAGGCCCGTCGCCGACCGCACCCGGCCCACCCGCTCGCACCCGGCCAGCCGCGCCGCGAGTTCGGGTATGCGCTCGATGGCCGCGGTGTAGCGCTGTTCGGCCGGGCCGGGTCGCCGTTCCGGGTCGGCCGGCGGCTGGACCAGGCACAGCAACAGGCCGTCGTCGCACGGGAAGGCGGTGCCCAGATCCGAACCCGCGCGCCACTGGGCGGCGATGCGACGCCACCCGGTGGCGTCGTCGCGCCAATAGGCGAACAGGCAGTCGCGACCGCTGGGCGCCTCGGCGAACGGCCGCTCGGCGCCCACCAGCCGGGCCACGGTGCTGCGCCGGCCGTCGGCCCCGACGACGAGGCGGGCCCGGATCTCCGCGAGGGCCCCGGACGCGTCGGTGTACCGCACGCCCGCACACCGCTCGCCGTCCCAGACGATATCGGTGACCCGGCATCGTTCGCGGATTTCGGCGCCCGCCGCGACGGCCGTGCGGACCAGGGCATCGTCCAGGCCGATCCGGCGTACGCACATCGCGTAGTCGATCCCGTCGACGGCCGGGAACGCCGTCGCGATGCGGTGCCCGGCGCCCCCGGCGTACGCCCGGGTCAGCCGTGGCGCGCCGAGGTCCGCCACCGCGCCGAGGGCGCCCAGCCGCCGGACCTCGGCGACCCCGGACGGCCAGAGCAGGTGCGTCGAGAGCGTGTCGGAGGGAAAGCGGGCGCTGTCCAGGACGATCACCGTGCGCCCGGCCCGCGCGAGGGTGGCCGCGGTCGCTGCTCCGGCACAGCGGGCGCCGACCACGACCACATCGGCCCGTTCCACCGCCGCAGCGGAAATGTCGCCCATACGTACCCCCTCGGCCACTCAGTCTCGGACAGTGTGTCCGATCGATAGTGCGGCGGTCGGCACCCGAAAGTCAACGCCTGATTCCGCGCGCGGGGCCGGGTGTCCGGGACAGCGCCCCGGCCCGCGGGCCGACGCGATTTCCGGGCGCGGGACGGGCACAATGGCCCCATGGCACGCGCGAACGGAAGACCGCCGGACGGTTCCGGCGCCGCGGCGACGGGCGGCCGATGCCGTCACTGACCCGAGTCCCGAGGCATGCGCGCAAGCCCACCGACGACCGCCGCGCCGAGTTCGAACAGCGGGTGCTCGTCGCGGTGGAGGAACTGCTCGCCGAGGGCACGCCGTACACCGAGATCGCCGTGCAGAAGATCGCCGCCGCCTCGAATTCGGCACGGTCGACGTTCTATCGCTACTTTCCCGACAAGAGCAGCCTGCTGATCCGGATGGCCGACCTGGCCACCGCCGATCTGTTCGAAGCCGCGGAACTCTGGTGGACCACCGAGCACACCGACCGTCAGGCGGGCGTGGCGCGCGCGATCGGGGCGATGATCGCCGGGTTCCGGCGGCACCGCTATCTGCTGCTGGCCTTGAGCGAGGTCGCCGCCTACGACCGGGACGTCGGCGCCTACTGGCGCGGCCGGGTCGCGACGTTCAGCGAAATGGTCCGCGCCCGACTGGAATCCGACCGCGCCGCGGGCCGGGTGAGCGCGGATCTGGATGCCGCGGCCACGGCCGTGGTACTGACCTCGATGGTGGAGCGTTCGATCACGGTGGCGTTCTCGGCCGATACCGGCATCGGCGATACGGAGCTGGCCCGGGCGCTGGGGCGGGCGATCTGGTTGGTCGTGTACGGCGATTCGCCCGACGCGGGCTGACGCGCGCCCAGTAGAACACGTTTCATAACAGCGAGAGACGGTGAAGGTCGATATCACGGCGCCCTCGACCTACGCCCCACCGCACAGTCGTCGACATACCGCCTCTGCCAGCGAAATACACCAGCGAGCGCAAGGCGTCGGCCGATCCCCTGACAGCCCCGTTCGGTCCGGGCTACCATCTCGGCTAAATTGGAATTCGTTCTAGTTCCGAGCCGAGAGGATGCCTCGATGCGCTTCACCTATGCGGAGGCGATGACCGATCCCGCGTACTACATCCCGCTGGCGCAGGCCGCGGAGGCGGCCGGATTCCACGGCATGTCGATCGCCGACAGCATCGCGTATCCGGCGGAATCGGATTCGACCTACCCCTACACCCCCGACGGCTCGCGGGAGTTCCTCGACGGCAAGCCCTTCATCGAGACCTTCGTCCTGTCCGCGGCGCTCGCGGCCGCGACCACGACGCTGCGGTTCAACCCCTTCGTGATCAAGTTGCCGATCCGCCCGCCGGTATTGGTCGCGAAGCAGGCCGCCTCGCTGGCGTATCTCAGCAACAACCGGTTCGTGCTCGGCGTGGGAATCAGCCCGTGGCCGGAGGACTTCGAGATCATGGGCGTGCCGTTCGAGCGGCGCGGCAAGCGCATGGACGAGTGCATCGAGGTGGTGCGCGGCCTGTGCACCGGCGAGTACTTCGAATACCACGGCGAGTTCTACGACATCCCCAAGATCAAGATCACCCCCGCTCCGACCGCGCCCCTGCCGATCCTCGTCGGCGGCCACAGCGACGCCGCGCTGCGCCGCGCGGTCCGCCTGTGCGACGGCTGGATGCACGCCGGCGGCGACGCCGACGACCTCGACCGCATGCTCACCCGGCTCACCGAACTCCGCGCGCAGAGCGACCGCACCGGCCCGTTCGAAATCCACGTGGCCTCCCTCGACGCCTACACCCCCGACGGCATCAAGCGCCTCGAGGACAAGGGCGTCACCGACGTCATCGTCGGCTTCCGCTACCCCTACACCCCCGGCCCCGACACCGAACCCCTGGAAACCAAGATCTCCAACCTCCAGCGCTACGCGGAGTCCGTCATCGCCAAGTGCGACTGACCCGCGCTCGGGTCAGCGGGGCTTGGCGAAGCCCAGGTCGATGACCGCGTCGCGTTCGGTGCGCAGTTCGGTGACGCTGAGATCTGTTCGCTCGCGGGCGTATTCGGTGCGGGGCAGGTCGGGGACGACGGTGTAGGCGCCGTCGGCGCAGGTGACGGGGAAGGAGCTGATCAGGCCTTCGGGGACGCCGTAGGAGCCGTCGGAGGGCACCGCCATCGACACCCAGTCGCCGGTGGGGGTGCCCAGCACCCAGTCGTGGATGTGGTCGATGGCGGCGCTGGCCGCGCTCGCCGCCGAGGACGCGCCGCGGGCCTTGATGATCGCGGTGCCGCGCTGCTGCACGGTCGGGACGAAAACGTCACGGACCCACTCGGTGTCGTCGACGACCTCGAGGGCGGGGCGGCCCGCGACGGTGGCGTGTTCGAGATCGGGGTACTGCGTGGCCGAATGGTTGCCCCAGATCGTCACCCGGTGGATGTCGGCGGCCGGGGCGCCCGTCCGCGCGGCCAGCTGGGCGATGGCCCGGTTGTGGTCGAGCCGGGTCAGCGCGGTGAAGCGGTCGGCGGGCACGTCGGGCGCGTTGCTCATCGCGATGTAGGCGTTGGTGTTGGCCGGATTGCCGACCACCAGCACCTTGACATCGTCGGCCGCGCCGGCGTTGATGGCCGCGCCCTGATCGGTGAAGATCGGGCCGTTGGCGGCGAGCAGATCCCCGCGCTCCATACCGGCCGTGCGCGGGCGCGCCCCGACCAGCAACGCGATATTCGCGCCGTCGAAGCCGATCCACGGATCGTCACTGATGTCCACCGAGCGCAGCAGCGGGAACGCGCCGTCCTCCAGCTCCATCGCCACGCCCTCGAGGGCGCCGACCGCGGCGGGCACCTCGAGTAGCCGCAGCCGCACCGGCGTCTGCGCGCCGAGCATCGCCCCGGATGCAATCCGGAACAGCAACCCGTAAGCGATCTGACCGGCGCCGCCGGTCACGGTGACGGTCACGGGCGGGCGGACGGCAGTGCTCACGACAACTCCTCGCGCACGAAGGATCCTCTGTATCGATGGTCTCGGCCCCAACCCTAACGAGACTCACCACGCCCGAACCCGTGCCGTGAGCAAGTAGACAGTCACCCTCACTCCAGCGCGGCGATCTCACTGTCGCTGAGCACCACCGGCTGCACGATGTCCTTGGCGCGAACCAGCTGCACGGCGCGGTACAGCGGCCGCTCCCCCAGCGCGGCGTCGCGGGCCTCGGCTCGCAACTGGCCCACCAGCAGGTCCGAAACCGCCAGCGCCGCAGCCAGTTTGCTCGCGGCCAGGGCGTCGGCGAGGGTGCGCAGACCCAGAATGTGCAGCTCGCGCCCGCTGCCGCCGTCGGCGTACATGGCCAGCGGGACGACCTGCCGCGCACGGTCGGCGGTAACGCGCAGGACGATGCGACTCAGCCGCCCCGGGTAGACCAGAATCTCCACCCCACCGGCGGCGGCGATATCGAGCCGCCGCCGTCCGAACAGCGTCCGCGCCTCGATCACGGTGCCCGCGAGCCACATTCGCCGACGCTGCACCGACACGGCGTAGAGCGCGGTGGGCGCGCCGAGCATCACCCCGGCCAGCACCGCGACCGGCCAGCTCACCAGCAGCGCCAGCAGCAACGCGACGACCACGCCGACGACGGTCGCGATCACCGTCAGCCGCCGCAGCATCGGCGCGTACAGCTCCGGTGCGATCAGATCCAGGCCGACCGCCTGCGGCCGTTCGGGTTTCGAGTCTTCGGTCACGGGTTCACATTCGTCCGATACGGCCGGGCCGTATCCCGTGACGGTACTACCGATCGACGGCCAGGGCGGCCGTGACGGCCGTGACCGCGTCGTCGAGCGGGACCTGTTGCTGATCGCCGGTGGCTAGATCCTTCAGACCGATCTCCCCCTCGGCCAGGTCTCGATCACCCAGCACCAGAGCGTATTTCGCACCCGACCGGTCGGCGGCCTTCATCGCGCCCTTGACCCCGCGCCCGCCGTAGGCCAGATCCACCCGGATGCCCGCGGCCCGCAACCGGCCGGCCAGCTCGACCAGGCGGCTCTTGGCGGCCTCGCCCAGCGGCACCCCGAACACGTCGACCTGAGCCGGGTCGGCCGCGGCCTTGCCCTCGGCGGCCAGCGCGAGGATGGCCCGGTCCACGCCGAGACCGAACCCGATGCCGGACAGCGGCTGCCCGCCCAGCTCCGCCATCAGCCCGTCGTAGCGACCGCCGCCACCGATGCCGGACTGCGCGCCGAGCCCGTCGTGCACGAATTCGAACGTCGTCTTGGTGTAGTAGTCCAGGCCGCGCACCATCCGCGGGTTCACCACGTACGGCACACCGAGCGCGTCCAGGTGCCCGAGCACCTGCTCGAAGTGGGCCTTCGCCGACTCGGACAGGTGATCGATCATCAGCGGCGCGGCGGCGGTCAGTTCTCGTACCTCGGGCCGCTTGTCGTCGAGCACGCGCAGCGGATTGATCTCCGCCCGCCGCCGGGTCTCCTCGTCCAGCGGCAGCCCGAACAGGAACTGCTGCAACAGTTCCCGGTACTGTGGGCGGCAGGTGTCGTCCCCGAGCGAGGTGATCTCGAGCCGGAACCCGTCCAGCCCCAGCGACCGGAAACCGGCGTCGGCGACGGCGATCACCTCGGCGTCCAGCGCCGGATCGTCCACGCCGATGGCCTCCACACCGACCTGCTGCAACTGCCGGTACCGCCCGGCCTGCACATTCTCGTACCGGAAGAACGGGCCCGCGTAGCACAGCTTGACCGGCAGCGCGCCGCGATCGAGCCCGTGCTCGATCACCGCGCGGATCACCGAGGCGGTGCCCTCGGGCCGCAGCGTCATACTGCGGTTCTTGCGGTCCGGGAAGGTCCACATCTCCTTGCTGACCACGTCGGTCGACTCGCCGACACCCCGGACGAACAGGCCGGTCTCCTCGAAGATCGGCAGCTCCACATGCCCGTACCCGGCCAGCCGCGCGGCGCGCACCAGCGCGTCCCGCACGGCGACGAACTGCGCCGACGCCGGCGGCAGGTAATCCGGGAAACCCTTCGGGGCGGTGAAGCTGCTGGTCTTGGTCACGATCGCCCAGTCTCCCTCACCGCCCGGCGGATAGTCCAACCGACCCGTTGCGGCCGACACGCCTCTCAGGTACTGATGGCACACTCTTAGGCCGTAAGCAGACCGCAACGGGAGGAACTGGGTAGTGCCGAGCAACGAACAGCGGCGACAGGCGGCCAAGCGCAAGCTGGAGCGACGACTGGCCCGGCAGGCCGAGCGGGCCCGCAAGCGTAAACGGCTCGCGATCGCCGGATCCGCGCTCGGCGTGGTCGTGGTGGTCGCGGCGGGCGTCGGGATCTACTATCTGACCCGCGGCGACGACAACCCGGCCGCCGCGGCCGATCCGGACACCTCGCAGTCGGAGACCCCGCAGGCCCCGCCGCCGCCCGAGCCCCAGGCCAAGCCGGCGACGGTGAGCTGCGCCTACCGCGACAGCGGCCAGCCCGCGGCGAAACCGGCGCAGAAGCCCAAGGAGGCCGACGTCTCCTCGACCGAGCAGCACACCGTCGCCGTGCAGACCAGTCAGGGCCCGATCGGCATCGCCCTGAACGCGGGCGAATCGCCGTGCACGGTCAACAGTTTCGTGAGCCTGGCCAACCAGGGTTACTACAACGGCACGCCGTGCCACCGGCTCAGCACGAAGGGCCTGAAGATGCTGCAGTGCGGCGACCCGACCGGCGAGGGCAAGGGCGGCCCGGGGTACGTCTTCGACAACGAGTACCCCACCGACCAGTTCGACCAGCAGGAGCTGGCCGTCAATCCCTCACCCGTGCAATACAAGCGGGGCGTGATCGCGATGGCCAACGGCGGGCCGGGCACCAACGGCAGCCAGTTCTTCCTGGTCTACGGCGACAGCCAGCTGGCGCCGCAGTACACCATCTTCGGCACCATCGACGAGGCCGGACTACAGACCCTCGACAAGATCGCCGCGGCCGGTGACGACGGCTCGCTGGACCCGCGGCCGGGCGGCGGCAAGCCGAACCTGCCGGTCACCTTCGATGCGGTGAAGGTCGCCTGACCCGCGCGAATTGCTCAGGGCCGCCGCGACTTCGGGCCCGGCATCGACCGATGCCGGGCCCCTCGCGCGGCCGCCGGGACGCGCGTTCGGTGAGGGCACCCTCATATCGAAGAACGTCCGGCGCTTCGGCCACCCCGCCGGAATTGTGCGATATATGCTTTCGGTACACGATCCTGGTAAGGCTGCCCTGCGTTTCGCTGGTAACCTCGAAGAACGGAGTACGGAGCGGTGTAGTACCCGTCCTACCGGGCGGTATGTACCGAAACGTAGTTCCGATGTCCGCGTTTGCAGGCGGGACAGCACCGCGCGAACCACCGTTCGGCTGGCGTTGTCCACGACGAAGCACCACAATCATCCATAGTGATCACTGCAGCATCGGGGAGCAGGCATGGCCGAGGAACTCGACGACATCGGTCGCGAAACAGCGGCTTTGATGAGGCAAATGTTGCAGCTAGCGACCCTGGTCGCGCTGCGCACCCGGGAACGTGGCCAACGGGAAGCCGAGGCCCGCGTGAAAGTGACCCAGGAGCGGGTCAAGGAGGCTCGCGAGCGCATGCTCCGGGACGCCCGCGAGGCCAAGTCGAAGGACCCGCGCAACTTGGAATTGGTGCGAATGCTGGAGCGGCCCCGGCTGGAACGGGGCGTGTCCCTGGAGAAGGACCGCGTCTCCGAACGCCTGAGCACCAACCGCAGCTCCGGGCAGGCCGCGCGCAGCAAGGTGCGGGAGCTGGAACGGTACGACTCGATCGAGCGCAGGCAGGCGCTGGCCGCCCACCTGCAGCGCGCCGGCGTCGCACCGGAGCTGGCGGCGGTCCGCATGCTCATGGAGGTCAGTCAGGCCCACCCGCCCCAGGCGGCGGTCCGCGCCCGGCCGGGTGAGTCCCCTGCGGTCACCCGCGCGCGGCAAATCGAAGAACGCGGCCGCGTCCGCGTCCGCGAGTGAGCGGCTCGCTCAGGAGCGAAAGTCTTCCGCCGCCGGATCGATGGTCGGGTCGCCGAACATGCCGTGCTGCGGTGACTTGAGGGGCAGCGGGTTGAGCATCTCCTTGTGACCGTGGCGCACACTGCAGAACTTGAACGGCCCACGCGGATCCAGCAATTTGTTCATGTGCGGATCCGCGTGATCGAGGAACCACACGCTCATCCCGGTGGTCTCGTCCTGGCGCAGATGCTCCCAGGCCCGCCACAGCGCCTGCAGCCGGACCACGGCCTCCGCATGCTTCCACCACTCCGGGCACCATACGGTGTCCGTGAGGTCGGTGACCTGGCGGCGATAGATCAGGCTCAGGTAATTCTCGACGAATTCCACGACGTCGGCGTAGATCAGGTCGTGTTGCTGGTCGCTCACAGCGGGCGAACCTCCTCGGGCTGTCCGTAGGTCTCGGGCGGCGTCGGCGGCGCGTCGTAGTTGCTGCGCTCCTCCACCAGATCGGTGAAGGTGGTCTGCTGCCGCTGCGGATCGTGCCGCTCGATCGAGCGCCGCACCTCGTCAGAATAGTCGCCGTCCCACCACGGAACCGTGCGGACCAGCGTCGCCGGCGCACCCGAGGAGAAGACCACCGCGCGGCCGCGCGGCAGCGTCACCAACGCGTTCACATTGAGGGTGCGCGAGGACCCCAGCGACTTCGAATAGCTCTTGCCGCCTTTGGATTCCGAGACCGACGCCGAGATCGAGTCGTAGTCGCCGATCGCCTCCGAGCGGGCGGTCAGGAAGCCGATGTCGTCGATTCCGCTGCCCAGCACCTTGATATTCGCGGCGGCCCACAGCGCCTCCATACCGGACGGGCCCCAGCACCGGACGCCCTGCGCCCACGACTGCAGCACCGTCATCACCACGATGCCCCGGGAACCGAAGTGACTGTACTGCTTGGGCAGATCCTTCCAGCGCACGATATTCGCGGCCTCGTCGAGCACGGCCAGCAGCGGGATCGGCAGGCGGCCGCCCCGCGACCGCGACGCCTTGTCCATCGCCCGCTCGATCACCGCTTCGGTCAGCGCGCTCACCAGCGGACCGGCCGAACCGCGGCCTTCCAGCGACAGGCAATAGAGGGTCCAGTTGCCGTCCAGGAACTCCAATTCGTCCAATTCGTACCGGGAGTCGCCCGCGCCCCGGGTAACCCAGGGCAGCACATTCGACAGTTTCAGGCAGCGGACCATCTTCTTCGCGGTACCGAAGATGCTGCTCTTGGTGCGCGGGTCGGCGTTGTACTGCTGCGCCAAGCCCGAAGCCGTGAAATTCAGGCCGTAGGCCTCGACGCCGTACTGGCTCGCCGCGGTGCGCAGAATCTCCACCGGCTCACCGTTGTTCGGATCGGTGACCCATTCCCAGACGTCGATGATCGACCGCCGCGACACCGAGGCCGCCAGGAACAGGCCCGCGAGCAGATCCTCGGCCTCGGGATCGAAGTAGTTGTCCGGCCCCTGGTCCGATCCGTCGTCGCCGTCGGCGAAGTGGCCGGCCAGGCGGGAGGCGCGCATCTCGCAGCCGGGGTGCGGCGCGTTCACCCACCGCAACGGATCCCAGTACCAGGTCGGCGGCTCCCCCGCCACGCCCTGCGGGTCGAAGACGAAGGTGCGAGATCCCTTGGCCTCCCGCACATCTCGTGTCGCGTCCACCACGTCGCGCTTGTTCGAGGTGGCCAGCACCGGGCCGATCGCGTCGAGGATGGCCGGAATCACGCGCGAGGTGGTCTTGCCCTGGCGCGGGCCCCAGATGTCCAGGTGCAGGTCCTCGTAGGAGCCGTAGAGCGGGACGCCGTCGGCGACGGCGACGCCGATCGGCACGCCCGGGGCGTCGTCGTAGCCCAGGCGCACGCCGAGTTGCTCGGCCTTCTCCCGCGCACCGGCGGCGGTGAGCGCCGAGATGGCGCCGCCGTTGCCCATGTACTGGGCCTTGGCGTCGACCGGGAGGGCCCCCTTGCTCTTGTTCTTCTTCAGCCGGCGGCGCACCACCACCGCGGCCACCACGGCGAGGACCACGAACAGCAGGATCACCGTGGAAGCGGCCGGCGCAGCCTAATAAGCCCCCCCCCCGCCCGCCCCCCAAGCCAAAGGATTTTTAGGGGTTTGCAGGTTGGTGACCCCCAATTGGTTTGCGAGAATAAGTTCGAGCCCCACCCATACGACCCCCCCCCAAACCAAT
>NZ_JARWOP010000241.1 GCF_029868745.1 Nocardia wallacei | reverse complement strand
GTCGATGAGGTTGCGGGTCGGAGGAACCAGGGGCCGGAGAAGGTAGAGTGGGGGGGGGGGCCCCCCCAAAATTGGGGGGGCCCCAACAGGGGGGGGGAGGGCCCACCGCGAGGGGGATAGGGCGGCCAACCCGCCCCGGGGGGGTCTGCGCCCCCAATCCCCCTCCCGGGGCCCCCCACCCCACCTCCCGGTGCCCCCCCCCACATCCCCGCCCCCCCCCCCCCCACTCTACCTTCTCCGGCCCCTGGTTCCTCCGACCCGCAACCTCATCGACAGCGGCATATCGCGGAATCGTTCGGCGTGGACGCCGACCGCTACGACCGCGCCCGCCCGCGCTACCCGGATGCCCTGATCAACCGAATCGCCGCCGGCCTCGGACCGGATGTTCTCGACGGCGGCACCGGCACCGGCATCGCCGCCCGGCAACTCCGCGACGCGGGTTGCCGTGTCCTCGGGGTCGAACCCGACGAGCGCATGGCCGAGCAGGCCCGGCGCACCGGCATCGACACCGAGGTCGCGACCTTCGAGGAATGGGATCCGGCCGGGCGCACGTTCGACGCGGTGACCGCCGCGCAGTCCTGGCATTGGATCGATCCCCTCGCGGGCGCGGCCAAGGCCGCGCGGATTCTGCGGCCGGGCGGGCGGCTGGTGCTGTTCGCGCACGTGATCGCGCCGCCGCAACCCATCGCGCAGGCTCAACTGGCCGCGCTCCGGCGCGTGATGCCCGAATCGCCGTTCGCCGCGCAGCAGGGCGACGCATCACCCGAGCGAGCCCTCGAGGTCTACCGGACCGGAATGGCGACCTTCGCCGACGGCATCCGGGAGTCCGGCGGATTCGCCGCCCCGGAAGAGTGGCGCTTCGATTGGCAACGCCCGTACACCCGGGCCGAATGGCTGGACCTGGTGCCCACCACCGGTGCTCTCACCCGCTTGCCGCAGGACGAACTCGCGGAGTTGCTGGCGGAGGTCGGCGCGGCCATCGATGACTTGGGCGGCGGCTTCACCATGAACTACGTCACCCTCGCGATCGCCGCTGTCCGCGCCGAACCATCCTGAATCACCCGCCCCGGTCACGACCCGATTAACTCGGGATCTCGAATGTGCCATTGACAACTGGCACTATGGTGACTGATGCTTTCGGCATGGCTGAAACAAGGTCAACGGTGACCTCCCCGGCCGTCCCCGCGACGGCCTCGCCGCAGGCCCGTCTCGCGGCGGCGGCGTCGGTGCTCGGGATCCGGCAGATCAACGCGCTGTTGCCGCGCAACCGGGCGGGCATCTGGGCCGGCCGCGGTCTGATGGCGACGATCATGGCGGCCTTCGGGCCGACTCTTCCCGGAACCCATGTGCGGCAGGTGCGTTCGGGTGCGGTGCACGGCGAATGGGTGCGGGCCGCGGGTGTGCCGCACGGCGATCGCGCTGTCTATTACGTGCACGGCAGCGGTTACGTGGTGTGTTCCGCGCGGACCCACCGGGGACTGGCCTCGCGCCTGTCGAAGGCCACCGGCCTGCCCGTCTTCGTGCTCGACTACCGGCTCGCACCCGAACACCGATTCCCGGCGGCCGCCGAGGACGTGGCCGCCGGGTACCGCTGGCTGCTCGGAAACGGTTACCGCCCTGAGGATCTGGTGATCGGCGGGGATTCCGCGGGCTGCCATCTCGGCCTCGATCTGCTGCTGCAGAACATCGACGCCGGACGCCCGCAACCGGCCGGGCTGTTCATGTTCTCCCCGCTCATGGACCTCACCCTGACCCTGGCCGAACGACGGGATCGGAAGCGACCGGACCCGATGGCGCCCGCCACCGTGGGGCGGCGGCTGATCGAGCTGTACACCGCCGACGAGCCCGCCCATTCGACCCGGCTGCGCCTGACCGTGCCGCGCGGCGCCGCGCTGCCGCCGCTGTTCGTGCAGGCCAGTGCGGGGGAGATGCTCAGCGACGACGCCCGGCACCTGCGGGACATGGCCACCGCCGCCGGCGCCCGCTGTGAGCTCGAGCTGTGGCCGGGCCGCATCCATGTCTTCCAGGCGCTGCCGTTGCTGGTCCCGGAGGCCGCACCGGCGTTGCGCCGCACCGCCGATTTCGTCGCGTCCGCGCTCGCGGAGGCGAATTCCATACCGCGAGAACGGGTGAGCTGACCATGTGGATCCTCGACAACCTGCGAGCGGTGCTCGGCGGCGCCCGCCGCACCCATGACGCCCGGGCGGTCGTCACCGGCGCGGGCAGCGGCATCGGCCGCGCCTTCGCGCTCGAATTGGCCGCCCGCGGCGGCGAGGTGCTGTGCGCCGACATCGATATCGACCGCGCCGAGGAGACCGTGCGGCTGATCCGCCGCACCCACGGCGCGACCGCGCACGCGTTCCGCTGCGACGTGTCACGGCGTGAGGAGGTGGAGAGCCTCGCCCTGCACGCGGAGCTGATCTTCGGCGGCCCGCCCACCTTGGTGATCAACAACGCGGGCGTCGGCATCGGCGGAAAACCGGTGGGCGACATCGGCTTCGACGACTGGCAGTGGGCGCTGGGCATCAACCTGTGGGGCGTCGTGCACGGCTGCGAGGTCTTCGCGCCGCAACTGCGCGCCGCCGGGCGCGGCGGCATCGTCAACGTCGCGTCCGCGGCCGGATTCGCCGCCGCGCCCGGCATGGCCGTCTACAACGTGTCCAAGGCCGGTGTGCTGTCGCTGTCGGAGACCCTCGCCGCCGAGCTGTCCGGCAGCGGCGTCGCCGTGACCGTGCTGTGCCCGACCTTCGTCCGCACCAATGTGGTCGCCGACGGCCGCATCACCTCGGCGTCGACCCGGCTGGCCGACACGCTCATGCGGCTCACCGGATTCTCTCCCGAACGTGTCGCGGGCCTGACCCTCGACGCCCACGATCTCGGCCGGCTCTACGTGCTGCCGCAACTGGACGCGCAGCTGGTGTGGCACCTCAAGCGGCACTTCCCGGCCCTCTACACCCACGCCCTCGGCGTCCTGAACCGCGTTCTGCCGCAGGACGATCCGGCATCCGGCTCCGCCGCGGGCGCACATATCGAGAAGACAGGAGTGTGACATGGCCTTCGATTTCGACGCCATGCTCGGCAAGATCAAGGCCCGGCAGTGGGCGCTGGCCGACATCGAATGGGAGGCGCCGGGCTCCGAGCTGATCGACCCCGAGCTACACGCCAAGCTGAAGCCGTTCATGGCCGACCTGATGTGGATCGAGAACGTCGGCGCGCGCGGTTTCGCGGCCATGGCGAAGAAGGCGCCGACCGAGACGCTGAAGGAGATCTACCGCTACTTCCACGCCGAGGAGCAGCGCCACGCCAACGCGGAACTGGCGCTGATGCGGCGGTGGGGCATGCTCGACGGCGACACCATCCCGGAGCCGAACATCAACGTCAAGCTGGTGATCGACTTCCTGGACAAGCATTCCGACGAGATGTCGCTGTCGTTCCTGGGCACCGTCATCCCGATGCTCGAGGTCGCGCTGGACGGCGCGCTGATCAAATTCGTCACCGACGAGATCGCCGATCCGGTCGCGCAGGAGGTCTTCAAGAAGATCAACGCCGACGAATCCCGGCATCTGGCCACCGATTACGCCGTGATGGAGCTGCTCGGCCACGCCACCGCGCGCAAGCTGTTCATCGATCTGGTCGGCGGCTGGGCCAAGCCGTCGTTCCTGGTGGGCGTGCTCAGCTACGTGCCGCTGCTGAACAAGATGCGCGACAACATCGTCGAGATGGGCGTAGACGAGGAGAAGCTGTACGCCGCGATGCGGAAATTCAAGGCCGTCGGCGAGCGCACGCCGATCGCGAACCGGGTGCCGATGTACCGGATCGTGAAGATGCACAGCGGCTGGGTGATCAACCGCGGCCACCCGTATCACCTGTTCGCCGACGCCATGGTGAAGGTGACCGCGCGCATTCCCGACCGCTTCCTCGGACCGCAGCCGACGTGGTCGAAGGAACTGACCTACGAGCCGGTCGCATGAGCGCGGCGAGTCTGCCCCTGGACGTGGCGATCATCGGCGCCGGATTCGCCGGGATCGGCGCGGCGATCCGCCTGCGGCAGAAGGGAATCGGCAACTTCGCCGTGTTCGAACGGGGCGACCGCGTGGGCGGGACCTGGCGCGACAACACCTATCCCGGTGCGGCCTGCGATATTCCGTCGCGGCTGTACTCCTACAGTTTCGCGCCGAATCCCGAATGGTCGCAGACGTATTCGGGCAGCGCGGAGATTCTCGGCTACATCGACTCGATGGTCCGCGAGTTCGGGATAGGCCCGCACATCCGCTTCGGGCACACGGTGACCGGGCTGGTCTTCGACGAGGACCACGGCGTGTGGGAGGTCTCCTTCGCGGGTGGGCGGCGAAAGGTGAAGGCGCGCACGGTGGTCCTGGCCTCCGGGCCGCTGTCCAATGCCGGGCTGCCGGACATTCGCGGGATCGACACCTACGAGGGTCACAAGATCCACAGTGCCCGTTGGGATCACGACTACGATTTCACCGGTAAGAAGGTGGCGGTGGTCGGCACCGGCGCCAGCGCCGTGCAGATCATCCCCGAACTGGTACGCCGGGCCGGGTCGGTGAAGGTCTTCCAGCGCACGCCGGGCTGGGTGCTGCCGCGGGTGAACCGGCACACCAACGCCCTGACCAAGCAGCTGTACCGGCAGGTGCCGGCCGCTCAATCGCTGGCGCGGGAGGCGTGGTTCTGGGGGCACGAGTCGGTGGCGCTGGGCGTGGTGTGGAATTCGCCGCTGACCCGGGTGGTGGAGTCGGTGGCGTTGCTGCACTTGCGTTCTCAGGTGCGTGACCCGTGGCTGCGCCGCCAGCTGACGCCCGACTTCCGGGCCGGGTGCAAGCGTCTGCTGATGAGCAGCGACTACTATCCGGCGCTGCAACGCGACAACTGCAAGCTGATCACCTGGCCGATCGCGGAGATCTCCCCGCACGGCATCCGCACCGCCGAGGGCATCGAGCACCGGTTCGACTGCATCGTGTTCGCCACCGGCTTCGAGGTGTCCAAGCAGGGCGCGCCGGTGCCGGTGACCGGCCGCGACGGTGGTCGCCTCGCCGACGAATGGCACAGGGGCGCTTACGCTTACAAGAGCGTCACGGTGGCCGGGTATCCGAATCTGTTCCTGACCTTCGGCCCGAACTCCGGCCCCGGGCACAATTCGGCGCTGGTGTACATGGAGGCCCAGATCGAGTACCTGACCGACGCCATCGGCATGCTGCTCGAGCGCGATCTGCGCATGCTCGAGGTGCGCCGCGACCGGCAGGACCGCTACAACGCGCGATTGCAGCGGCGGCTGACGGCCACCACCTGGAATTCGGGCTGCCGCAGCTGGTATCTGACGGAGGACGGTTTCAACGCCACCATGTATCCCGGCTTCGGCTCCCAGTACACCCGCCAACTGGCCCGCGTGGACCCCGGCGACTACGTGCTGACGCCGCGTGATCCGGCTCTCGCGGCGGGTGTCGAGGATCGTATGACGGTCCCGCTCGGCTAATGTCGACACGAGGCGTGCTGCCCGTGCCCGAGGTGCTGACGCGTACCCGGGCATGGGCGCTGCGCGTCGTCGGCGAGCGGCTGGGAGAAGGGACGGGCGAGGCAGGGATGGCGGAGTACCGCATCGACGAACTCGCTCACGCGGCCGGCACCACCAGCCGCAATGTCCGCGCCTACCAGGAACGGGGCCTGCTGCCGCCGCCCACGCGGCGCAGCGGCCGGGCCCTGATCTACGACGACACGCACCTGGCCCGTTTGAAGATCATCGACGCGCTGCTGCAGCGGGGCTTCACCACCGCGCACATCGCCGACTTCATCACCAGCTGGGAAACCGGCAAGGACCTCACCGAGATCCTCGGACTCCAGCACGCCGTCACCGCGACGTGGGGGAAGGCCGAGGAGCCGCTCGAGGTGCCGCGGGAACTGGTCGACACCTTCCTGGGCGGCGCCGACGGCGTTCCGGTCGAGGGCGACCAGCTGGAGCGGCTGGCGAAGCTCGGATTGGTCCGCCTGCACGCGGAAACGGTCGAGTTCGTCCGGCCCGAACTGCTGGAAACCTTTGCGGAACTGAGCAATTACGGATTCGGTCTGTCCGGCGTCATCGATCTGCACGCCGCGGTCGTCGAGCGGCTCGAGGACATCGCCCGCCTGATGGTGACGGCCGCGAAGAACCACATCATCGATGAGCACGGGCCGGGCTGGCTCCCCGACTCCGACGCCGAGATCGCCGAAACCGCGAAGATGCTGAATCATCTGCGGGATCTGGGCACCACCGCGGTGCGCAGCAGTCTGGACCAGGCGTTGGACCGGGTGCTGCAGGCCGAACTGAGCGACTACCTCGCGACGGCGGCGTCCAAGCGCCGCGACGGCACGGACTGAGTGGCGCCCGGAAACTCGGTTGCGCCCGTCCGCACCGGTGCGGTTGCCTGATCGCCATGGCGCACATGGATATCGCCGACATCGACTACTTCCTCCCGGACGGCCGGCAACTGCTCGACGGGGTGAGTTTTCGGGTCGGCGAGGGCGTCAAGACGGCGCTGGTCGGACCGAACGGCACCGGGAAGACGACGCTGTTCGGGATCATCGCGGGGGATCTGGCCGCGGACGGCGGGACCGTCACCCGGTCGGGGACGCTGGGGGTGATGCGACAGTTCATCGGCCAGGACGACGACGAATCGACGGTCCGCGATCTGCTCGTATCGGTCGCGCCCGAGGCTGTGCGGGCGGCCGCGCGAGCGCTCGACGCCGCCGAGGACGCGTTGATCGAGCGGGACGAGGAACCGGTTCAGCTCGCCTACGCGCACGCCCTGACCGACTGGGCGGATGTGGGCGGCTACGAGATCGAGGCGTTCTGGGACGACGTGACCACCGCCGCGCTCGGCGTGCCGTTCGACCGCGCGAAGTGGCGTTCGGTGCGCACGCTCAGCGGCGGCGAACAGAAGCGGGTGATGCTCGAGGCGCTGTTCGCGGGCCCGGATCGGCTGCTGCTGCTCGACGAGCCCGACAACTACCTGGATGTGCCCGGTAAGCAGTGGCTGGAACGCAAGATCGCGGAATCGGACAAGTCGGTGCTGTTCATCAGCCACGACCGGGAGTTGATCGCGCACGCGGCCACCCGGATCGTCACCCTGGAACCCGGCGCGAGTGGCGCCACGGCCTGGATTCACGGGGGCGGCTTCGACAGCTATCACCGGGCGCGCGAGGACCGCAACGCGCGGCTCGACGAACTGCGCCGGCGCTGGGACGAGGAGCACGCCAAGCTGCGCGCGCTGGTGCTGCGTCTGCGGGAGAAGGCGAAATTCAACGACGGGATGGCGGCCCGCTACCACGCCGCGCAGACCAGGCTGGCGAAGTTCGAGGAGGCCGGGCCGCCCGAGGCGGTGCCGCTGCGGCAGCACGTCTCGGTGCGGCTGTCCGGCGGCCGGACCGGTAAGCGCGCGCTGGTGTGTACGGGGCTCGAACTCACCGGTCTGATGCGGCCGTTCGACGCCGAGATCTGGTACGGCGACCGCGTTGCGGTGTTGGGCGCCAACGGATCCGGTAAATCACACTTCCTGCGTCTGCTCGCCACCGGCGGCACCGACCCGGACGCCGGGCACCTGCCGATTCAGGATCTGAATCTGGCGACGGTGCCGCACACCGGCACGGCCGCCCTCGGCGCCCGCGTCCGGCCCGGCTATTTCGCGCAAACCCACGCGCGCCCGGACCTGTCGGGCAAGACTTTGCTCGATATCCTGCACCGCGGCAACGAACATCGCGACGGTATGGGTCGTGAGGCGGCGAGCCGCGTTCTGGACCGCTACGGCCTGGCCCGCGCCGCCGAACAACGCTACGACGACCTCTCCGGCGGCCAGCAGGCCCGCCTGCAGATTCTGCTCCTCGAATTGTCCGGCGTCACAATGCTTCTCCTCGACGAGCCCACCGACAATCTGGATCTGCACTCCGCCGATGCCCTGGAGCAGGCCATCACCGAGTTCGACGGCACCGTCGTCACGGTCACCCACGACCGCTGGTTCGCCCGCACCTTCGACCGCTTCCTGATCTTCGGCTCGGACGGTGCCGTCTACGAGAGTCCCAGCCCCGTCTGGGACGAGTCGCGGGTTCAGCGGGCGCGCTAAGGCAGTTCGGGACGGCCGCGCGCACAGGCCCGTTACGGGGCGGCGACGATCGGTGTGTCCCGGGCGGGGCCCGGTGCGGGCGGGACGAGGGCGCCCGCAGGGGGATTCGTGCTGGGCGCCGAACGGGCGGGCGGTGGGGCCAGCATCTGCAGGGGCAGTTGCGGCGCGGAGCCGCCCGGCGGCTTTCGGTCGGCGTTGCCGCTGCCACAGTCGGAAGTGCCGGGCGCACTATGCGATTCGGTACAGGACGAGGGCGGTATCACCGGCTGAGCCACGACGCCGGCGGCGGTGAGGGTCAGCCACGTGGCCGCACCCGTGACCGGCACGGCCCAGCGTCGCCACGATGTGCGGTTCACAGCCATATCGGGTCACCGTAGGCGGCGACCGAATTGTCGGCGGTGTCGGTCGATATCGAGACCATCGCGAACGACCGCAGGCTGACCGCGCCCGCACAGGCATCGATCTTGATCTGCACCTGATCGACGGAGATCGAAGCATGCGGCCCGGCCAGCGGTTTCGTGCCGAGCGTGATGGTGCTGACGGTGCCCGGCTTGATGGTGGCCGAGATGTTCGGCAGCGCCAGCGCACTCGCCCCGACGGCGAGGCCGGGCGAGGGCACGACGGTTACCGTGGCATTCGGGCCGATCGCCGCGGACAACCCGGCGGTCACGCCGTTCGACACGTCGGCCTGGCAGCCGATCTGGTAGCCCAGCTGCATCGTTCCCGAGTTCACCGCCGCTCGACCCTCCCCACCGATCTCGGCCGTCGCCGACAAGGAGACGAACCCTTCCCGGGTGAACGGCGTCGCGGCGAGATTGGGCACTCGCTGCACATCTTCCGCGGTCTTACTGATCGTCAGCTCCCAGCCGTCCTCGGTACCGACCACCCGAGACCTGTCCGCGACCGGATCGGCGTCCGCGGTCCCAGCGGCCATGCCGAGCGCAGTAGTAGCAGCGATGCCGAACATCGCGAGAATCGAGCGTTTCATCGAAATCCTTGTGCGGCGGTGACCACGAAGGCTCACCTGATCGGGGCGGAGTGACACTACCCCAAGTTGTCAAGGGCGGCTTCGATGGCTCGGTGGAAGGTGGGGTAGGCGTAGATCATGCGGCGGAGGGTGGGGGTGGGGACTTCGGCGTGGACGGCTACGGCGAGGGCACTGAGGACTTCGCCGCCTACCGGGCCTACCGAGGTGGCGCCGACCAGGACGCCGCGGTCGGCGTCTTCGACCAGTTTGATCAGGCCCTCGTTGCCCGCCTTGTGGATCCAGCCGCGGGTCGAGGCGGCGGCGTCGGTGCTGCCGGTGCGGACGTCGAGGCCGGCGTCGCGGGCCTGGGATTCGGTGAGGCCGACCGCGCCTACCTCCGGATCGGTGAAGGTGACCCGGGGGACCGCGTGGTAGCGCGCGGATTCCGAAGTGTCGCCGAGGATGTCGTTGGCGGCGATGCGGGCCTGGTACATCGACATGTGGGTGAAGGCGCCGTGCCCGGTGATGTCGCCGATGGCCCAGACGCCGTCGGCGGCGCGCAGGTGGTCGTCGACCTCGATGCCGCGGGCGGATTCGTCCAGCCCGATCGCGCCGACGCCCAGCGCCGCCAGGTCGGTGCGGCGTCCGGTCGACACCAGCAACTGCCGGGCCCGCAACGGTTTTCCTTCCTTCAGGTGCACCGTGAACTGGTCGCCGTCGTGTTCGACGCGGGTCGCCTCGGTGCCGGTGTGAATCGTGATGCCTTCGCGGGCAAAGACTTCCGCGATCAGATCGGCTGCTTCGGGCTCTTCCTTGGGGAGGATGCGGTGCGGGACGATCATCGCGACGTCCGCGCCGAAGCGTGCGAAGATCTGCGCGAATTCCATGCCCACCGGGCCACCGCCGAGGACGATCAGCGAATCGGGGACGGTGGTGGTCGTGACGGCTTCCCGGTTCGTCCAGTAGGGCGTCCCGGCCAGGCCCTCGAGCGGCGGGACCGCCGGTGCGGTACCGGGATTCAGCACGATCGCCCGGGCCGCGTGGAATACCCGGGGACCGTCGGCGGTGGTGACGGTGACCTCGCCGGGTGCGGTGATGCGACCCCAGCCGCGCACGAACCGCCCGCCCGCCTTCTCGAAACGCTCGACGGCGACGGTGTCGTCCCAGTTGTCGGTGGCCTCGTCGCGGATGCGGTCGGCCACTGGCCGCCAATCCGGCCGCAGCTGTGCCGAACCCGCGAGCTCGTCGATCCGCCGTCCCTCGGCGAGCGCACCCGCCGCGCGCACCATCATCTTGGTGGGCACGCACGCGTAATACGGGCACTCGCCGCCGACCAATCGGCCCTCGACACCGACGACGGCCAGGCCCGCGGCAGCCAGCCGTGTCGCGACGTCCTCACCACCCGGCCCCATCCCGATCACCACGGCATCCACGGTCTCGATCGACATGCGCGTTCTCCCTCGGTTCGGCGACTACCCGACACTTCACGACGCGGACCACATCCGCACCGTTTCCAGGCTGCCACGATCGGCCATGGTCGGTGCGTACCGGCCCGCTGACGAAACGGTGACGGTTACGCCTTTGCTCTCTCGCGGGGGACGAGCAGCGCCAGCAGTGCGATGATCACCCCGCCGCCCAGGAGGTACAGGCCCCAGGCGCCACTGAGGAGGTGGCGGTAGTCGTCCCGCAACTGGTCGCCGTATCGCTGGTCCAGCCGCCAGGCGAGCGCGCCGATCGCCACCAGTCCCGCGAGCACGCCCAGCCAGCCGAGCGCACGGGAGCCGAACAGCGCGGCCAGCAGGACCACGGCGGCGATCACCAGCAAGGCCAATGCCAGCGACGTGTGGATCGATGCCGACTGCCCCCCGAGCTGGTCGAGGGTCCGCCCTGCGGGCAGACCGTCCCGGAGATCGACCAGCTTCACATCGCGGGCATCGACCGAGCCGACGAGCGGCCCGAACGCGCCCACCGCGATCGCGACAGCGCAAGCGAACAGCACCAGATGGACAAAAGTACGCATACTCCACGGTATGGCTTCCAGGCCCCCGGAGTCGCGTATTCGTCCCGAAGATGCCATCCGTATATCCGCGCGGACCGCTCGTCGACCCGTCAGTGCGCCGGGGCGTGCTCCGGCTCGGCCGCGGTGCGTCGGCGAGTGCCCAGCAGGACCACGAGGGTTGCTACGGCGGTGAAGGCGGCGGCGCACCACCATGCCGTGTCCGGTTGGGTCGTGTGGTCGACGGACAGGCCGGCGGTGACCGGGCCGAGGACGGCGCCGAGGTTGAACGCCGTGGTCGCCGCCGCTCCGGCGAGACGTGGCGCCGTCGGCGCGGCGGTCTGCACGATCGTCGCGATCAGCGTCGAACCCACGCCGAAGGCGACCGCGCCCGTCAGCGCGGACATGATCAGCGCGCCGACCGTCGTGTGCGCGGCCGTCGCGGCGAGCAGCCAAATCCCGGTCAGCACAACGGTTCCCACGGTGAGGATGCGCCGTCGGTATCGGTCGCTGTAGCGTCCGGTGAGCGTGACACCGGCGAAGGAGCCGATCCCGAACAGAGCCAGTGCGAGCGGGACCGTCCGGTCACTTCCGGAGACGCTCGCCATGATCGTGCCGAGGTAGGTGAAACCGGCGAAGGTGGCGGCATTCACCAGGACTCCCGCCACGACGGCGATCAGAATCGGCCACTGCCGCAGCGCCGCCCCTTCTCGCCGCATCGATGGCACCTGCCCGTCGTGTCGCTCGGCGCCATGCGCGTCGCGGCCGAGCAGCACCCACACCGGCACGAGCACCGCCGCACCGACGACGGCAACGGCCCAGAACGCCGAACGCCATCCCCACACCTGCCCCAGCAACGTGCCCGCGGGAACGCCCGCGATGCAGGCGACCGTCACCCCCGACACCACCACCGAGGTCGCGCGACCGACCGCCGCCGGGCCGACCATCCTCGGCAGCGCCGCCAGCGCGATCGCCAGGAACCCGGCATTGGCGACCGCGGCGATCACCCGCGTGACCAGCAACAGCACGAACTCCGTCGCGACCGCGCCCACGACATGTGCGGCGCAGAACAGCAGCAGGAATACCGCCACCGAATACCTCACCGGCAACCGCCCCGCCGCGATCGCCACGACCGGCGCCCCCACCACCATTCCGGCCGCGAACAGCGAGGTCAGCAAACCCGCGGCACCGAGCGAAACCCCGAGGTCGCTCGCGATCGGCGCCAGCAATCCCGACACCATGAACTCCGATGTGCCCTGCGCGAAAACCGCGACAGCCAGCACGAACACCACAATGGGCATGAACGGACCACTCTCCGGAGACAGGGGGGGGCCCCGGGGGGGGCCCCCGAAGATAGCCGCCGCGGGGAGGAACCCCCCCGCCCAATTGCGGGGAGGGCCACGCGTTTTTCTCCCACCAGTACCAACTCGACGGCGGCCTGCCGCTCCCCGACCT
>NZ_JARWOP010000240.1 GCF_029868745.1 Nocardia wallacei | reverse complement strand
GCGCCCCGCGCAACCGGATCGAGTTCGCGGGAGCCGGTATCGCGCACGGCACATCTCCAGGTGGTACTCGCTCGGACGTCTGACAGTTCGCTCCACCCTATAGCCCACTCCCAAGATCAGTGCGATCACCAGGGCGACCAGTCCGCACCACGTCATCCACGCCTCACCGACGTACCGGCGTCCGGCGAGCCGCGCGCCCCGATGATGTCGTCGTGGTCGGGAAGTGGGATGGGCGGGTGTTGTGCGAGACTGATCCGCTGTGCGCGGGCTAGTGGGGATGTGGAGTACGGGGGTGCGGTTCGCGCGACGGGCCACCTTGCGGCGATCGCTGCGGCTGCTCGGGAGTTTTCGCCATGAGCAGACCGATCCCGCATTGTTCTACGGCGGCATCGCCGTCGACACCGCCGAACTGACGCGAGATTTCTACGCCGATCTGACCGGCCGCGACCTCACCGGCACGACGGTGCTCGATGTGGGCGGCGGGCCCGGCTACTTCGCCGACGAGTTCACCGCCGCCGGCGCGCGCTACATCCCGGTGGAACCCGATCCCAGCGAGATGCACGCCGCCGGATTGACCGTGCCGGGCGCGGTGCGCGGCTCCGGGATGGCGCTGCCGTTCCGCGACGACGCCGTGGACATCTGCCTCTCCTCCAACGTGGCCGAGCATGTCCCGCAGCCGTGGCTGATGGCCGACGAGATGCTGCGCGTGACCAAGCCGGGCGGGCTGATGATCTTCTCCTACACGGTCTGGCTGGGTCCGTTCGGCGGGCACGAGACCGGCCCCTGGCACTATCTCGGCGGCGAGTACGCCGCACGCCGCTACCGGCGCAGGCACGGCCGCGAGCCGAAGAACCGTTTCGGCCGTTCACTGTTCGTCGTGACCGCCGCCGAGGGCATGCGCTGGGCCGACCAGGCCCGCGACCGGGCGCGGATCATGGCTACCTTCCCGCGTTACCACCCGCATTGGGCTTGGTGGCTGGTCCGGACGCCGGGACTCCGGGAGTTTCTGGTCAGCAACCTCGTCGTGGTCGCGGCGAAGCGCTGAGCCGCTAGTGGGCCGGCCGCCCGCGCCGCCAGAAGCGGCCCGTGCCGGTGTGCGACGGCTCGTTCCACGGTGGCTCCTGCATTGCCAGCCCGACCGTCTCCAGCGGGGTGAGCCCCACCCGGCCGGCCAACGCGCGCACGGCCGAGACCGCTTCGGCCGCCTGTAGCGCCGCGGTGGCCTGCTCCAAGGTCAGTGTTCGGCCCGGGAGGAACGAGACGACCCAGCCCCCTTGGCCGACACACCTCGCCTGATGTGGGGTCTGGTCGCTGGTCATCAATGACCGCCCGACCACTTGCACCGCCATGATTCGGACTCCCCTGCGATTGCATTTGAAAAATCAAACGGGCGAAGCAGATTGCTCTAAGCATGCTCTGCGACCGTCCGGAATGCAATAGTGCGTTCTGCGAAAAGCCAACCGGCAGGTAGGGTTTCGATATTCGGGTGTCTGCTGTGAACTGGCGTGGCGAATGGTGCGCGTCAGTCCTCGGGCATCCGGATCCGCAGCACGGGCTCCGGGCGGCGCCCGGCACCCCGCGGCACATCCACGACTTCCACCCACCAGCCCGGCGGCAGCACGTCCTGCAAACGTCCCGCAGCGCGGTGCAACGGAGTACTCGGGGCGTCCAGCCGAAGGTCGGCTACCTCCGGGACAACCATGGCTTCGAACGTCGGATCGATCATGCCCACCACCCACCTCTCCACGTTCAGCCCCGTGCGACCGCGGCGGGGACCCGTCCGCGAGCAACCTCGAGGCTACCGGTGCAGTCGACCAGTCGATATCCGGCAGTCGAAACTGGTCAGTCCTGAGACGTAGAACACATCCAGGATAAAGCAGGCAACCACGATTACCCCACAACGATTGCGGCACGGCGTACGAAACCGCCCGCCCCGTACGAACGACGGTGCGGGCGGCGGAGTTTCGCGATCGGCCGAGAAATTACCCCAGTCGCTGCTTGAGCGCCTCGAACTCGTCACGCACGCCGGAGGGCAGCTTCTCGCCGATGAACTCGAACCATTCCTCGATGAGCGGGATCTCCTTGCGCCACTCGTCGACGTCGACCTTCAGCGCCTCGTCGACGTCGGCCGGGTTCACGTCCAGGCCGTCCAGGTCCATCTGCGCGGCGGTGGGCACGTTGCCGATCGCGGTGGCCTCGGCGTCGGCCTTGCCCTCGATGCGGTTGATGATCCACTCCAGCACGCGCGAGTTCTCGCCGAATCCCGGCCACAGGAAGCGGCCGTCGTCGCCACGCCGGAACCAGTTGACGTAGAAGATCTTCGGCAGCTTGTTCGCGTCCGCGTTCTTGCCGACGTTGATCCAGTGGTCCAGGTAGTCGCCCACGTGGTAGCCCATGAACGGCAGCATCGCCATCGGGTCGCGGCGCACCGTGCCGACCTTGCCCTCGGCCGCGGCGGTCTGCTCCGAGGACAGCGTCGCGCCCATGAACACGCCGTGCTGCCAGTCGAACGACTCGGTCACCAGCGGCACCGTGGTCTTGCGACGGCCGCCGAACAGGATCGCGGAGATCGGCACACCCTGCGGGTCGTCCCACTCCGGCGCCAGGATCGGACACTGCGACATCGGCGTGCAGTAGCGCGAATTCGGGTGGGCGGCAAGGGTTTCCGTCTCGCGGAGGTACCAGTCGTTGCCCTTCCAGTCGATCAGATGATCGGGCTCGCCCTCCAGGCCCTCCCACCACACGTCGCCGTTGTCGGTCAGCGCGACGTTGGTGTAGACGGTGTTGCCGGCGTCCATGGTGGCCATGGCGTTCGGGTTGGAGCTGTGGTTGGTGCCCGGCGCGACGCCGAAGAAACCGTATTCCGGGTTGACCGCGTACAGGCGGCCGTCCTCGCCGAATCGCATCCAGGCGATGTCGTCGCCCAGGGTCTCCGCGCGCCAGCCCGGCACGGTCGGCTGGATCATCGCCAGGTTGGTCTTGCCGCAGGCGCTCGGGAAGGCGGCGGCCACGTAGTAGTTCTTGTTCTCCGGCGAGATCAGCTTGAGGATCAGCATGTGCTCGGCCAGCCAGCCCTCGTCGTGCGCCATGGCCGAGGCGATGCGCAGCGAGTAGCACTTCTTGCCCAGCAGCGCGTTGCCGCCGTAACCCGAACCGTAGGACCAGATCTCGCGATCCTCCGGGAAGTGGGTGATGTACTTGGTGTCGTTGCACGGCCACGGGACGTCGGCCTGGCCCGGCTCCAGCGGGGCGCCGACCGAGTGCAGCGCCTTTACGAACGGCTTATCGGCGCCCAGCTTCTCCAGCGCCGCCTTGCCCATGCGCGTCATCACCCGCATCGAGACGACCACGTACTCCGAGTCGGTGATCTCCACGCCCAGCTTCGGGTCGGCGGCGCCGAGCGGACCCATGCAGAACGGCACCACGAACATGGTGCGGCCCTTCATCGACCCGCGGTACAGGTCGGCCATGGTCTTGCGCATCTGGGCCGGGTCGACCCAGTTGTTGGTCGGGCCGGCGTCGGCCTCGTCGCGGGAGCAGATGAACGTGCGCGATTCCACCCGGGCCACATCGGACGGATCGGAGAGCGCGAGGAAGGAGTTGGGGCGCTTGGCCTCGTTGAGTTTCTTGAAGGTGCCGGCCTCGACCAGCTGGGTGGTCAGCCGGTCCCACTCCTCGTCGGAGCCGTCGGCCCAGACGACGCGGTCCGGCTGAGTGAGTTCTGCGACCTCCTGCACCCAGGCCAGCAGTCCTGCGTGCGCCGTCGGTGCGGTGCCATCGGATCCGTGAAGACCAGGAATGGTCACTGAGGTCATGAAAACTCTCCTGAGACGGGCGGCTCTGAGGGGTGGATTCGAGGGCTGTGGCACAGCCCGCGACGCCGGGGGAGCCACCGTTGGCGGTGGGTACCCGCTCCGGCTTGCCGAAAGCACGCCCCGGCTGGGCGGCGTACAAGGACGAAAGCGGACGCCCAGGTTCCTTGATTAAGAGGTTAACGCGATGTGACCCCAGGTACGGAATGGGGTCGCTCACTCGGTACCCGGTCGAGATGCCCGGCAATCCTCCATATCGGAGATGTGGACGGACGGATACTGATCGGTAATGCCGCACTTCCGGGGCTCATAGGCGGTCCGAGCCTATTAATAGGCGTCACGGCATCCGTACAGCGTGTGATGCGTCACACACGGGTACGCCGGCGTGGGGAGACCGCCACACGGCCTTTCGCGTCTCCCCGTATCGATCCTTGTTTACTCCGGGAAGGCTTTGTCGATAACGGCCAAGTCGCGTTCGCACGCGGCCACCTGGGCGGGCTGCTGGGCGGAGAGTTCGCGCAACTGTCGTTCCAATTCCGCGACCCGGCGATCGGTTTCCAGCACCCGCACGGTGGTGGCTCGCACCACTTGATCGGTGAGCCGGGATTCGGCCTCCACCAAGGCGGTCGCCACCCGCTGCTCCAGTTGCGCCTTGACGTTCACCAGCGCGTCCGACACCCATTGCCGCAGATGCGCGCGATCGGCGAGGTGGCCGCGCGCCCGGACGACCCAGTACGCCACGCCGCCGCCGAGGGCCAGGGTCACCGGGACGGTCGCGTAGTCGAGTTCGGGCACCAGGGCCAGCGGCGCGACGACCAGCCGTCCGAGCCCGAAACCGGCGGAGGCGCCGAGGGCGATCATCAACGTGTCCTCGAGGCCGCGATGCCGGGGCTCGAGGTCGGGGCCCAGGCGCGGCGGCGGATCCGATCGTGATCGGACGGGCTCGCGGGCGGATTCGGCTGCCGGGCCACCGGACTCCAGCTGGCGGGTCAGTTCCGCCAGGCGCTGCTCGACCACCGCATCCAGCTCGACGGTCAGCTGGTTCACCGACTGCTGCAGGTCGTCCGGGTATGCGCGGGCCGATCGGCGGGCGAGACGTTCGACGTCGGTGCGGGCCGCGGCGTTCAATGCCCGGATCCGGGCGCCCACATCGTGCAGCAGATCCACCCGGGCCAGATGCAAGCGGTTGCGCAGCGCCGCCATGGCCTGCGCCCGGCCGCCGTCGCGGGCGGCCAGCAGGGTGGCGCGCTCCTCCCGCAACTGCGTCACGGACGCGCCGGAGCGCAGCGTTTCGGCCTGCGCGCGGATACGCCGACGGGTTTCGCCGAGCACTTGGGCGATGATCGCCGCCGCGCGACCCTCGCCACCGGCCCCGACGGCCCGGGTCAGATACGCGTGCAGGGCGCCGAGACCCGACCGGTCCAGCAGCGCGGCGTCGCCGGAACCACGGGCGGCCACCGCGAGCCGCGCCGAAACCGCCACCAGATCCGGGTCCGCGCCGAGCACCGGAACCAGCAGCGCCCGGTTGCGTTCGAAATCCGTACGCCAATCCGGATGCGCGTGAATCCCGTTCATAGCGAACACAATTCGCGTACCACCGGTCCGCAACCGCCCCACCAGATCCAGCAGCGCGGCCCCGAGCGTGGTACCGGCATCGATCAGGACCAGCGCCACCGGCGGCGGCGCGACCAGCACCGCGGGATCGGTCTGCGGCTCGGACAGGTCGATATGCGGCTCGAACCGCGCGAGCTCGGTCCGCAACAACGTGGTGTTCGTATCAGCGGGCCCGATCAACGCGACCGGCACCGAATGCGCGACCTCCGGCGCCCCCGAAACCGGCACCGACTCCAACAACGCACTCCCCTGCGGATTCCACCGCGCCACCACCGCAGCCACTTCCGGCGGCAACACCGGCTCATCCCCCGCCCCGTCGCCAGCGAGAGTCGATGCCCCAGCGGATGCGCCAGTCGACGGCACTGCGGACTCCGCAGGTGCGGAAGTCGATGGCCCAGAGGCTGACGGACTCGACGGCCCAACATGAGCCGACTGCTCAGCAGCATCACCGGGATGCGGTGCTGCGGCCGGTACAGCCGGTGGCGCAGCTGCCGACGAACCAGCGGGAGGCGCTGGTGCGGAAGACGAGTCCCCGGGCCGGAGTGTTGGCGGCTGGGGGTCGGGGGGTAGGGCGGCGGGGGGTGCTGGGTGGGTGGGGTCAGAGGCCGGCACTGCTCATTCGCTCCCAGATGCGGACGTAGCCGTTGTGGACTCGGACGGCGGCGCGGCGGGCGGGTGCGGGCATATCGCTGGCGACGACGGCGCGCCAGCGCTGGGCTCGGGCCAGGGCGTCGTCGGCGTCGGCGGGTTGCGGAGCCGGGTAACCGGTTGCCAGGTGTTGGACGACGGGGCAGGCCAGGCCGGCTTGCAGGCCGAGCCACAGGGCCTCGTCGCCGGCGAGGTAGTCCTCGATCAGGTCGCGGCCGCGGGTCGCGCTCGCGGAGACGCCCGGTACCGAGCGCGCGGCCAGGCGGGCGAGTTCGTCGAGGAACGCGCCGCCGCGCTGGGCGCCGATCTGCTCGTAGCGCCGGTGCAGCAGATCGTGCACCGGATCGATACCGCTGACCGCGTGCAACAGCTGCAGCAGTTCGCGCGGGCCGAGTTCCGGCTCATAGCGCAGGGCCGCCAGCGCGCACGACACCCCGTACAAGCCCCAGCGCTGAAGCACCTCGGTGCGCTCGGCCACGTCGGGACCGGCGGCGGGGGCGGTGAACAGTTCCGGCGACAGCGTGAAGTTCGGATCGGTGTTGGCGGCGTGGCGACGCAGCGTGCGCAGATCGTCGTCGCTCGGCGTTCCGGCTCGGGTGCGCACCGCCAGCGCGGAGACCAGCGGCAGGACCGGCACGCCGAGGCCGTAGGCGATCTGGTCGGCAGTCGTGACGGCTTCGGACCACTGGGAACCGATCGCGTCGGCCTTGTTGAGCACCACGATCGTCCGGTCTCGGGGCAGTTCGGCCAGGATCCGGCGGTCGGCGGCCTGCAGCGACGCCGACACCACATACACCACGAGATCGCCGTCGAGTACGGGATCGGGACGGCCCGGCTCGTCCACCGGTTCGGTCTCCACCGCCGACATCAGCGCCAGCGCCTGTAGCAGCGTCGTCTTGCCCGCGCGGGCGCGGCCGGTCACCTGGATGCGCGGCGGGCGACGCCACTCGCTCGCGGCGGCCACGAGCTGGTCGGCGATCTGCGGATCGTGGCCCGCACCGACGCGCAGGCCGGCGATCAGCTGATCGAGTTCGGGTGCGGGACCGCCATGATCGTTCACGCGCCCCGATGCGGTGGGTGTCGACACGAGTAACCCCCTTCCGCCGCGCAATTCTGTCAGAAACGGAACCGGTTGTCGGCATCGACCGCCGAGTTCGCCGGGAATGCGCGCGGGCCTCGCGGCCCGGTCCGCGCGCACCGTGTCAGCGCGAGCGGGCGATGCGCGCGTTGACGGTACGAACGACCCAGTTGGGAGCGTATTTCCCGGCCGCCGCAAGGACTTTGGCCTGTGCGCCGATCGAGTAGTGCACCCGCGGCAGCAGGCCGCGTCGCCGGGTGGCGTGCCAGATCCCTTCGGCCACATCGTCGACGGTCAGCCGCACACCCAATGATCGGGTCGATCCGGTCTGGACCCCCGCGAGCATTCCGGTCGCGACGAACAGCGGCCACACCGCCAGCACTCGGATGTCGTGGCGACGCCACTCCAGGTCGAGGGCCTCGGTGAGGTTGCGCACCGCGGCCTTGCTCGCGCCGTACGTCGCGAGTTCGGCCTGGCCGTAGATCGCCGAGGCCGAGCACAGGTTCACGACCTGCGCCCCGGGCGTATCCCGCAGGTAGGGGAACGCGGCCTGCGTGCCCGCGATGACGCCGCCCAGATTCACCGCCACGATCCGCTGGTGCGCTGCCGAGTCGATGGTTTCGAACGGTCCGGCGCGCAGCACACCGGCGTTGTTCACCAGGACATCCAAACGTCCTGTGCGGGAATGGAATTCGCCCAGCCGCTCGACCCACTGCGCGCCGTCCGTCACGTCCAGCACCCCGACGTCGACGGTGCCCCCGGCCGCCCGGATCTCCCCTGCCAACTCCCGCAGCCCCGCGTCGTCGAGGTCATAGGCGCCGACGTGATACCCGCGCGCGGCGAACAGCAATGCCGTCGCACGTCCGATTCCCGCGGCCGCGCCGGTAACGAAGACCACCGGTTTCTCCATGCGCCGCAGCATATGCGGCCCCGCCCCACCCCCACGCCGAACAGCCCCGCAAACCGCTTCCCGCACCCCATCCCCATTCCCGCACCCATTCCACCGACGCCCGCACCCGCTACACCCGCACCCGCACCCGTCCCGCACGGCCGCATCGTTCCGCCCACATCCGCACCGTTCCACACACCCGCAGCCGTTCCACTCATTCCGCATCCATCTCACGCCCACACCGGAGCAGCCGACAGATGCTGTGTGTCCACTCACATCGACCCTGGTATGGCTATGGCGGGCAGCGGGCGGCAAACGTATCGTCGCAGTTGGGAAGCCTGGGCGGAAGTCGGGAAGGCCCGCCGCACTGTGATGGTTCCCATTGTGGCACAGCACAATTGGCGGGTCATCCGCTGTTTGTGTGGGCGGTGGTCACCTATTCTGGAACGATCGTCCGCCGGTGTGGCGGCGGGGTCGGCCGACCTCGGGATCACGCGCGCTCGCCGCCGGCCGTGGGGACAGTGAGGAGAGTGCGATGACCGTCACCGGCGTCGTCGAAAGAGTCGGCGGCATCGCGATACCCGGCGTCGCCACGCTCGCCGGATTCGTCAGGACCATCGGCCGCATCGATGCGGCCCGCCGGGAGACCGAAGTCGGCGGCGACGCGGACATCCGCGAGACCACCCGCCCCCTGCTGCCGTCGCAGGACCCGTTCCGCCACGCACCCGCCGACCTGGCCGACTACGCCCCCGGCACGATCCTGCGCAGCCGCCCGGTGCAGGTCGCGCTGTTCGGCCTCATCCCGCAGCGAGTCCGTGCCTGGCAACTGCTGTACCGCAGCACCGATTTGCACGGCGACCCCGAAGTCGCCGTCACGACCGTGCTGCTGCCCGCCGACGACGACCCGGGCACCACCGAGCGCCCGCTGCTGGCGTTCCAATCGGCCATCGACGCGGTCTGCGAACAATGTGCGCCGTCCTACGCCCTGCGCCGTGGCGCCTTCGTGCCGGGCTCCATCACGCAATTGGAATATCTGCTGGTCGCCAACGCACTGCGGCGCGGCTGGGCGGTGAGCATCGCCGACCACGGCGGCCCGAGCGGACACTTCGGCGCCCCGCGCGAGCCCGGCTTCCGTTCGCTCGACGGCATCCGCGCGGCCCAGCGCTTCGCACCCCTCGGCCTGCACACCGGCACGCCGGTCGCGGTGTGGGGCTATTCGGGTGGCGGCATGGCCAGTTCGTGGCTGGTGGAGATGGCACCGACCTACGCGCCCGAACTCGATATCGTCGGTGCGGCGATGGGCGCGCCGGTCGGCGATCCCGGCCAGGTCTTCGTACGGCTCAACGGCGGCCGCTACGCCGGTTTCCCGGCCATCGTGATCGCCGCGCTGCGAAAGATCTATCCGGTGCTGGGCCGGATCCTCGACGAACACCTCTCCCCCGAGGGGCAGGAGTTGGTCGACCAGGCGGCCCGGCTGACCCCGCTCGCCGCGCTGCGCGCACTGGCCCGGCACAACGTCTCCGACTACCTGACCCGCCCGCTGGAGGAGATCCTGGCCGAACCGGAAATGCGCGCCGTCTTCGACGACCTGCGCCTGGGCACCGCCGCCCCGCGCTGCCCGGTGCTGGTGACACAGCCGGTGCACGACCGCATCATCCACGCCGACGGCGTCGAGGCCCAACTCGACCGCTACCGCCGCGGCGGCACCACCGTCATCTACCTCCGCGACCGTCTCAGCGACCATTTCTCGCTGCTGCCGCTCTCCACTCCGCTCAGCCTGAACTGGCTCGCCGACCGGATCGCGGGCGTCCCGGTGACGGACACCACATCGCGGACTGTCTGGTCGGTGCTGGCGACTCCGGCAAGCTGGCGGGGCCTGCTCGAAATGGCAGGTACGGCAACACGAGTCGTCCTCGGCCGGCCGCTGCGCCAGCGGTCCGAGCCTGTCCTGCGCCGCACCGACACCTTGGCGGCCTGAATGCAGCGCCACAGCCGTCGGTGCGGTCGATTGCTGCGCTAATCATCGAATACTGGACAATGGACGCCGTGAACGACGCCGCGAACCCCAACGCCGGGAGCGACGGGCCCGTGGGCGGCAGCCTGCGCCACGACGAGGGGCCCCGCGGACGGCGCATCGACACAGCCGGGAGCGACGGGCACCCGACGGGCTCACGCCTGTATCCCCGGGTCACCAGTTTCCGCTCGCGGCGGGGCGCGCTCACCCCGTCCCAGCAGCAGGCGTGGGAGCGGACGTGGCCGCGCATCGGCCGCGAGGTGTCCGACGACCCGCTCGACGCCGCCGCCTGGTTCGGCCGCGAGGCGCCGCTGATCGTGGAGATCGGCTGCGGCACGGGCACCGCCACCGCGGCCATGGCACAGGCCGAACCGCAGTTCGACCTGATCGGCATCGAGGTCTACAAGCCGGGCTTGGCGCAGCTGGTACAGCGTGTCGAGCGCGAGCGCATCGAGAACATCCGGCTGCTGCGCGGCGACGCGGTCGACGTGTTCGAACACATGATTGCCAAAAATTCGCTCACGGGCGTTCGAGTCTTCTTCCCGGATCCGTGGCCCAAGGCGCGGCACCACAAGCGGCGATTGCTGCAGCCGGACACGGTGGCGTTGATCGCCAGGCGCCTGAAGACCGGCGGCGTGTTGCACGTCGCCACCGACCACGCCGGATACGCCGAGCACATCGCCGCGGTGGGCGCCGAAGAACCACAGCTCATCGGCATGAACGAGGCCACCGGCGGGGATCCGGAGCGATTCCGCGCGACCGCGCCGATCGGGTTCGACCGCCCCGTGACCAAGTTCGAAAGCAAGGCACATCGTGCCGGTAGCGCCATCACCGAGCTCATTTGGGGGAAGATCGACTTATGAGCGTGAGCGAGATGGCCCACGAGGTCATGGATGTTGCCGGAATAATGCACGGCACCTCCTCGGAGGGGCACGCGGGCGCACCCGGATCGGGTAATACTTCGGATGTGCGCCGGGTGCTGCTCGTCTGGGACGCCCCGAACCTCGATATGGGCCTGGGCGCGATTCTCGGTGGCCGGCCCACCGCGGCGTACCGGCCGCGCTTCGACGCGCTCGGCAGATGGCTGCTGGCCCGCACCGCCGAGCTGTCGGTGGGCAGCGTGCAGCGCGTCGAGGCGGAGGCGACGGTGTTCACCAACATCGCGCCCGGTACCGCCGATGTGGTCCGCCCGTGGGTGGAGGCGCTGCGCAACGTGGGCTACGCGGTCTTCGCCAAGCCCAAGATCGACGAGGATTCCGACGTCGACAGCGACATGCTGGCGCATATCGAGACGCGCCGCCGCAATGCCGGACTGGCCGGAATCATGGTCGCGTCCGCCGACGGCCAGGCCTTCCGCGAGCCACTCGAGGAGCTCGCGGCGAGCGGAGTTCCGGTGCAGGTGCTGGGATTCCGCGAGCACGCCAGCTGGGCGGTGACGTCCGATATCCTCGAGTTCATCGACCTCGAGGACATCCCGGGTGTGTTCCGCGAACCGCTGCCCCGGGTCTCCCTCGACTCGCTGCCCGAAGAGGGAGCCTGGCTGCAGCCCTTCCGGCCGCTGTCGGCCCTGCTCACCTCCCGCCCCGCTCAAGGAGTCGCTTAGTGTTCACCCGCTGGGGCGACCTGGTCTACAGATTTCGCTTCCTCGTTCTCGCCGCGGTCGTGGCCGCCCTGCTCGCTCTCGGCGGGTTCGGCTTCGGCATCGAGAAACACCTCAGCGCCAGCGGCTGGGACGACCCGACCTCGCAGTCGACGCAGGCCGCGCAGCTGAAGGACGAGGCGTACGGCCGCGACCACACCGGCGACGTGATTCTGCTGTACACCGCGCCGGACGGGAAGACAGTCGACGATCCCGAGTTCAGCCAGAAGATCACCGACAGCCTGATCAACCTGCCGAAGCAATATCCGGATCAGATCGACAAGGTCAACGTCGCGTACTGGCGGGCCACCGGCGGCGCCCAGTGGACGACGACGGGCGTCGCCTCCCCGGACAAGAAGAGCACCTTCGCCACCCTCGCCGTCAAGGGCTCCAACGACACCGAGATGGTGAACAACTTCCGCGAGATCAAGGATGTGTTCGACATCCCCGGCGTGGAGGTCCAGGTCGCGGGCATGCAGGCGGTCTCCGGCACGCTCAACGACACCATGGCGCAGGACCAGAAGCGGATGGAAGTCATCGCCATCCCCGTGGTCGCGGTGCTGTTGTTCTTCATCTTCGGCGGTGTCGTCGCGGCCGCGCTGCCGCTGATCGTCGGCGGCCTGACGGTGCTCGGCGCGAACGGCATCGTCATGGCGATCACGAAGTTCACCGAGGTGAACTCGTTCGTCAGTCCGGTCGTCTCGATGATCGGGCTCGGCCTGGCCATCGATTACGGCCTGTTCATGGTCAGTCGTTTCCGCGAGGAGATGGCCGAGGGGTACACCACCGCCTCGGCGGTTCGGCGCTCGGTGATGACCGCAGGCCGGACGGTCGCGATGTCGGCCACCATGATCATCGCGGCCAGCGCGGGCATGCTGCTGTTCCCGCAGGGCTTCCTCAAGTCGGTCGCGTACGGCACCATCGCGACGGTGCTGCTCGCGGCGCTGACGGCGCTGACCGTGCTGCCCGCACTGCTCGGCATCCTCGGTCGCCGCGTGGACATGCTGGGGCTCAAGTGGTTCCGCAAGACCAAGACCGCCGAGGAGATCGAGAACGGCTTCTGGGGCAAGAGCACGCAGTGGGTGATGAAGCACCCGCTGAAGGTGGCGATCCCGCTGTGCATTCTGTTGCTGCTGTTGATCATTCCGGTCAAGGACCTGAAGTTCGGCGGTATCAGCGAAACCTATCTGCCGCCGGACAATCCGACCCGCGTCGCACAGGAGCAGTTCGACCAGCTGTTCCCGCAGTATCGGTCCAACCCGCTGCAACTGGTCATGGTCACCGACAACCCCAGCGGCATCTACAACATCCTGAAGGAAGCCAACGAGGCGCCGGGGCTGGCGACCAAGTTCAAGACGCCGGATTCGCCGCCGGGCGATTCCAACGTGTGGGCCACGCAGGCGACACTGGTCGATGCCGACACCACGACCGCCGACGAGGCGATCGACTATCTGCGCACGAATATCTCGGTCCCCGACGACATGCAGTTCTTGGTGACCGGGCAGCCGGCCATCCAGAAGGACAGCATCGACGCGCTGCTGTCCCGCATGCCGCTGATGATCGCGCTGGTCGTGCTGGTCACCACGCTGCTGATGTTCCTGACCTTCGGTTCGCTGGTGCTGCCGATCAAGGCCGCGCTGATGAGCGCGCTCGGCCTCGGCTCCACGCTCGGCATTCTGACCTGGATCTTCGTCGACGGGCACGCGGCCGGACTGCTCAATTTCACGCCGCAGCCGATCATGTCGCCCGTGCTCGTGTTGATCATCGCGATCATCTACGGCTTGTCGACCGACTATGAGGTTTTCCTGCTCTCCCGCATGGTCGAAGCGCGCACGATGGGGGCGAGTACCACCGAGGCGGTCCGGATCGGCACCGCCCAGACCGGCCGCATCATCACCGCGGCCGCGCTGATCCTGCTGGTGGTGACGGGCGCGTTCGCGTTCTCCGACCTGGTGATGATGCAGTACATCGCCTACGGCATGATCGCCGCGCTGTTCATCGACGCCACCGTGCTGCGCATGCTGTTGGTGCCGGCGACCATGAAACTGCTCGGTGACGACTGCTGGTGGGCGCCGAAGTGGATGAAGAAGATCCAGCAGAAGATCGGTCTCGGCGAGCCCATTCTCGACGACGAGCGTCCGGGCACCGACGAGCTGGTCGACCTGGTGAAGACCACTCCGGTCACCGATCCGGTGACGCTGCAGATCCCCGTGCTGGCCGACGGCACTCCGGCCAAACCCGCGCGCAAGAAGAAGCCCAAGCGCGCGCGGTTCATCGGCGGTGTGGACGGCGAAGCGCCGACGCAGCGGCTCGGGGAGATACGAACGGAGCCGGGGCGGCCGGGGGATACCGGCAATCTCTCCGGTTCCGATGCGGGGCAGGAGGATTCGGGTAGCGGCTCGGCCGGTGCCACCGCATTGCCGTCCGATTCCACGCCGCAATCGTCCGGTGCCAGGTCGCTGTTGAATCTCGGTACCGAGCAGGACGATTCGGCCGGAGATGCTCCGGACGAGCGCTCCGCGTCGCCGGATTCGGGTACGACGCAACAGAATCCGACCACGCCGCGACAGGAGAGCCGCGGCCCGCAGCCGGGCCCGTTCGCGCCGCAGACCACTCCGCAGACCAACCTGAAACTGCCGCGCGCCATCGAACCCCAGTCGGGCGTAATCGGCGTGACTCCTCGCTCCGAGGGCATGCCGACGACCCCCGTCCGTACGCAGCCCTCCGCGCCGACGCCCCCGGACTCGCCCCGATCCTCCACGGAGACAACGCCATCGAGGCCCGCTGCTCCGACGCCGATTCGGCCGCCGCTTTCCGGGCCGATTCCGGAGCCGCCCTCGGCCTCGGTGCCTTCCGTGTCGACTCCCTCGGTGTCGACTCCCTCCATCTCGACGCCGCAGACGGCGCGGCCTCCGCTGCCGCCACGGACAATCCGGTCGCAGGACCAGACTCGGCCTACCGAACCGGCGAAGCCCGCCGCGCCCGGTGAGCCGACGCAACCCACCGCGCCGGTAGGCACCACACCGCGGGTGCTGCCGCCCCAGCCGAACGTAGCGCCGCATCCCGCCAGCCGCGCGCAACTGTTCCAGTCGAGCCCCGGCCACGAGACCGCTTCGCCGACAAAGGATTCCGCGCCAGCCCAAGAGCAGGCCTATCTCGGAACAGAACAGTCGTTCCCGTCCTCGGAACGGAAGTTCACGGAACCTGAGCAGTCTTCCGCAACGCCGGAACTGCCTTACCGCACGTCCGAAAAGCCCTACGCCGCACGTGAACAGTCGCGCGCCTTCGAGCGGAATTTCACCGCGCCTGAACAGGCTTCTCCGATGTCGGAACAGTCCTACGGCGAGTCCGAAGCGGCGGAAGACGCCTACGGCTCTCCCGGAAACGCTTACACCGCCTCGGAAGACACCTACGACTCACTCGGAAACGCTTCCGCCCAGGAACAGCCGTACCGGCCAGCAGGGGATCCCTACGGTTCGCCCGAGTCGTCGCACACCACACCCGGCAAGCTGTACCCCGCTCCCGAGCGCACCTATAGCCCGACCGACGGCGCTTACGAAGCATCCGAACAGTCCTACGAGACAACCGAAAAGCCCTACGCCGCACCCCAACAGCCCTACAGCCCGCCCGGCACGTCGTTCGCCGATTCCCACCAGGCCTACAGCGCAACCAGCGAGCCCTACCCGGCCCCCAGCCAGGACTACAACGCGGCCGACGAGCCTTACTCACGCCAGCAGAACCAAGGCACCAGCGAGCCCTACCCCGCACCTGAACAGGGCTATGGTTCCGCCGCCGAGCCCGACACCGCCACCGAACAGCGCTACGGTGCCGCCGAGCCCAGCAACGCAACCGAACAGCGATACGGTGCCGCCGGCGAACCCAACACCGCAGCCGAACAGCATTACGGTCCCTCTGGCGAACCCAACATCGCGTCCGAGCAGAGTTCCGGCGCCTTCGGCGAGTCCCGCACCGCCTTCCAACAGGATCATGGGTCTTCCCGCGAGACCTACTCCGCGCCGGCGCAGGACTACGGTGCCTCAGACGAGTCCGACACCACGACCGAGCGTGGGTACCGTTCGGCCGACGAGTCCAGCACCTCGCCTGGGTACGGTGCCTCCAGCGAGGCCTACTCCGCATCCCAGCAGGGATACAGTGCGCCCGGCGCTTACACCGCGCCCGAGCAGTCGTATGCGGCTCCCGAGCACCAGGACTACGGTGTGGCGGACCAGTCCCCCAGCGCGCCAGAGCAATCGGCGAACCCGAGCGAAGCGCCGGACGCCCCTGCCGACAACCCGCCGGACGACTCCGAGCGCAACACCATCGAACGCTGGATGGCCGACCTCCGCTCCTCCCGTCGCCGCCCCGAACACCCGGATCCGGACGAGGGCAAGCACTCCGGCGGCGCGGGCCGCACGGTCAGCGTGAACGAATTGCTCCGCCGCCAGAACCGGGACTGAACCCCGCCGCGATGACGCCCCGTCCATCCGTCGCCACGCGTACGGTCCCCGGAGGTACCCGCAAGTCCAGAACCCTTGCCTTGCGGGCACTTCCATCCAGGCTCAGCATGCCAGCGGGCGATCACTCCACGCGATCGTTATCGGTCCGGCCGTGCGATCGCGGGCCGTCACCACACGGGCTCAGCGCGAATCACATTGTGGGTCAAGGCGATTAGTTCGATGCTGCTCGCCGTTCGGCCGCGTCGAAGGCCGGAGTGAGAGGCATGAGGGCGGAACGTAAGAGATCAGCGAGCGACCCGGATACCACCACCAGACTGCCGCTCGCGGGCTGAACCCACTGTTCAAGGGCGACGCGGATGGCAGCAGCGACCCCGGCCGCCAATACGCGAGAGGTGAGGCCGGTGGGGTCGTCGAGCCGGGTGGCTATTACGGCGGTCAGCGGTTCGGTGATCACGGTGGTGGTTCGGAGGAAGGCTTCGCGTAGGGCGGGGGTGCGGGTGATCAGGAGTAGTGCCTCCCGGGCGGTGTCGGCGGGGGCGGTGTACTGCTCCACGATCACTTCGATAACGGCCTCGGCAAGGGGGACCTCGGGCGGGCGGGCGGCAACGGCTGCCGCGACTCGTTCCTCGCGTTCGGCGGTGACGGCCGCGACGATCGCCTGTTCGCGGCTGGAGAAGTAGTTGTTGTAGGTGCGCGGCGAGACACCGGCCGCCTCGGCGATGTCGTCCACGCGCACATTGTCCGGTCCGCGTTCCATGGCCAGCCGCAGTGCCGCCGCGCGCAGTGCCTCGCGCGTGGCCTGCTTCTTCCGTTCACGCAACCCCCATCCGCATCAGAAGGGACAGCGCACATGCGCGGCAAAGGAATGACCTACGACACCGGCTTCGTGCGCGCGGGCAGGATTTCCAGAACGGACTGGAATCCCGAGACCGTCGCACGCGAACTCACCATCATCCGAGATGACTTGCACTGCAACGCCGTTCAGATCATCGGCGGCGACCCGGAGCGGCTGGAACTGGCCGCCCGCCACGCCGCCGAACTCGGTCTGGAGGTCTGGTTCTCGCCGTACCCACTGGATCTGACGCCCGAGGAGATCCGAGCCTTGTTCATCGACTGCGCGGAGCGAGCAGAACGCCTGCGGCAGCGGGGAACCCAAGTGGTGTTCGTCGCCGGAGTCGAGCTGACCATCATGAACAAGGGCTGGCTACCTGGCGCGAATGTGGATGAGCGCCTGCGCCTCCTGCTGGCCGACCCCGACGGCCGAGCCGAGCGGCTCGCGGGCGTGAGCGCCCGTCTGGACGACTTCTTCGCCACGGCCCTGCCCGCCGTGCGAGAACACTTCCGGGGCCGAATCACTTACTGCGCCATACAGTTCGAGCGAATCGACTGGACACCGTTCGACTTCGTATCGCTCGAGCTCATTCGCTCCGCCGAGGTCGCGGATCGGTTCCGCGAGGGCGTGCGCGATCTCGTCGCCCAGGGAAAGCCGGTCGCCATCACCGGCTTCGGCACGGCGACCTGGCACGGCGCGGGCGACGTCGCACCACGCAGCATGGAGATCGTCGAATACGACCCCGAGACCGGCGACCCCGTCAGGCTGAACAGCGAGTACACCCGGGACGAGACCGGGCAGGCCACGTATCTGAGCGAACTACTGGAGATCTTCGACTCCGAGGGCGTCGACAGCACCTTCGTCTTCCTGTTCGCGCTGTACAACTACCCGCACCGCGCCGACCCCCGCACCGATCTGGACCTCGCCAGCCTGGGCATCGTGAAGGTCCTCGAGAACGGCCGCGGCCACACCTACCCGGACATGCCCTGGGAACCCAAGCGCGCCTTCACCACAATCGCCGAGCACTACGGCCGCGAACTACCGGCCATCCACACGTAGCACCGATGTCAGACCACGTCTGCAAGGTGGGTTACCCGAGCTGGTCGCGGCGACGGCTCAGGTAGGCGGTCTCCGCGGTGTTGCCCGCCAGCTCGATCGCTTTGCCGTACGCCGCGCGCGACTGCCGACTGCGGCCCAACCGGCGCAGCAGGTCGGCCCGGGTGGCGTGGTAGGCGTGGTATCCGGCCAGCTTGTCCTCGAGGCGGTCCACGGCGGCCAACGCGACCTCCGGCCCGTCCAGTTCGGCGAGGGCGATGGCCCGGTTGAGGGCGACGACCGGGGAGGCGTCGAGGCGGACGAGCTGGTCGTAGAGGGCGAGGACCTGCGACCAGTCGGTGTCGCGGACGTCGCGGGCGGAGGTGTGCACGGCGTTGATCGCGGCGAGAATCTGATAGCGGCCGGGAGCCACTCCGGCAGCCAGACGCTCGCGCACCAGCTGGTGCCCTTCGGCGATCAGCGCCTTGTCCCAGGCGCCGCGGTCCTGCTCGTCGAGGGCGACCAGTTCGCCGCCGGCCGAGACCCGGGCGGTGCGGCGGGCCTCGATCAGGAGCATCAGCGCCAGCAGCCCGGCGACCTCACCGTCCTCGGGCAGGAGGGCGCGGATCAGGCGGGTGAGCCGGATCGCCTCGGTGGTCAGGTCCTGCCGTACGGGCTCGGTGTCGGAACCGGTCGCCAGATAGCCCTCGTTGAAGACGAGAAACAGCACGCTGAGCACGCCGGTGACCCGCGCCGGGAGATCCTCGGCGGACGGCATCCGATAGGGGATGCGGGCCGCCGAGATCTTGGCCTTGGCACGCGTGATCCGTTGCCCCACAGCGCTTTCGGTCGCCAGAAAGGCTCGTGCGATCTCGGGCACGGTCAGACCGCCGACCATGCGCAACGTGAGCGCCAAGCGAGCTTCCATTGCCAGCGCCGGGTGGCAGCAGGTGAAGATCAGCCGGAGCCGGTCGTCGTCGATGGCGCCCAGCGGCTCGGGTGGGGTGTCGTCGTACACGATCCGAGCCTCCTTGTGCTTGTCGTCGCGCTTGTTCTCGCGCCGGATCCGGTCGATGGCCTTGCGGTTGGCGGTGGTGGTCAGCCAGGCGCCGGGGTTGGGCGGTATGCCGTCGCCCGGCCACCGCTCGACGGCGGTCGCGAACGCCTCGGCCGTTGCCTCCTCTGCGATGTCGAGATCGCCGAAGCGCCTGGTCAGGCTGGCGACCACCCGGGCCCACTCGTCGTGGTGGGCACGGGTGATCGCCTCCTCGATATCGTTCACTGAAACGGCCGCACCTCGATCTTGCGATCGCAGACCTTCGACGCTTCGGCGGCGAGCGCGAGCGCCACGTCCAGATCGGGGGCCTCCCACACCCAGACACCGGCGAGGTATTCCTTCGACTCCACGAACGGCCCGTCGCTGAACACCGCCTGCTCGCCCCGGTTATCGATGACCGTGGCCGTGTCGGTGTCCGCAAGCCCGCCCGCGAAAACCCAATAGCCCTCGGCCATCAGTCGCTCGTTGAACTCGCTGATCGCGGGCTGCCGGTCCGTGCTGCCGGGATTGCTCTTGTCGTCGATGACGGAAACCAGATACCGCATGTGCAGATCATCTCCTGCTCGTCGAGGTGGTGTGGTCTATCGGTCGGCAACCGCGCCCTGGTCCTTCCGGGGCTGCGGCCCGACACCCTCGGGAATCTTGCCGTGCACGTGCGGGATGTACACGAGCTTCTGCGTCCGGCCGTCGAGCACCGTCGACTCGACCAATTCCAGATCCAACTCCGCTCCGCCGTGCAGCAGGCCCGCGTCGCCGGCGCGGCCCGAGACGGCGGGGAACATGATGACCTCGAGCCGGTCGACGAGGCCGGCGGCGAGCAGAGCTCGGTTCAGCGCGATGCTGCCGTGCGAACGCATCGGAACGTCCGTGGTGCGCTTCAGGCGCTCGATCGCGGTCACCGCGTCCTCGTTGAGAACCGTCGAATTCTGCCATCCGAGCGGCTCCTCGAGCGTGCTGGAGAACACGATCTTCGGCAGTTCGTTCAGGCTCTGGTAATACGGCTCGTCGAACGCGGTCACGAAGTGCCGGAACTGCCGGAACGTCGTCGCGCCGAAGACGAGCACCTGGTCCTGCGCGAAGGTGCGCACCCGGTCCTCGACGACCTCGGGCCCTTCCTTCCCCCAGTATCCGGGCCAGCCCTTCGCCATGCCGTAGCCGTCGAGGCTGCAGAAGAAGTCGACAGTGAATGTGGTGCTCATGGTGCTCTCCCTGGTTCGCGCCGCCCCCGCTGGGCGGCCTCACTACTGCTACGAACACCACCACCCCGATCCGACACCTCTCCCAGATTTTTCTTCGTCCGCAACAGTTGGGTCCGCGTGTGTTCGTACTTCCAGCACGTGTACCCGTAGAAACGTACGAGTGCCCATCGGTGGATCGAGTCGGCGTCGAGGGCGTAGATGCTCGGACCGATATGGGTCACAAGGGATTGGATCGGGATCAGGTCGTTGAATCCTTCGGCGCGGCGAAGTAGTTGCAGAACCGCCACCAGATAGTCCGCAATCTGCGTGTGTTTGCTCGGTGGATTGTCGGCCTCTGCGATCGCGGAGCGGCTCGCGGAGTCGAGGTAGTGGTAGAGCTGCAGCACGGCGCAGTGATGGTCTCGGTCCGGGTCGAGCGCCGCTGCCCGCGGCGCCAATGCCTGGGTGGCATGGCGGATGGTCTGCAGCGTCTGCGCACAAGACGATGCCCGCCGCAACTGGCGGACGAGGATGAGTAGTTCCCGTTCCAACTTGGCAGACATGACAATGCTCCCCGCAGGTTCTACCCGGCTCGTGGCCGGTCGGGCGGAGCTGCCTCCGCACACAGTTGCAACGTCCGCAGCGGTTGTTCGACCGGTCGGACCTGTTGTAGCAGTTCGCCCTGCCGCCTCCACCATCGTCCGCGCTGAGGTTCGCCCGAGGCGCTCAACGCGTCACCCAGGCACAGCATGGCGTCCGCGTTCGCGTTCTGCGCGCCCGTGTCCAGAATGCGGAAGGCTTCGTCCGGGTCGTGCCGCCACAGCAGCTGAGCCAGGCCGACCACCGCGTCGGAGCAGCCCTTTTCGTAGGCGCTGCGGAACCAATGCTCGGCTTGCTCGAGATCGGACCGGGCGGCCAGCTGTTGCCCGAACAAGCACATGGCCTCCGGGAGACCGGACACAGCCGCGGCGCGGGAATGGTATTCCGCGGTCACATTGTCACCGCGCCGCAATGCGGCGACCGCGAGTCCCCAGTGCCCCAGCGGATATCCCTGGGAATCACCGGATTTGGCCACCCTGGTGAACTCGCGGGCGGCGAGATCCGATTCTCCGCTCTGCAGCGCCAGTGCCCCGACCGCCACCAGGGCTTCGCAAGCCGGGAGCGGGATGGGCGCGAGGGTGAACGGAATGTCCGCGAGGATCAGACGAGAAGCGAGGTTCCCGTCCCTCGCGGCCTTGCGGTAATACCGCAACGCGCCGCGGATATCGCCCGCGTTGTGCAGCATCACACCGCACTGCATGGCCGTGAACGGCTTCCACCGATGACGCTTCGCATGCTGTTCGATCGGACCCGAAAGATCTTTTGCGGTCAGCAAAAGCATTGCCAGCGAACGAATCTCATTGAGGTTCAGGTCCTGTGACCATATGCCCCGCGGCGACCTCGTACCATTCGCCACCTCGATGACCATTCGGCGCGGGTCGGGCCCCGGCATGAACAGCCCGCGTAGTGACTCCGTGGTGAGAGTCGCGTCGGGATCCTCGAAGGTGAGCGTCAGGGCGTAATCGTCGCTGAGCGCGTACTCGATCTCGGGCTGTTCCTCCGCGACCATCCATGGGATCAGATCGGGATGGGAGTCGCCGCGGACCGCATCCGCAATCCCCCTGGCGGTGTCCCCATAGAACCACTGACGAATGAACATCAAATCTCCCTCCGCCAAGCGAACACTCGATCACCCACCCGAACCGCCAGACGCACAAATTCGACATTCGCCGCCACGCCGGATACTCGAATCCTAGGTGTGAGTGGGGATGCCGTACCTCTTCCGGGATTCGCTAGCCGGGGAGGGTGGGGGTGCGGCTGCGGGTGACGGCGGCTCGGATCTCGGCGGCTACCAGTTCGGGTGCCTCGAGCATCGGGACGTGTCCTACGCCGGGAAGTGTTTTCGATTCGATGGGTGGAGTGGTGGTTGGGGCGCTGTGCAATCGCGGTGGTAGCACGTGGTCGTGCTCGCAGTACAGGATGGTGACCGGGACGGAGATCTCGTCCAATTTGGTGAAACCTGTTGTGAGGGCAGGGTCTTCGGCGAGATCTTCGACAATGTCGCAGTAGGCGGGGGCGGTGGCGACGGTGGTGGCGAGGCGGTGCGGCACGGCGGCGGGCCGGTGGGCCAGCAGCGGAATCACCAGGCTGCGGGCCATGGAGCGGGGCCTGCCCGTGCCGACTCCGATCACCGGGGCGAAGGCGCGGTACTTGCCGAGCAGCCGGGAGGCGGTCCGCGCCCCCTCCTCCCACATTCCGCCCGGCGCGATGGCGGTCACCGAGCGGGCTCGGCCGCGCGCCGCCAATTCCAGGGCCAGCCAGCCGCCCAGCGAGTTGCCGACCAGATGTGCTGTGCGCCAGCCTGTTTCGTCCATGGCCTGCTCGACGGCATCGGCCAAGGCGGCGAAGGTGGCGGGGCGGCGCAGCGCGGGGGCGCTCCGATGTCCGGGCAGCGTGAGTGCGAAAACCTCGTGGTCGCCGGACAATTCGTCGAGAACCGCGCCCCACGACTCCCACGTGAGCAGGAGACCGTGCAACAGCAGCAGCGGTTCGCCCTGTCCGGCACGGTATTGCGGCTCCGGTTCGGTCGCGCCCGCCACGCCATCGGCCATGGCCCGACCTTACCCGCCGGTCAGAAACCCGACATCAGGCGCCGCCACTGCGCGCCGAACGGCTGTTTGGCCGTGACGGACCCGAACCGCAGCCGCCCGCTGACGACCAGATGCAACGGCCCGATCGGCGGACCGGTACGCACCTTGTTGTTCGCGCTGGAACCGATGAGGTCCAGGCCGTTGAGATCCACCGTGGCCTCCGCGGGCACGATCAGGTTGAGCGAACTGCAGAAATCGTCCACCCGCAACTCCACCACCTGGGTAGACATGATCGCCTGCGTGAAATCCAAAGTGACGCCGGACAATTGGTTGTTCAGGTAGAGCACCGGCGGCACCTGCCATCGCCCCTTGCGGGTGATGCCCGACAGCCGGGACCGAATCCTGTCGCCGGAGGAGGCTCCCGCCACCGGACGGGCCGCGCCGAACGAGGGCGCCTTCGCATGCGGCGGCGAAGCCGGCTGTGGCTGACCCGCCATCCGGATACCGGGCAGATCGACCAGCACGGCGTTCAGCTCGCCGCGCGTCTTGGCGGCCAGCGCGGTATCCATTCGCTCGGTGAACTCACCCAGCGACAGCATGCCCAGGCCCACGGCCCGCTGAAGCAGCATCCCGACGTGCTCGCGCTCGGCATCGGACACTCGCAGGTCGCGGTCGCCCACCGCGCCGCCGGGCTCCGGCGCCGATCGCGTCCCAGGAGCCGAAACCGTCTCACCACCCATGCCGTCGAGGGTACCGACGGCAGCGTTCCCGCACATCAGGGCAATCCCTGATGTCGAATGCGCCTTCCGGAGCGCCTGCGGCCTACTCCAGGCCCTGCTCGATCGCGTACCGGGTCAGCTCCACGCGGTTGGCCAGCTGGAGTTTGCGCAGCGTGGCCTGGACGTGGTTCTCGACGGTGCGGTGACTCAGGCCCAGCCGAGTGGCGATCTGCTTGGCCGACAAGCCCTTGGCGACCATGCGCAGCACCTCGGTCTCGCGGTCGGTCAGGGCCGGGCGGTGCGGTTCGTCGCGGTCGGGGGGCGCGCTGGCGATGCGGCGGTACTCGCCGAGGACCAGACCGGCCAGGCCCGGCGTGAACACCGCCTGCCCGGCGGCGGTCGCGTGCACCGCCGCGACAAGTTCGGCCGCCGAGGCGCTCTTGACCAGGTAACCCGTGGCGCCCGCCTTGATCGCGTCCAGCACGTCGCCGCGTTCGGCCGAGGCGGAGAGCACCAGCACCCGGCTGTGCGGCGACACCCGCAGTATTTCTGTGGTGGCCTGAGCGCCGTTGCCGTCGGGGAGTTGCATGTCCATCAGCACCACCGTGGGGCGCACGGCCGCGGCGCGTCGGGTCGCCGACCCGACACCGTCGGCGGTGGCCGCCACGTGGAATCCGGCCTCGGTGAGATCGCGCGAGACGCCGTCGCGCCACATCGGATGGTCGTCCACCACCATCACCGAAATACCTTCGGCGGCATCATCTTCCGTTCGTTCGCCAGCGCGGTCCTCGTCCGGCGCAGCGTCTCCGGTCATGATCGTCTCCTTTCCGGCCGGTCGCCCGCACCAGTCCGATCTTTCGCACCGGCCCCGATCCTCCGCACCTCCGTACCAGCGCCGGTCGCCCACACCGGTCCGGTCTCCCCCGCCGGCCGTGCCACCGCTACTCGTTGCGGGGGCCGGATATCCGCGCCCTCTACTTCCGCCACGACGGCGCTCACCATCCGGCACCGGCGGTACGGGGCACCCGGAACTCCCATTCCGCGCCCTCGTCCGTAGTGAGCAGTTCCGCCTCGCCGCCCAGAGCCTCGATGCGGCCGACGATGGAGCGCGCCACACCCATTCGACCCTCGGCGGCCGCGTCGGCGAGCCGCCCGGGGGCGATGCCCGGACCGTCGTCACGAATGCTCACCACCAGAGCATCACCCATATCCTCCAGCAGCACATACGCTTTGGCGTCGGTTCCGGCGTGCAGTGCGGTGTTCGACAGTGCAGCCGCCACGGCCGCGGCGATTTCCCGGGCGGTCCATTCGCCGATTCGCACCGGGTCGCCGGGTGTGGAGACGAAGACCGACGGAGACGCCTGCGCGGTCAGCCGAGGGCGCAGATCGACGTGGGTGCTACTGGATTCGGAGCGCGCGCCCTGCTCGGAGATCAAGACCCGCAGGGCCACCTCCTGTTCCCCGGCCCGCTGCGCCAGTTCGGCTGTGCCGCCGCCGATCTCGCTGCCGCGACGCTTGATGTAACTGAGCACCTGGAGCACACCGTCGTGCACCTCCCGCGCCAGCCGCTCGCGCTCCTGCGCCGCCGCCGTCAGTCGCATCGCGGCCTCCAGTTGGCGCTGCGCTCGGCGCGCGGTACTGGCCGCGAGGCCGATCGCCAGCCCGACCGATACCAGCACCGGCGCGGTGGCGTCGTTCCACAGATCCAGTTCCCACTGCTCCCGAACGGCGACACTCACCGCCGAGACCAGCACCCCGGACAGCACACCGCCGACCGGACCCCACCGGATGGCCGCCGACATCACCGCGTTCGCGGCCCACAGCGTGGTGGGCAGCGTCTGGTGCCCGTGATACCAGTCGTAGTCGGCGACCAGCCGGGTCGAGGCCATCAACGCGATCACCACCGCGTGGTCCCCGACCACAACCGCGGTGTGCCGCCGCGCCGATTCGGGATCGGCCCACTGCGACAACAGGATTGCCGACACCACCGACCAGACCACCAGTACCCCGATGAGCAGCCAGCTCAGCCCGGGCTCCCGATACGAATCCACCGAAGCGATCTGCTGCCCCACCGCATACAACACCGTGACCAGCCGAAACGCCTGCGCCGCCCGCCACAGCGGAGCCGTCGCCGCAGCATCGTCCGCGCGCCCAGCGGCCATCATCGCCCTCCCGCCGCACCGCGCCCGCCCCGGCGCCACGGACGACCGACGCCCGTGAAAACCGTTGCGGCCGCGATAAGTTCGGTCCGCGCCAGGGTCGACATCGTCGCCCGCGACTCAGCTGTCGCCCGCATCGTCGGTCTTCTCCCGCTCCTCCGTGGCCGCCGCTCCGGCTCCGCCCCCGGGCGCGGGCAGGGAGTAGCGGCCCTCGTCCGGCGTATCGGGTTCGGCGTGGAACATCGGCTCGTCGGGTTCGCCGGTGTTGAGGTCCTGATACAGCTCCTCCGGAGTGTCCGCCAGCAGCGATCGGACGGCCGTATTGAGTACGGCGACGAACGGCACGGCCAGCAGCCCGCCCGCGATGCCCGCCAGCACCACACCGGCGGTGATCGCCAGCACCACGGCCAGCGGATGGATCCGGACCGCCCGGCCCAGCAGCAACGGTTGCAGCACATGGCTTTCCAGTTGCATCACCGCGATCGTGATGCCGAGCACGATCAGGGCGGTGACCAGACCCTTGGTCATCAGCGCCAGGAACACCGCCACCGAACCGGCCAGCACCGAACCGACGATCGGGATGAACGCGCCGATGAACACCAGCGAGGCCAGCGGCAGCGCCAGCGGCACGTTGAGGATCCCCAGCCCGGCCCCGATGCCGATGGCGTCCACGCCCGCCACCACCACGGTGGCCCGCACGAACCCGATCAGCGTCCCGAAGCCCAACTGCCCGGCTTTGCGCACCCGCTGCCGCTGCTCGGTCGGAATGACCCGGGTGACGAAATGCCAGATCTGATCGCCGCCGTAGAGGAAGAAGATGGTGATGAACAGCGTCAGGAAGATGCCGGTGAGGAATTCCCCGATCGCCGCCGCGGTGGTCAGCGCGCCGCTGGTGAGCGAATCCTGATTGGATTCCAGCGTTTTGATGATGGTGTTGCCCGCATTGCGGATCTGGTCGTTGCTCAGGTGCATCGGACCGTTGATCAGCCAGTCCTGAATGGTATGGATGCTGGTCTTGAATTCGTCGGTCAACTGCGGCAGGCCGTTGACGAACTGCTCGATGACAAAGGTGAAGACCCCCGCCAGCAACCCGAGCGACCCGATCAGCGCGACGAGCACCGCGACGGAGCGGGGCAGCCCCATCCGCTGCATCCAATCCACCACCGGCGACAGCAGCGCCGCCAGCAACAGCGCGATCGCCAGCGGAATCACCACCGTGGTCAGCCGATGCGCCAGATAGGCCACGGCCAGCACCGCGACCAGAATGATCAGCAACCGCCAGGACCATTCGGCGGCCTCCCGCACCAGCGGATGCACCGCCTCCGCGGCGCGCCGAGCGGACCGTTCCCGAACCGCCGCTCCCCCGCCGCCACTCACCGCCGGAGCCGAGGCGCCCCCGGCCGTATCCGCACCGTCGTCGCGGCTGCTCCCCACGTCACTCACGCCGCGAGCCTAACCGCACCGGCCGCTACCGGCACGTGTGCGCGCGGGACCGCACCGGCGCGAAACGCCGGATCGATGGCACGAATTCACCGTCCGGGTGCACGTTCGGCCGAGTACGAGCCTCTACCCCTGTGACAACACCGGATCGATGGAGGAGCGACCCCGATGAACCTGATGCTCGCCGGCCTGACCGCGGGCCTGGTAGGAAACGCGTCAGCCGTCGCGGCCCTTTGGCTGCGGCTGCGATGGAAGACCTTGCAGCAGAATGGACACCGGATGCACATGGCAGAACTCGCCCGGACTCTGCCGGAGCACAGCCACGTGGATTCACACGACGGTCCTGGTGGTCTGCACACGACCTTGACAGTGGGCCGGGCGAGAGGGCAGCGATGAACGAGCCCGACCCGACCGGCGCCGACTTGCGCGTCCCGGCACGTCCACGCCCGACCATCGCATGTGTCGATGCCGAAGGCCTGGCAGAGTTCGGCGCCTTCTACCGCGAATTCACTCCACCGCTGATGGGATTCCTCATCCTGCAAGGCGCGCGGCCGGCCGACGCGGCCGACATCGTCCAGGAGACGATGGCCAAGGCGTGGCGGGCTTGGTCCACGATCACCTCGCCCAAGGCCTGGGCACGACGGGTCGCCGGGCGCGAGCTGGTCCGCCGCGTCGCCGCGCTCGACGAAGATCTGATTGCCGAACCCGAACAGTCGAGTCTGCTGCCCACGTGCTCCGACATCGACGAATGGATCCAACAGGACGACTATTACCGCGCGCTGACCGCACTCCCACCGCGGCAGCGACAAGTCATGGCCTGGACGATGGAGGGCTACAAACCGGCCGAGATCGCCGCCATATTGCGACTACATCCGGCCACCGTGCGATCGAACTTGTCGAAGGCGCGCCGCGCCATCGCGATTCACCTGAGCGGAGGTGCACAGCGATGACCTCTCGTTCGCGAGAAAACGACCGCTGGCTGACCACCCACCGCCGACACTTCCTCGACGGACTGGCCGAGCGGCTCGATCTGGACGCCGGTTTGCAGGATGCCCTCCTGACCGAGCGGCACTACGGTCTCCTCGACGACCTGCGCGGCCGACTCGATCTCGAGGCTGGGCTGGCCGCCATCGTGCCCTCGACTCCCCCGCCGATCCCGTCCGGCACCGAGACCCCGGAGATCGGCGGTTCGCTGGAATGGGCCTCGCGCACCCTCGCGACCATGCCGCTGCGGGTCCGTCTGGAACTCCGCGCCTGCTACGCGTTCGAGCTGGGCGCCGTTGCCCGGCATGCGTCCTGGTCCGCCACGGCGGGCTACGTCACCGTGGAGCAATTCTCCGAGATCCGTGCGCAGTTCAACCGGCTCGCCCCGGTCGAGGGCAACGGTGGGGACACACTGTTCGAATTGGGCACGACCGTTGTGGATCCCGATTTCCCCTGCCGACGCGACCAGATCCGGATCTACCTGGTCGAGAGCGGCCGCGATGCCCTCGCCCCTCGCAGCGACGATCCCGCCTCGACATTCGACCGGAAAGGACGGAACAACAAGCTGCACGCCGACGTACAGAACCTGATCGCACGTCTGCAAGCAGCCCTGTCAGGAAGGAGGGTGATGCCGAGCAGCGAGACACGCGACGCCGTGAACGATTGGATCCGCGTCGTCGGCGACTTCGCGCGCCGGCGGCTCGACGATCTCGAGGATCTGGTCCTCGGACTCCGCAGTCCGGAACAGCAGCTCGTCCGGCTGCGCAAGTCGCTGGGTGAACTCGCCGATCACTTGGCGTTCCTCGAACAGATGCTGAACGACTTCACCCACGCCGACCTGAGCGACGTCGAGCTGACCGGCATCCACCTCGACGGCGTCCGGTGGTCGATCCGGACCACGCGATGGCCTGAGAACTGGCGCGAGCAGATCGAGCGCGACTCCGTCCCGCTGGGCGACGACATCTACGAGATCCATTACGGCACCGGCGCACATCAAGGCCAGGACACGCTGGTGTAGGCAGCGCACCGGGCCGCCGCGGGCACGTGCTCATATTCGCGAAACGCTAGATTGGTCCTCGTGTCAGCGCCCTTGGAAGCAATTTCAACCACAGTTCCTGCATAGGTGCACACCCCAGTCGGAAACGATCCCGGACCGTTCTTTCGATACGGGAACGAATCGGTGACACGATCAACCGCGTGAGACGAAGCTTCGGGGTCGCAGCAACTGTCGCGATCATGATGACGGCTGCCGGTATCGCGGGAACCGCTGGCGCGCAATACAATCCGGCACCTGGTGCTCCGGCGATCCCCACCACGACTGTGCCGATACCCACGATTGCGCCCACACCGCCAACGAGTGGCGGGCTATCCCAGCCGATTGCCACCGTGCTGACCGGCGGGCTGGCTGTGGTGGTGGCGCTGATCGCCTTGGCCGGTGTCCTGGTGACCAGGAAGCAGGCGGAGAGGCACTTCACGCAAACCCACGGGCTGGAACGGGTCAGGGCCCTACGAGAACGCTATACGACCTGCGCTGAGCACCTCGCCCACGACAAACCTGCAGTCCGGCAGGCCGGGGATCTACGCCTTGGCGGCTCTGGCCGACGACTGGAACAACACTCTCCCGGGTGGTCAGAACCAATCAGTCAACGAACTTCACGAAGAAGCGCAGGTGTGCCTCAGCTTGCTGTGCGCCTATCTACGATCATCCAAGAGTCCAGCGGATTCCGAAGTGCGGCTTTCAGCGTCGGCGGTCATCCGTCGACATCATCAGCAGTGGTCGCCATTTGTCTACGACCTCCGGTCAGCAGACCTGGCCGGCGCGGACCTCAGCGGCGCGGACTTGAGCGGCGCCAAGCTCAGCAATGCAGACCTGCGTAACGCGGACCTGAAGGGCACGCACCTTCCCGAAGCAAGGCTCACCGGGGCGCATTTGAACTATGCAAGATTGACCGAGGCAGGTTTGACGGATGCACATCTGACCGGCGCAGACCTCAGCGGCGCAAACCTGCTCCAGGCGAGATTGACACGGGCACATCTGAACGGCGCGACTCTGACCGGCGCGACTCTGACGCGCGCCGACATGACTAGCGCGTACCTGAGAGGTGCGAACCTGAGCGATGCCAAGTTGGGCGGCGCGAAACTCATCAGAGCAGACTTGAGCGATGTGAACCTGAGCGGCGCGTATATGGCGCGAACCGACCTGAGCGGCGCGCTGCTGTCTGGCGCGGACCTTACCGGCGCCGACCTAAGCGGCGCGCATTTCGACGAACAAACGCTGTGGCCGAAGAACTTCACGCCACCTGATAGAGCCTGACGCTGAGAGGGCCACTGAGCAGCCATTACGAGTGGTTGCAGGCCCTCACACGCTGGGGCCACACGTGATGAACGGTCACGCACAACCAGCGCATAAGTCTCGTATGTGAACTACGAATAGCATGCTTGAAGTGCGCAGATGCCACCATGATGAGCCTGGGGGAGGCGTCCGGCTATCCGAACAGCGACGTGTACTGATCGATGGTCGGTTGAATTATCGGCGGGTAGTGACTCGCTCGACCGGATGATCGCGGATTGGTTGCTTGTGCTTCGTACAGGGCGACGGCGGCCTCAGTCACGAATACTGCGACAGCGATGGCGTCGGAGAGCATTGCGCCAATGTCGCCGATGCCAGAACAGAAATCGGTTCCCCAGTTGTACCCATGGGTGAAGCTGGAACAGAGACGGTATTGCTGACTGATCCTGGTGGGGAGATCGACCGAGTTCAACTCCGACTGGAGGTGTTGTGGAGGATTCTTCGCCAGCCAATCACCTGTCTTGCTGACCATCGTGGAGAAGCTATCCGGTTCGCGGTTCAGCTTCTCCAACCGGTCCCGCTCCTCGATCGCGAACTTGAGGTGTCGACGCATGCCCGACAGGTGTGGCTCGGGAAGCACGTGCTTGCCGTCGTCGTGAGCTTCCAACTCGACGCGCAGATGGCTCGACTTCTGGCCAGCTCCGACCATGGAAGCTCCCGCAGCGCGCCGTCTCCGCTTGTCTCGGTCGGAAGGCGACAGCATCCAGATACCCTGCGATGCCGACTCGAACGCCGTCCGGCACAGCGACATCACACTTGGCGGATGATGGTCGAACGGGGTTGCCCGCGGAACCTGTTCGAGTACTACACAGGTCACAACCAGCGAGTCGATCGCATTCATGATCGGAAAGAGTGCCGCGCCCGCGATGCCGTGGGGTGTGTGATTCTGAAAGTGGCTGTCGTCGTCTCTGTCCATCACACTGCCGCTGTCGGGGTGGACAGGCTTTAACGACCATGCACTCAGTTCACGGCCACGCTTGGCTCGTTCCATCATTCGACCTAATGCTGGATATTGGAACAGACCGAGCGCATAGAGGCTCTCGGGGCTCGCCATGCCGTACTCCAATCGTAGGTGCTGGGCAAGCTTGCCCAGCCTCCCGATAGCCATGACCACCGACGAAGAACCTCTGCCGCGGGCCGATGGCTAGTTGTGGCGTCCGAACGCACTCTCATAGCCGCATACCGGTCATCTTCCACACTGTCACACCGTCGTCGGTGACCCACTGCCGCCGATGTCGTGGACTACCGCAGAGGCCAACAAACACGTCCACGCCCGGCACCGGGACAGCCACCGGGGACGACTGTGTTATTGAATATCCGCGATCACCGGGCCTGCCTGCTCGAGACGTCACTGCGCCCATCTGCGTGCAGCTTGCCGGGCTCGCTCCGGCAAGCTCCCACGGCTCGACTCACGCAACGTGTCGACAAGAACCCGTGGTGAATGATGTCTTCGTCAACCAACTCGTACATCGAATCCTGATCGACGATGCCGTACTCCGCGGCCTCGACCTCAAGGGTAACGCGGACAGCGGTCTCGAGCGGATACTTCGCCAGCCCTGACCTGATCAGGCGAATGCGGCGCTCGTTCGTCGGTGTCATCTCGATCTGCCCCCACAACGACTTGTTGATGACGTCGTGGGAGTCGTACGTGTAGGCGTGGATGACGTCGGCTTCGCTGGCGGTGAGCCGGTCGAGCAGTTGCCCGGCCAATGCCGTTTCTGCCAGTGGAATCTCGTCGAAGCCGTACTCGTCACCCTCACCCGTCACGCTCGGATTGTGAGGCATCACGCGCCCGATTCGACAACTCGGAGGTACGACGCGCCATGCTGCTATGCAATTACGGCCAGTACCCGACCACCGGGGCGTCCAGTCCAGCGCGCCGCGCTGCGCCCAGCAGTTGGGCATAGAACGCATAGCGCCTCGGCCCCGTCGGAGGCGACGCGGACGATGGCGTCTGGACACCAGGATCGGTGCCAGGTGGGCCCCGACAAGTTCTCAGATTGGTTTCGCTGTGTCGCAAGAGGACCGACGATGATCTGCATGTTCGCAGTGGACCGTACACAAGTTGGCTCGGCGTCTGGCGGCAATGATCCACTGGCGTCTACCGTTGCACGCTGATGGCTACCACACGAAACTCTGGACGATGTCATGCCGTGCCGGCAGGGGTGGAACACGGTGTCGAGGCGGCCGGATGGGCTGGCGTGGTGTTGCCCCAGACCACCGTCAGCGACTTCACAGTGTTCCCAGTGGTGGAGATAGACGCAGAAGTATGGGAGGAACGCGTCAAGAAGGGATACGGTCCGGAACTCGACCGATCCACCCTGGTGATCTGGGAATCATGGACGACTGATCTGGGCGAGATGCCGCCCCGGCCTGCAGTGTCGATCGTTGGTCTCGTGTCGACCGCTACCAGACCTGCGGACGCGTTGTACGCGCTGGACTCACTCGCCGGTTACGGTGCCGGGTTGTGGATCGCCACCGGAGTCCGCGGACCGACGGCATGGACCCTCTCGAAGTTTGATGTCGTTGGGGTTGGAGTGGTGGCGGAACGCTCTGGAGGGCACGAGGTGCTGGTGGAGGGGCGCAGCGGGCCGATCGCGACGGCGCGGCGATTGGCGTCAACCCGGCACAAGGAGGAGCAGCTGTTCGGGTGGGCGCTGGCTACGGGGTACTCGCCTGCGGGTGCGGTGTCGACGACACCCACGCACTGAGGGCGTCGGCAGGTTCCCATGTCTTGTCGTTCCGTTTAACGATCCGATCGTGCTCCACCTGAGCGCGGGCGCACATCATCTTCCATTCGCTTCCGCGGGTAGCCGGCGGGTGGGCCAGGAGAGCCCTCGCCACATCGGACTGGGCAGCGAGTGAGTGCTCGAATGCTGCGGCCTCCGGGTCGGCGGCGAACACGATCCACGCGATCGATCGCCCATGACACACGCTGCAGTTGCATCTCCATAGATCGAGATCCGGGTTTCGAGTGATGCCGTCTTCGATGGTGGTGAGCCGCTTGTATGACTTCAGTGCAGGCACGTACGCCGACGGGCACGGTGGAGGTATGAATCCGTTGTCATCGTCGGCGGCGATCGGATAGATGTGACGCAACCCGGACTTGGTGCCGACAGAGACTGCTGCTGCCCCGTGTGCGAGAGCACCCAGCACAGAGGTATCCGAGCGCAATAGCAGCATCGGTGTGGGACAGCGCAATACCGCGATCAGTCCCGTTACGGCTTCTTTTGCCGCGAGTGGATCGCCTTTGGACTCGAGCATCAGCGCGACGGGCTGAACGGCTGCGGTCAGCTCGGCGATGAGGTGATCACGGTCGACGGTCAACCATTGGATTGCCAGCGGCAGCGCGGTGATTACTTGTGTCGCCTCCGCGCCCCAGGCGAGCACCGCACGCAACGCATCCAGATCTCCGGCGGGAATGTAACCAGAGTCGGTGAGGGCCCAGCGCAGACCGATCCTCGTCTGCATGTTGATCCAGTCGGTGGTCATACATCGGGCACCGATGCCGCGACTTCCGCCCCGGTAGCGCTCGGCATCGAGGAGGATCGCCGCGCGCGCGTTCTCTTTCCGTATGGCGCGGATCGCCTCCTTCGCGGTCGGCTCGCTGCAAGTCGTGATCACTGCACCCACGTCGTGAGATCGGGTCAGTGGTGCGAGGATCGGTGCCGACGAGGCGGGTGCGTGCGCCATGAAGGGCGGCCCGAAGTTCGGCAGTTGGTCGGAATCGTCGAAGATCAGTGCTTCCTCAATACCCTTCACGATCTCACCGCCTGCAGACTGGTTCTGTTCGTTTCGCGCAAGTAGTGCTTTCTGAATGCTTCCGGCGTCATGTAGGCGAGCCGCGCAAGATCAGCATCGTTGCGACCGTATCGGGTGCGGTGAGTCTCGATGACGCCGTCCAACAGAACCGACTGTTCAACGGGGAGATCGATAGGTTCCACGGTATTCCATCCGAGCTTGGATAATTTGATCCGGAATTCCCGGAATTGGCGGTCGCTGATCAGATCGAGCGTCTTCGCGCGCTGGATCAGAGCGGCGATTGACACCTTCCACTGCGCCTTGAGGTCCATCAGCCGGGGGAAGTCACGGGTGGTCAGGTTGAGTAGCTGCGGGCGTATGTCGTCCGCGGGCATGAGGAATTCGGCCGCGAACAAATCAGCCTGCTTCTCCTGCTCTGGATTCGGTAGAACATGCATCACGATGTGGCCCAGCTCGTGGCAGATGCTGAACCGCTCGCGATCCGGCGGTAGCCCAGCTCGGACAACCATGAGGGGTGTCTTGCCTCGTGGCCAGGTGCTGAAGGCATCCTGAGCTGCGGAATCCAATGTGCGGATGACGATTACGATGCCGATGCCGTCGAGCAGTGCGTGCAGGTTGCCGATCGGACCACTCGGGATGCGCCAGCCCGCCCGTAGAAGTCGTGCGATATGGGCGGCGTCGCCGTCGAAGTCGTCGATGTCCATCCGCTCGAGGATGGTCTCAGCGCCGCGATCAACTTCGGCTTCTTCGAGAAGCGCGTCGACCGTGATCCGCGTCAGGTGGCTAACGGCCTCAATCTTCTTCGCAGTTCCGACTGTGATCCTGCTCTGCCGACGGCGATGGAACATGCACGACACCTCAATCCCCTGCTGCGCCTCATGATTGGTCAGCAGAGACGTCGGACAGTCGAGCGCTTCGGCGAAGGCAGCCAGTCGCTCGGCAGTCAGCTCGGTCAAGCCATTCTCCACTTTGGACACAAACCCCTGGGTCACACCGCTAGCGTTCGCTAGATCGGCCTGCGACCAGCCCTTGGCTTCACGAACCAACGTCACCATCCGCGGGCTCGCAGAGTGCACGGTGCGGGTCTCGGAATCAGGCATAGCTACAACCCTACCGGGGCGATGAATATTTGCGCTCATTTTTGACGGCGTGTCGTGACGGCTTCGTTGAGATGGACGGCTCAAGCAGCCACCGCGGACAACAGTGGAGGATTGGTGAGGGGAAGGTTGCCGCTCGCTCCAGCTGCATCTTCCGGTCGGTAGATCATCAACGCCGGCGACCCATTGACTGGCGGACGTTGCGAGACCACGACGAATGGAGAGTGCGGGCGTGCCGATGCTCTGATTTCGTTGCGATCGGGATAACCGGTCGGACACGTCGGCACACGTGCTCAACGGATGGCGGCTGTCAGTTGCGCACGAAGCCTCGGCGAAGCGGGGGCAGCTAGATTGGTGAACGATGTTAGCGCCCTTGGTACCAGAAACGATCACAGTGCCCAGATGACCGAATCGCCCCGGACCGCCGCTGGAGTCGCACCCTTGGAAGCGGTCAAACAGACCATGCGAACGCGCTGGCCGCTGTACCTCGCATCGATGCTGGCGGCCAACGCCTTCGGTGCGATTCTGGTGTACGCGTTCATCCAGTACGGCCTGCCCTCGCCGGAGGGTTCGCCTACGGGTGTGCGGCGCACCGGCCTGTTGATTCCGGTGACGGTGTTCGTCGTCGGCGGCGCGCTGAGCGTGACCGCGTCGGCGCTGATGCTGCGCCCGGTGATGCGCTGGCAACTGCGTGGCGGCCCGCCGAGTCGGCAGGAGCAGATGGCCGCGCTGCACGCGCCGCTGCGGCAGGCCATCGTGCATCTGCTGTTGTGGCTGGTCGGCGGCGGCGTGCTGGCGGCGACCATCATCGTCGACACGCCCGAGCTGGCGGGTGCGGTCATCGTCACCGAATGTATGGCCGCCACCATCGTGTTCGGCTTCACCTACATGCTCGGTGAGCGCATCCTGCGCCCGGTCGCCGCGCACGCGCTGTCCACCGGCACCTTCGACCACACCCTCACCCCCGGCGTCGGCACCCGGATGGCGATGACCTGGGGCATGGGGACCTTCGCGCCGACCATCGCGATCGTGCTGCTGTGCGTCACCCAGATCACCTCGCAGGTGCAGTTCTCCGCGCGGTCGCTGGCGGTGTCGATTCTGCTGCTGTGCGGCGTGGTGATCATGCAGGCGCTGGCGCTGTCGATGCTGACCGGCTCGAGCATCTCCGATCCGGTGCGCCAGCTTTCGCGCGCCATCAACCGCGTCCAGGAAGGTGCGCGCGATGTGCAGGTGGAGGTGTTCGACGGCAGCGAGATCGGCCTACTGCAGGTCGGCTTCAACCGAATGATGGAGGAGGCCGCCCAGCGCCGCGAACTACAGGAGCTGTTCGGCCAGCACGTCGGCGAGGAGGTGGCCCGGCGCGCGCTCGAGTTCGGCACCGAACTCGGCGGTGAGACCCGGTTCGTCGCGGTGCTGTTCGTGGACATGGTCGGCTCCACCGCGACCGCCGCCGAGCGGCCGCCCACCGAGGTGGTGAGCCTGCTCAACGAGTTCTTCCGCGTCGTCGTCGATGTCGTCGATCGCAACAACGGCTTGATCAACAAATTCGTCGGCGACGCGGCGCTGGCAATTTTCGGCGCACCGCTGGATCGCCCGGACGCACCGACGGCCGCTCTCACCGCGGCCCGGGAACTGCGTGAGGCTCTGCGCGAGGTACCGGGCCTGGATATCGGCATCGGGGTGTCCGCGGGCCTGGCCGTGGCCGGAAATATCGGGGCCGCAAATCGTTTCGAATACACCGTGATCGGCGATCCGGTCAACGAGGCTTCCCGCCTGACCGAACTGGCCAAGGAACATCCCGGCCGGGTGCTCGGTTCGGGCAGCGCGCTGTATTTCGCCGATGCGCGGGAGCAGCAATTCTGGGAATCCGGCGACGAGGTGCAGTTGCGCGGCCGACGCCGTAAAACCCGCCTGGCCTGGCCGAAGCCGCTGGGCAATCACCACACCGAGGCCACCGGCGCGGACGCCGAACTGCGCCCCGACTCGATAGTGGACTGAACGGTCTGCGTGCACGGCGCGAAACACGTGCCGAAACCAGGGGGCTGCATCCCAAAAGGACCGTTCGTTAGGCTGACGGACGTGAGGGCCCATGGTGAACTAGCCGGCGACTCCGAGTCGCCCGCCGAGCCGGGCCGCCGGGGGCGGTTCTGGTGGGCGAAATGGGTTCTCGGGGTGGGCCTGTCGGCTCTGCTGATCGCCGAAGGTGTTTATCTCTGGCCCCGTTTGCACGATTCGTGGCGAAATCTGACAGAAATCCATTGGGGCTGGGTCGCGGTCTGCGTCTTCGTGCAGGCAGTGTCGATGAGCGGTTTCGGGCGGATCCAGAAACAGCTGCTCCGGGCCGGTGGCGTGGCGGTGAGCCAGCGCAAATCCGTGGCGGTCGTGTACGGCGCCACCGCGATGTCGGTGACGCTGCCCGCCGGTCAGGTTTTCTCCACCGCCTTCACCTATCGCCAGACCCGGCGCTGGGGCGCGAGCCCGATCGTGGCGTCCTGGCAGCTGGTGATGTCCGGTGTGGTCGCCGCGGCCGGCATGGTGCTGCTCGGGGTGGGCGGGGCCGTACTGGTGGGCGATCAGGTCGGGCCGTGGAAGCTGGTGCTGCCGGTGGCCGCGGTGATCGCGCTGATCTGGGCGGGCAACTACGTCTCGAACAACCCGGGCACGCTGGAGTCGCTGGTCCGCCGGATCCTGCGCCTGGTCAACCGGATTCGCCACCACGCGCCGGACAGCGGCATGGACAAGGTGCACGAGATCCTGCACCAGCTGGAGTCGGTGGAGCTGGGGCGGCGCGACGGTGGTCTGGTCGCCTGGTGGGCCGTGGTGCACCGGATCGGCGACGTGGCCTGCCTGGGCGCGGCCTGTTACGCGGTCGGCGCGGAGCCGCGACTGGCCGGATTGCTGATCGCGTTCAGCGTCGGCAAGGCGGTCGGCACCATACCGTTCGCGCCCGGCGGCATCGTCTACGTGGACGCCACCCTGGTCTACAGTCTCACCGCCGCGGCCGGGCTGCCCGCCGCCCAGGCGGTCGCCGCCGCCTTCGTCTACCGGATGGTCAGTTTCATTCTGGTCGCGATCATCGGGTGGATCGTGTTCGCGTTCCTGTTCCGCAAGCCGCAGGCCGAGGACGCGGAGTTCGAGAAGGAGTTCGAGCGCCGCTCGGCCATCCTCGCCGAACAGCGTCTTTTGAACGAGAAGCGCCCGCGCGAGGGCGAGCCTTCCGAATCCGACAAGGCAACCCCGGCACCGGCCGACGGCACACCCACCGAACGCCCCGACGAGGACTAGCCCGCCTAGGGCGGGAACCTCGGGCGAGAGGTGTCACGCCGTCCCATTACCCTGTCCCGCGTGAGGAAACTGGCTCCGTTCGTGGTCGACCTGCTGCTAGTGATCGTCTTCTGCGCGATCGGGCGGCGCAGCCACGACGAGGCGGTGCTCACCGGGTTGCTGCGCACGCTGTGGCCGTTCGGCGCGGGGCTGATCGTCGGGTGGTTGCTGGCGGCGTGGTTCACTGCTCGCAACGGAATCTCCGATGTGCCAAGGCGTTTCGATCCGCTACCGCTGTGGCCGACGGGTGTCGTGGTGTGGCTGTCGACGCTGGTGGTCGGCATGCTGCTGCGCGTGGTCAGCGGTCAGGGCACCGCGGTCAGCTTCATCATCGTGGCGGCGACGGTGCTGGCGCTGTTCCTCTTGGGCTGGCGACTGGCGTGGCGAGTCGTGCGCTGACCTCTATGCGCCATCTGGCTCTTTCGTGACACCAGCGCTCAGGCCCGCTTACTTGTCGTCCGGGGCGGCGAGGGCTTGCAGCATGCGGGCCGCCATGCGCGAGGTGGCGTCGCCGCTGTCTACGTTGTCGATGTGGATCGCGAAGGCCAGGTCGCCCATGTTCGCCAGTAACCAGCCACTCGTTCCGGCGGTCGCGGCGTAGGCCGTTACGCCTGCGTATCGGCGTAGCGCGGCCAGTTCGGGGCCGCCGGCGGCATCGTCGGTGAGCATGCGGCGCAATTGTTGCAGCACCGGGTCGGGCAGCGGCGACAGTTCGGCCTCGGTGGTGGCGGGGCGGCCGATCTCGATCATCGGCGGCGCGACCGAACCGCGGGCGATGGTGGACGCGGCGATGGCCATCCCGAACGGACTGGCCAGGATCGGGTCGGCCCCGCCCTGCCGTACCTGCTCCACCCCGCGCCCGCCGATCGGCAGCCGGCCCGTGGTCTGTTCCAGGCCCGGCACCTTGAAGCCGATGCCCACCCCGAGCGTGGCCGCCACCTCGGCCGCGTCCTGCACCGAAACATCCTGCGGCGCCTTCTTCTTCGCGATCGCCGCGGCCTGCTTGAACAGCTCGATCATGCCCCCGGCCGGGTAGGCGCCGGTGAACGCGACCGGACCCTGCTCGCTGGCGTAGGTGTTCTGCGCGGCGGCCACCACGGCTCCGGTGGAGGGCTGCACGGCCACGATCGAGGCCGCCGTCCCGGCACTCACCACCGCGTCCTCGGCGGCCCGTTGCAACCGTTGATCCAGCGTGGAGGCGATATCCGGACCGGCCGGTCCCTGCTGCCCGGCCAGCTGCGTCACCGCACGCCCGTCGGCCTCGAACAGCTTCACGCCCCAGCCCGCGTGGTTGTCCCGATTCTCCTGCCACACCTTGCGGAAGGCGTCGGTCAGCGGCGAGAAGATCCGGCGATCGGTGACGATCAGCCGCGGCTCCTTCTCCATGACCACGCCGGGGATGGGCGCCATCCGCGGCTCCAGGATCGCGAAATCGTCCTCGCGCAACTGCACCGCGACCACCGGTTTGCCCTGCGCCGTTGCCAATTGCTGCATCAGCGACGGTCCGGTGATCAGCGGCGCGACCGGAGCGATGGCGTCGGCCAGCGCGTTGGTGGAGGCCACCGGGTCCGAGGTCTTGGCGGGATCGAGCTTCACCACGTTGATCACCTGTTCGGTCATCAGCGTGTTGCCCGCGTTGTCGTTGACCTTCGGGGCGGGGGCGTCGGTGCGGACAAGCTTGATACTGCGCTGGCTGTCCAGTTGCGGGGCCACCACATTGGGCTCCCACGAGATGCGCCAGCCGATTGCGAGCTTGCGAATAGTGCCTTGCAGATCGTAGGTCCAGTCCTTGCCGGGCCCGAAGTTCCAGTCGGCCTTCAGGTTGAACATGCCCGAATCGCCGTCGAGGCCGATGTACTGAGCAACCTCGTAATCGGGTTTGCCGGGATTGAGCCCGTCGAACAACTTCTGCAGCGCGGCTTCCGCGCCATTGGGATATGAGGTCAGCTGCGCGGCACTCTCGGCGTCCCGATCATCCAGCAGTTGAGTGAATTTCTCGACGATGGCTTGGGGGCTGTCCGGCTTGTCGTCCAGGCCGCACGATCCCAGCGCGACCACCAGGGCGACCGCGCCCGCAAGAGCCGCTGCGCCGCGAACGCGAAAGCGGCGGGATCCCCACACATCCATGTCGCCCACTCTTCACTCTTGTCACTCCAGTAACAAGACCAACGGTACCCGAATAAAACTGTCCCGGCGCCGGCTTGGCGCCGCCCGCATTCTCCATGCTCAGAGACCAGAATAGTGCCCGAACCGCGACATCCGGCGCATAGGGCGCCCAATCGTCTGCCGTGTTGATCATGCGTCCGTCTCGCAGCCGTTCTCCGACAGCGGAATTCATCAGGCGCTGCACGGCGTAATCTTGTAATCACTGTTACAACGCATCTATCGCAAGCGAGGTAAGACCATGAGACACGGACCGCGTGGCCGGGCATTCGGACGTCCCGGCGGTTGGCAACAGGCCGATCTCCCCGACGCCGCCGACGCACCGGACTGGTTCGCCGGGAGGTTGCCGAGCGAGTGGTTCGAGGGCTCGCCGACGATCGAAATCGACCGCGACGAGATCATCGTGATCGGCGAGTTGCCCCTCCCCACTCCCGAATCCGATCAGCCCACCGACTCCCAACCTGCCGCCGACCAGCCCGCCGACCCCCAACCTGCCGCCGCGAAGCAGGTAGGCGACGAGCCGCCCACTACCGCCGTACCCCGCGCCACCTGGGAAGGGCTCGTCGCACGCTTCCGCGAATCCACCCGCCCGGCGCGTATGCAGATCGCGCAGGAGGCCCAGGGCCGCTACGGCCGCAGCGTCGCCTGGGGCGTCTCGGTGCAGGGCGAGCGAATCCTGTTCACCCACTCCGCGGTTCCCGTCATGACCCGCCTGCGCCAGCCGGAACGCAAGGTCCTGGACACCCTGGTGGACGCCGGCGTAGCCCGCTCCCGAGCCGACGCCCTGGCCTGGACGGTCAAACTGGCCGGCCAGCACGCCGAGGAATGGCTCGAGGAATTACGTTCGGCCATGCGCAAGGTGGAGGACCTACGCGCCGAGGGTCCACGCGGACTATGACGAGACGGCCGCGGGGCGGGTCTCGGCGTACCGACCGATCTGTCGGGCTAGGGTGGCGGGATGGCACCGATCCTTGTGGTCAACGGCCCGAATCTGAACATGCTGGGGACTCGTCAGCCTGAGGTTTACGGGTCGGACACGCTCGACGATGTTGTTGCGCTGTGCCGTAGGACGGCTGCGCGATTCGAGCGTGAGGTCGTGTCGTTTCAGTCCAATTCCGAAGGTGCGCTGATCGATCGCATTCATGCGGCTCGGGGGGCCGAGGGCGGCATCGTGATCAACCCGGGTGGGCTGACCCATACCTCGGTGGCGCTGCGTGATGCCCTGGTGATTCCGGAGGTGCCGATCGTGGAGGTGCATATTTCGAATGTGCACGCCCGTGAAGAGTTCCGGCATCACTCCTACATCTCGCCCATCGCCACCGCTGTGATCGCGGGCATGGGTATCCAGGGATACGCGGCCGCCGTCGAATTCCTCTGCACCACAACGTAACCGGTACGGAGACTCGCGAGGTCCCGAAATTCCCTTGTTCGCCCCGAGATGTAGTAGATATGCTACATCCCATCTCTAGTGTGCTACGGAGGGTGGGATGACGGTAGGCGACGACGTGGTGCTCGATGTCCAGGGTTTGCGGATGCGGTACGGCAACCGGGATGTCTTGCACGACGTGACTTTTCAGGCCCGCGTGGGTGAGGTGCTGGTGCTGCTGGGCCCCAACGGCGCGGGCAAGACCACCACGATCGAGATTCTCGAGGGCTTCCGGATGCGTTCGGCCGGAGAGGTTTCGGTACTGGGCATCGACCCCGCGCACGGCGATGAGGCGTGGCGGGCGCGGCTGGGTGTGGTGCTGCAGTCCTGGCGTGACCACGGCCGCTGGCGCGTGCGGGAGCTACTGTCCCAGATCGGCGCGTACTACGCGCCGTACTCCACGGCGGCGATCGAAAAACCTTGGGACACCGACGAATTGATCGCGACCGTCGGACTGACCAAACATTCCGACGCCAGAATCAGCAGCCTGTCCGGCGGCCAGCGCCGCCGCCTGGACGTGGCGATCGGTATCGTCGGCCGCCCGGAACTGCTGTTCCTGGACGAGCCCACCGCCGGTTTCGACCCACAGGCCCGCCGCGAATTCCACGACCTCATGCACCGCCTGGCCGACGACGAGCAGACCACCATCATGCTCACCACGCACGACCTCGACGAGGCCGAGAAGCTGGCCGACCGCATCCTGATCCTGGCCGGCGGCCGCATCATCGCGAACGGTTCGGCCGACGAGCTGTCCCGGCGGATCGAGGGCGAGGCCGAGGTGAAGTGGACCCGCGACAACCAGCGGTTCGTCCACACGACGACCGAGTCGACCAAGTTCGTCTACGACCTGTTCCAGCAGTACGGCGCGGCGATCGATGAGCTGGAGGTCCGCCGCGCCTCGCTGGAGGACACCTACATGACCCTGGTGCAGCGCTTCGAATCCGGGCAGACCGGCGCCGAGGTCCACACCCTCGAGGAGGTCACGCGATGACACCGATGGCGGCGGCGGTCCGGGCGGGCGCGACCCGCGGACTGATCGAGTTGCGCCAGCTGCACACCAACGGCCAGGACCTGTTCATGCAGTACTTCTGGCCGGTGCTCATGCTGGTGGCGTTGTTCTTCATGCGCGACGGCCAATTCGAGGGAACCGGAATCGGATTGGGTTCGCTGGCGTTGCCGAGCATCCTGGGCCTGCTGGTCGCCTCCACCGGGCTGATGGGCATCTCGCAGTGGCTGACGATGGACCGCGAAGACGGAACCCTGCTGCGCGCCAAGGTAACTCCCAACGGCATGGTCGGCTACCTGATCGGCAAGATCATCACCACCTCGGGCACCGTACTGGTGCAGGTGGCCGTGATGCTGGTGGCGGGGGCGGCCGTCGTGGGCGGGATACGCCTGGACAGTCTCGTCGGCTGGTTCACGCTCATCTGGGTACTGGTGCTGGGCCTGCTCGCGACCCTGCCGATCGGTGCGATCATCGGTTCGGTGTTCGAGAACCCGCGCGGTGTCGGCTTTGCGTCGATGCCGATCATGGGGCTGGTCGCGGTGTCGGGGATCTTCTATCCCATCACCTCGATGCCGGGCTGGGTGCAAGGGCTCGCGCAGGTGTTCCCGATCTACTGGATGGGCCTCGGCATGCGCTCGGCGCTGCTGCCGGACGAGGCGGCGGTGGTCGAACTCGGGCACTCGTGGCGGCACTGGGAGACCTTCGGCGTCTTCGCCGTCTGGGCCGCGATCGGGCTGGCGATCGCGCCGATCATGTTGCGGCGCATGGCTCGTCGGGAGTCGGGTTCGAGCGTGGCGACGCGTCGCGAGAAGGCGATGCAGCGTGCCTACTGAGGTCATCTACAACCGCATCGCGATGCTGCGCGCCGAGCGCGGCATCTCGCGGCGGCAGCTGGCCGAGGCGCTGGGCGTGCACTACCAGACCATCGGATATCTCGAACGCGGCGAGTACAGCCCGAGCCTCCATCTCGCCCTGCGCATTTCGGAGTTCTTCGGGGTAGCGGTGGAGGTGGTCTTCTCCACCACGCCGTTCCCCCGATTGGGTTCCGAATCCGAATCCGCTTGAGCCGCAACGTCGGAGGGACGCGGGTGTGCGCCGTCAGAGCTTCGCGAGACGGTCCTGTTCCTTCTGGTACGCGCGCCACGCCTGCTGGGTCGGGGTCGGCTTCGTGGTGAGAGCAGTCCAGTCGGTCGAGCGGACGAAGTTCACGACCATCAGCACCGGCACGAAGAACGCCTGAAAGAAGATCAGGTAGCTGCCACCCTCGAATATGAACGCCAAATATGCCGCGTAGCCGAGGAATCCGGCACCGAAGGCGGCATTGAACCACTGAGCCGTCTCGCTCTGCCCACCCTTGACGACAGCCATGACGATCATGACGATGCCGCTGAACGCGAGCATTCCGACGTACCAATGGAACATGGTCTTCCTTCCGACACCTGGTGCGACCCGCTGTCAGCACCCGACGACCGAAAGGAAATCCCGAAACCCTTGGCGGACGCTTACCGAGCCCTTGCACCGCCGGAATCAGTTTTGAACAGCACCGGCTCTGATCCGAGCATCGGATCAGGGCCGTGCCGCCGAGAGCGCTGGTACCACGTCCAGGAACATCCATGCGAAACCGTTCCCGTCATCCCGGCACGCTCTTGGCCGGGATCCACACCATGCAGCCAAATTCCGGCCAAAACCATGCCGGAATGACGAAAGGATTACCACTGCAACCTATCTGGACGAGCACCAGCACTCAGGGGCAGGAGAACTCTCCGCCTCGCACACCAGCGGTGAAGGCATCCCACTCGCCCGGCGCGAAGACGAGCGCCGGACCGGACGTGTTCTTGCTGTCACGCACCCCCACCAGACCCGCATCGAGGAACGCGACCTCGACACAATCCTTGGACCCCGTGCTGCGGGTGCTCTTGAACCATCGGGCTTGGGTCAGGTCTACGCTCACGCTGCATACTCCTTTGCGATCTCCAAGATGAATGCGCGACTGTCCGCCTCATCCAGCGCCCGCCGTTCGATGTCGGCGCACACCTCACGATACTGCCGAACCTCTTCCGGCTGCTCCAGATACAAATCTCCGACGAAGCCTTGCACGTAGACGACCGGCGGCATCGTCAGTTCGATCTTCGGATGGGCAGGGAACTCCAAGATCACGAACGCCCCGACCATCAGACCCCGGTAGGTGCCAGCGGACATCGGAACGATACGAATCGACATGTCTTCCAGTGGCCTTGCCTCGGCCAGGTGACGCAGTTGCGCTTCCATAACTCGCGCACTACCCGTCGTCCTCCGCAGTGCGGACTCATCGATCATCACGTGTAGGGCGAACGGCTTGTTCATCCGGGTGAGCCTCTCCTGGCGCTTCATACCGGCTTCCAGCATCCGCTCGACTTCAGCGGACGGCTTGTTCGGAAACTCGGTCCAGATCAGCTCTCGTCGATAGTCGACGGTGTGCAGCAGCCCAGGCAGAAAAGTGGTCTGGTACGACGTGATTCGGTCGGCTGCGTCCTCCAGACTCAGAAACAACCCGAACTCCTTCGGGATCGCATCGTCGGCGAAGGCCTGCCACCAGCCGCTCGCCTTGGTTTCCTTGACGAGTTCGGTGATGACTCGTGTTTCCTTCGGGGTCAGTTGGTACAGCTCGCAGAGGTGTTGCATCAGGACCGGGTAGAGGCGGGCGTTCTGGCCGGTCTCGATCTTCCAGAGGGTGGATCTGGCCAGGCCGATCGAGTCGGCGGCGGCCTCGCGGCTGATGCCCGCCTGCTTGCGCATGGCCTCGAGGGTGAGGCCGAGCATGCGGCGGGCGATGTTCGTATCGGTTGTCGGTGACATCGAATGGGCCTCCGGGGCGGCTCGTTTGAGAAAACGTGTTTTTACTCGAACAGGAATTCACCGGCTACTGAAACGGAGCCGGATTTCTGCCGAACATTCGTGCCCGAGCATTGCGTAGAAACCTGCGCGGGTGTGTTCTAGATGCACGCCCGACACCGACCGGACGTACCAGATCGCCACTGCAAAAACACTTTTCGGAGGTGCAGAGTGCTCGGAATCCCAGTCACCGATCAGAATGCGTTGCCCCCGGACGAGATAGCAGCCAGCGTACACCCGAACGCCCCTGTGCCGCATCAATTCTCGAACGCGAACCGAAAGGAGTCCGACGAATTCCCCACTGCCCCGGATGAATCACCCGCAGTGGACGAACCATCGCTGCGTACCCTGCGAGAAATACTCGACAAACTGTCGGAGCTGGCACAGCCGGAGCCAGGCACGCTCGACCACGACCGGCCGCCCCGGGAGCGGGATGTGTGAGCGCCGCACCGAAGCCGGGGAGTGGCTGGCCGTCTGGCGGCTCGACCATTGGCGCATCCGCGTGCTGCTCGTGTGCGGTCGCACCGGGGACGAGCGGCCGTTGCTGCGGGCACACGCGCCGGCGCACGCGCCGGATCTGGCGGAGGTCCGCGAGAGATTTCCGGACCTGTCCATGCTGTGGAACGCGATCCGGCACGAATACTGGACGGAAACGATTACACCGCAGGCACATTCACAGGGGACGATTTGAACGACACGCCTACCGACGCCGACCGGGTAGACGCGATCACGACGCGCGCCGAACGGGCGGGCTACCACCTCGAGCACACGCCCGGATATTCACACGAATGGCAATTGCTCGACGCCGAGGACGGCACACCACTCTATTCGTCCACCACCCTCACCCGGATAGAGCAGTGGCTCGACGAATAGACCGGCGGCCGTGCCTCGGCGTCGGAACCTCATCGACGGGACGGTCAGACCGTGCCGCCGCGCATGAGTTCGAAGATCGACACCGCGCGACCGGCCTGCTCGCTGGCGGCAATCGCCCTGCGCCAGAAGGCTTGTGCGGTGTTCGAGAGGGTCGCGTCCACGCCGACCTCGGCGCTGGCGTCGATAATGTGCTGCGCGCCGGCGTCCATCATCCGGAACGCGGACGCGTCGCCCCAGCCGCCCGCCTTCGCCGCGGCGGCGTACTCGGCCATGAAGAACGGGAACGCCTCGCTGGAACGCTGTGCGTACGGCAGGAATTGGTCGATGTCGTGACCGGACCGCTGGATCACCGCCAACGCCTGGTCGAAGGCCAGCATCCAGGGATGGAAGATCACGAGCAGTGCCTGGTAGAACACCTGCGCCACACCGTCGTCCGCGCCGAGGTACTCCTGCGGGCTGAGTGGACGCAGGAGTTCGGCGTGCCGGTCGAAGACCTCGCGGGGGCCGCTGTAGAAGATGTACGAGGCGGGGTGCGTGATGTTGTCGCCCGCCGACATGAAGCCGCCGGACAGGAACTCCGCGCCGTGCGAGCGCACCCAGGCGGCGCCCGCGCGCGCCTTCTCCGGCGAATCGGAGGACAGGTTGACGATCACCTTGCCCGGCAGATGGTCGGCGGCCGGGCCGAGCACGTCGTACATGGCGGCGTAGTGGGTCAGGCTGAGGACGATCACGTCGTTCGCGGCGAGCGCCTCGGCGACGGTGGCGGCCCGCTTCGCGCCGAGTTCGGCCATGGCTTCGGCCTTTTCGGGGCTGCGGTTCCACACGGTCACCTCGACGCCGGCCTCCAGGAACTGCCGCACCATGGCCCGGCCCATGGGCCCGAGCCCGACGACGGTGACGGAACGGGTCTGCTGAGACATCTCGGATCCTTCGCTGTGCTGGTCTGGTTGGGTTTCGGCGCCGGTTCCGATGGTCGTCGTCGCAGGTAGGCTCGGGAAGAGCGCACGTCGAGGTCGGGTTGCTTACCTCGAGGTTCGGAAACCGGTCAGGAGGTCGCAGTGGAAACCAGCCGTGACGCAGATCACGATGTGTGCGGGATGTCGATCGCGATCGATGTCGTCGGCGGTAAGTGGAAGCTGCATCTGATGTGGGTGCTCGGCGCGGGGCCGCAGCGGTTCGGTCGGATTCGGCGGATGCTCGACGGAGTGAGCGAGAAGGTGCTCGCGGAGAATCTCCGGCATCTGGAGTCGGCGGGGGTCGTGCACCGCGAGATCTACCCGGAAATTCCACCGCGCGTGGAGTATTCGCTGACTCCGCGCGGGGAGGAACTTCGTCAGGCGCTCGTCCCCCTGGAGATATGGGGCGACAGGCACCGTGATCATGTGTTGGGTTGCGAACTCAACCCTGTGTGAGACGCGCTTGACCTGAAGTGTTGTTCAGGTTTCAGGATGATGTGGTGACTGACGATGGAATCACCCTGATCGACACGTGGGAACTGCCCGAGGACCGGATCGACGAGTCCGTATCCCGCTGGCGCGAGCGTGTGGGACTCATCCACACCGCACCCGGTTTCCGGGACGCGCGGATGCACCGCCGGCTCGCCCCGGAGTCTCGGCTCGGGCTGGTCAACGTGGCGCACTGGGACAGTGTCGAGGCGCGGGACGAGGCGTACCCGCGCGGAACTGATGAGTGCGGCACCCGGGTTCCGCGACAACCGCCTGCATCGCGCGGTCGACCCCGACACCCGCTTCCAACTGGTCAACATTGCCCACTGGGACAGCCCCGAGGCCTGGGACGCAGCGCGCAGCAATCCCCGCTTCCAGCAACGCCTCTCCGCCGCCCCGGATTTCGCCACCCCCAACCCAGCCCTGTTCCGGGTAGCGGCCGAGTTCTGAGGCGGCGGGGAAGCACACCTCCCACGCCGAAATGGTGGGTCGGCGCTGAGTGCGGGTGGAGGGTCAGTGGTTCAGGTAGCGGGTGGCCAGGTCTGCGCCGACGCGTTCCAGCAGCGGGGCGGCTTGGGCGATGGAGCGGGCCGGGTCTGGTTCGAGGTCGGCGAGGGTGAGGGCCGATTCGAAACCGGCTGCGCGTAAGTCGCTTTCGGTGAGGAGGCAGCGGCCCGCCACGGCGATCACGGGGATTCCGGCGGCGCGGGCGGCGGCGCACACGCCCATCGGGGCCTTGCCGTGGAGGGTCTGCTCGTCCAGTGAGCCTTCCCCTGTGACGACCAAATCCGCTCCGCGAATATAGGTTTCGAAATCGATCAGGTCCAGCACGACGTCGATACCGGGGCGTTCCACCGCGCCGAGCACAGCCATCGCGCCGAAGCCCGTACCGCCCGCCGCGCCCGCTCCGGGCCGGTCCGCGCAGTCGGGGTCGATCAGCTTTGCCCAATTGGTCAGGGCCGCTTCGAGAGTCGCTCGCTGGTCGGCATCTGCGCCCTTCTGCGGCGCGAAGACCGATACCGCCCCGTGCGGGCCGAGCAGCGGGTTGTCCACATCGCTGGCCAGGGTGAACGAGGTGTCGGCCAACGCCGGATGCAGGCCGGACCGCTCCACCCGCACTGCCCGTGCCAGCGCCGCACCGCCCGGGACCACCTCGTCTCCGAACGCATCCAGAATCCGCAGGCCGAGCGCCTGCAACAGGCCCGCGCCGCCGTCGCTGGACGCGCTCCCACCGACGCCGAGCACGATATCGCGCACACCCCGATCGAGCGCGTGCGCGATCACCCGGCCCAGTCCGAAAGTGCTCGCGTGCAATGGATCCGGCCGCCCGCCGGGAAGCCTCACCAACCCCACCACACTCGCCAACTCGATCACCGCGGTACCACCCCGAACCGCATACACCGAATCCCCCACCACCCCGGTAGGCCCCTCCGCCCGCACCGGCACCCGCTCCCACCCGGCGGCCAGAAACGCATCGACGGTCCCGTCCCCGCCATCGGCCACCGGCACCCGCACCACCTCCACCCCCGGCGCCACCCGCCCGATCCCCACAGCCAACGCCCCGACAACCTCAGGCGCCGCCAACGACCCCTTGAACTTGTCCAACGCCAACACCACCCGCCGCCCACTCGTCATCCCGCCATTCTCCGACGCCAACGACTCCCCCGCCGCCCGAGACGCGCCCGCGTCTCCACCCCGAACAGAGGTCGCACCCATCCGCGCATCACAACCACGGCCATGACGTCGAGCTCGTACACAGCAGTACAGCTCTGCCCACCCTCTCCGACGGCAGTTGTTCGAATCTCGAACGGCCCAGCGGCAGTAGCGGACGTTCCTTCAACAGCTTCGCGGTGTCCCGGTAGCTGCTGTGGTTCAGGTGTGCTCGACGTGGCGGCGACGAGTTTCGCGACTCGGCGGGGTGGGGCCGGTGGTGTCGATGATGTGGGCTCCCTGGCTGTGCCAGGAGCGGGCGGCGTTGTAGGCGTCGAGATGCTCGAGCCGCCATGGCGAGTTCGGCATGGCGGGATCGGTTTCGATGGACGCCGGGTGCGCTGGTGGCGCGACCGCCTCGACCGCGTCCGCCGCCTATTGCCGTAGCCTCCGGCCTCGGCGGACACAATTCGCGCCAGGACGGCGAAATATGCCGCTACGAAGGGATTTGTGACCGCTCAGGCCGATCGCGGTCTCAGCACCAGGAAGCGTGGGGGCGGCAGAACGTCCCGTCGGCGTTCGGACCGACGGCGACCACGGAGCCGAGCGCGGCGGCACCCGCGACCATGACCAGCACGGCGGGCGGGGAGCAGCGTGGTCAGTTCCCTTGCGGTCGTGGTCTTTCCGGCACCGAGGGTCCGTTCAGCCAGACGATCATGGGATCGAGCGTATCGGGCGCGGGGGGACCCAGGCTCGGTCTCAACCCACCGCTGTCATTGCCCTCCACGCCTTTCTGGAGCGTGAGCGGATCCGGGGTGCGGCGTATTCGATTCGACGGCGCGCCTCGGAGGCGCTGATTCGCAGTAGGTCGCTCAATAGGTCTGCGGTGTCTCGGTAGCCGGTGTCGGCGGCCAGGCCGCGGCGCTCGGCCTCGGCGACGGCCGCGACCATGGCCGCGCCCAGGCGACGCCGGTGGCGTTCGGTTTCGACGAGGGTGCGCAGCAGGTCGACATCGGCCAGGTCCGACCATCTCCGTGCCGGAGCATCCGGTGCCAATGCAGTCGAATGTGTCTTCACGCGAGGCAGTCTAGCGCACTATCGAACATATGTTCGATGTTCAGTTCATCGGGGCCTGGTCGGCGTGGTCGATGGGGACCGTGCCGGTGCGGAGGTAGGTGAGGACGGCCTGGTCTACGGCGGGGTTGTTGCGGCCGAAGGTGCCGTGGTCGCCGCCTTCCACGGTGATGAGGGAGCCGTGCAGGGCGGCGGCCATGGCGGGGCCGCCGTCGTATTCGGTGACCGCGTCGTGGCGGCTCTGCAGGACCAGGGGCGGGGTGGACAGGCCGCGGCCGGCGATGGGCACGGGGGTGGTGACCGGGTCCCAGTCGGCGCAGGCTACGCCGGAGCGGACGAGATCGGCGCGGGCGTCGAGGGCGTTGCCGCCGGAGGCGACGGTGGCCGCGGCCGAGCCGAGCAGTTCGGGGCGGCCCGGCACCGCATTCTCGTTGCAGGTGACGGCGGAGAAGACGTTGCGGCCCGTGCGGTCGATCGCGGCGACGCCCTCGATCGCGCGCAGTTGCCGGGTGTCGGCGGGGTTCGCGTCGGCGTCGGCCATGGCGCGGGCGAAGGTCGGCCAGAAGGAGCGGGTGTAGGTGGCGACCGCGGTCGCCGCCAGCAGCGGCACCTGCGCCGACATGCCGCCGGAGGCCAAGGTGCGCACCAGGTTCTGCAACTGTCCGATCTGGTCGCGGCCGCCGTTGAAGCCGTCGCGCGCCAGCTGTGCGATCGGCTCGGGCAGCTCGCCCGGCAGGTCGGCGGTCGAGGCCGGGGGCGGGGTCAGGTTGGCGTACCAGCCGCCGCCCTGGCCGACCACCAGGCGTACCCAGTTCTCGTACACGCGCAGCGGTGTCGCGCCGAGGTGGTAGTCGCCGTCGTGGGCGGCGATCCAGGCGAACAGGTCGTCGAGGCGCTGCTTGCCCGCCAGTTGCTGCTGCGCGAACTGTTCGTTCCACACCCAGTCGGGATGCACGCTGGAGTCGAGCACCATGCGATCGATGCGCTGCGGGAACAGGGTGGCGTAGACCGCGCCCAGATACGTGCCGTAGGAGGTGCCGAAGAAGTCGATGCGGTCCAGGCCCAGCGCGGCGCGCACGGCGTCCATGTCGCGGGCGGTGTTCTCGGTGGTGACGGTTTCGACGTAGCCGGGCTGCGCGCTGTCGCAGGCGGCCTTGGTGGCCCCGCGATCCTGCGCGCCCGCGGTCCCGCACTCCAGCGGCGTGGCCCAGCGCAGGCCGCGCGGCTGCACCGCGATCCGGTCGTAGTGCTCGCTCAGTTCGGCGGGCAGGTCGGGCGAGCGGCGCGCCCAGTAGTCGAGGGCATCGGCGCCGGGCCCGCCCGGATTGGTGAAGAGGGTGCCGTACCGCTCCCCGGAGGCTCGAATTCGGCTGACGGTCAACTCGATTCGTGGCCCGTCGGCCGCGGCGTAGTCACGCGGCACCGCGATCACCGCGCAGTCCGCGCCGCGATCCGGCGTCACCGCGCCGTCGGGGCAGGCACCGAATACCGGCCGATCGTCGGCGGCGGCGAGACCGACCGGCTGCACCGCCAGGAATGCCGCACACAGCCACGCGACCGAGCGCGCCGTCCGTCGAGTCATCATCCGCGTCTTCTCCCCGATCCGGCCGGCCGACGATCGGCCGCGCTCGCATCCGACGTGAAGCATTCTCGGCGGCCGGGCCGCCGGTCACAACTCGACACTCCCCCGGCGGGAGAAAGCCGATAACCGTCACATTCGGCCACATTGTGCCCGAGACACAGTAGCGTCGAGCCATGTCGACCGATGTGCGCAACAACACGCAGCTCGATCGTTTCGAGATCTACGTCGACGGCGGACTCGCCGGCATCGCGGAATACCAGGACACCGCCGCCGAGCGCGCGTTCGTCCACACCGAGATCTACCCCCGCTACGAGGGCGGTGGCTACGGCCGGGCACTCGTGCAGGGCGCGCTGGACGCGAGCCGCGACGAGGGTTTCGGCATCCTGCCGATGTGCGGGATGGTGCAGCATTTCATCGAGACGCGGCCGGAGTACCAGTCGCTGGTGCCGCAGTGGGCGCGGGAACGTTTCGGCTTGCAGCGCTGAGCGATTCAGGCCGTCAGTAGGCCGCGACCGCCCCGTCGAGCGCCAGCTGGAGTCGGTCGCGGACCACGCGGGCGATCTCGGCGGGCCGCGCGGGCAGTTCGGCCATCGGTACCCCGAAATGGAAGCTGGCCGATTTCACCTCGTCGGCGGTCGGTTCCACGGACGGGTCCGGCCGCGGTCCGTAGCTGAGCCCCAGGCTGACCAACGCGGGCCGGGCACCGAGTTTCATCGCCCGGAACGCGATATGCCCGATCCCGCTCCCGACCGCCTGCACCCGCGTCGGATCGACGTCGTTGCAGGTGCCCTCGGGAAATACCGCGACGCTGTCGCCGCGAGCCATCCGCTCGGCACAGATGTCGATCATGCGCTGCCCCGCCGCGTTCACCGCGCGAATACCGTGGTCCTTCCCGCGGAACACCGGAATCCCGCCCATCATCTCAACCTTGCGACGCTGATCCGGATCGATGAACAGCTCGTCTTTCGCCAGCACCCGCGCCCGCCCGATCACCGGCCGCAACCCACTGCGCCACGCCGCGGCCGCCACCGTATAAGGATCCTGCTGCGACAGATGATTGATCGCGATCAGCAACGGCCGCCGTCGAGAGGTCAACTCCCGCAGCCCCTCCCGAGCCCCCACCGCATAACTGATCCGAGGCCGATACCGCCGCGCCAGCAACGCATAAGCACCCATGGCCTGCAACCGATTCTGCCGATGCTCCCGATAGAAGTCATAGACGGCGTCGCAATTGTCCAGAACCACCTCAGGATGCAGCATGCCGAAACCCTAGCGACCCCCACACACCCCCCAAAGCACCCTGTGATTTCCATTACACCCACCCCCCCCCCGCCCCACCCCACCCCCCCCCGGTTTTTGGGCCGGGAGGGGGGGTTTTTGGGGGGGGGGGGGTGGGGGGGGCGGGGGGTGGGGGGGGTGTATTGGAATTGACAGGGTGCTTTGGGGGGTGTGGGGTGGTCGCTAGGGTTTCGGCATGCTGCATCCTGAGGTGGTTCTGGAC
>NZ_JARWOP010000239.1 GCF_029868745.1 Nocardia wallacei | reverse complement strand
CGGGGGGGGGGGGGGGGGGGGGGGGGGCCGGGGGGGGGGCCCCGGGGGGCGGGCGGGGGGGGGGGGCCCCCCCCCCCCCCCGGGCCCCCCCCCCCCCCCGCCGGGCGCCCCCCCCCCCCCCCCCCCCCCCCCGCCGGGTAGGTCGGCCATCCGCGCGAGGATGCTGCGCCGCACGCCGAGCCGGTGCGCCGGCACCTCCTCGGTATCGAAACCCGCACCGTCGTCCCGCATTTCGACTTGCAGCGCCCCGGTGCCCACGGTCACGGTGACGTCGCGGCGCACCCGCCGCCCGGTGCCGCCGCCGTGCCGCAGGCTGTTGCGGACCGCCTCGGCCAGCGCCGCCGCGATGGTGTCGCAGACATCGGCGGGCACCCGCAGCCGCGCGAAGCCGGTGAGCCGCTTCGATCGAAACGTGATGCCCGGATTGATCGCCGACACCGTCGCCCGCAGCATTCCGATCGCGCGCAGCGCGTCCAATTCCCCGCCGCGCTCGCCGATCCGCCGGAATTCGTCGAACCGGCCCAGCGTCTTGCGGGCCAGCCGGCCCAGCGCGGTGGCGTCGCGCCCGCGCGAGGCGTCCAGCAGCGTCGACATCACATCATCGTGAATGATCGCCGAGAAACGCGCGCGCTCACGGCTTTTCGCGTCGGCGGCCGCCACCTGGGCGGCGTCGCGCTCGGCTCGCGCGGACTCCTCGTCGAGGGTTCCCGCCGCGCGCAGCACCGTCACCAGCCCCCAGGTGAGCAGGCCCGCGATGCCGAAGTTCCGGCTGAAGTCGAGCAGCAGCGTGAGCCCGCGCACCCCGCCTTGGACCATGCCGTTGGCCACCGCGCCGCCGCCGATCACCAGCACCAGCGCCGCGGCCGCCACCCGCGGCCGCCACACCAGGGCGCCCGCCGCCGCACCCGGCGCCACGGTACGCAGCAGCCAGAACGGGTCGTCGCGCAGTTCCGGATGGCGAATCGCGAACGGCAGCAACACGATCGCCGTCAGCGTCGCGAACACCATCCCGCCGCACATGCCCCGGACCACGCGCAGCGGCGCGACGAACGCCAGCACGGCCAGTGCCAGGCAACTCCCGAACACGGCGACGGCGGCCACCGGCGTCCACCACGGCGCCAGGTACCGCGCCTGCTGCCAGGCCTCCCGCGCCACCGCCGGTCCGAGCAGTACGCCGACCGCCCCGACCAGCAGCGCCGCCGAGCGGGTGATCCGCGCTGTCGCCGGACCCGCCTGCGCACCGATGGTTTCCGCCGGGGCAGCGGTCACGGCGACGTCCGGATCAGGCGCATGCGGGCGCACCACCCACCGAGGCCGGATCGCGCACCGCGTACGTGGCGTGCACGCGATCGCGCGGCCGGAGATTGGTCTGCAGATGCGGCCGCACCGCGTCGCCGTCGCGGATGCCGAGCGTGCCGGAGTTCAGCAGCACGGCCGTGAAGATCTGGCCTTCCAGCAGTGCCAGCGAGGACCCGACGCAGACGTGCCGCCCCGCACCGAACGGCAGGTAGGCGTGCCGCGGCAGCTTCCGGTCGGATGCGAAGCGGTCCGGGTCGAACGTCAGCGGGTTCGGGTACCACTCGGGCGAGCGGTGCATGACGTACGGGGCGACGAACACGACCGTGCCGCGCCGGACGTGATAGCCGCCGATCGTGGTGTCGCGCACGGCTTGCCGCAGGAAGGCCGGAGCGGGTGAGTACAGCCGCATGGTCTCCTTGAACACCTGCAGGCAGTACGGCAGATTCGGCAGGTCCGCGGCGGTCGGCAGGCGGCCGCCGAGCACACGGTCGGTCTCCGCGCGCGCCCGCTCGGCCACCTCCGGATGCCGCGACAGCGCGTACGCGGTCCAGAACTGGGCGTCGGAGGAGGTCTCGATCCCGGAGGCCCACAGGTTGATCGTCTCGTCCACGAGCTGATCGAAGGCCATCTCACCGTCGGCGTCGCGCACCTCGACGAGAGCCTGCAGGATGTCGGTGCCGGACGCGGCACCGCTGCGGCGCGCCTCGACGAGTTCCCCGACCCGGCCGCGGATGTAGGCGATGTCGCGCGCGAAGGCGCGGTTGCGGCGGGTCGGCACGAACAGCGGCGCCACGATCGGCCGGCTCAGTAAGCGGATCTCCCAGTCGAAGATCCGGGTGATCGCCGCGAGCGCCTCCTCGTCGTCGGCCAGGGCCTCGCCCGCGAACAGTTCCCCCATGATGTCGTGGGTCAGCCGCTGCATGGCGTCGAGCGCGTCGAATTGCCCGGCGCCCGACCAGCGATCCAGGTGTGCGCGTACATGTTCGGCGATGGCGTCGACGTAGGCGGTCATGCGGCGCGGCGTGAACAGCGGGCCGATCAGGCCGCGCTGGCGCTGGTGCAACTCGCCCTCCGAGACGACCAGCCCGTTGCGCAGCGCGGGCCACAGCCCCAGCACCATCGCCCGGGCGCGGCCGAAGTCGGCGGCGTTGCCGACGAGCACTTCATGTATCGGATCCGGCGCGGCGACCAGCACGGCGCGTGCCGGGCCGAGCCGGAACTCGGTGATCGGTCCGCACTCGCGCGCCAGCCGCTGCATCACGGCCAGTGGGTCGCGCATCATGGTGACCATCTCGCCGAGCGGCGCGAATCTGCTGCTGCGTGGTGGCTGCGTCGGGTATGCGGCGCTGCTCCGGTCCATCATCGACAATCCTCCCGTGTTGTCGGCGTGCACAGCACCGCATCCACCCCGAATACAGTGTCGGCCGAGCGATCACATGCCCTCCCGACAGGAAAGCGGGTTGGCCGGCCGGCGTGCGAGTGCTGCTGATCATCTACCCCCGAGCATTGATCATCGACCAGTCTGACCGCGCGCGGAGGCGCTGCGAAGCCCCGAGATGTGGGGGCGCGCCCCGCCGCGACCGGCTGACCTCGGCATCGTCGAAAATAGCAGCCGGAAGGCACGGGCCGCAGGCATTCGGGAATGCTCCGCCGTGAACGTTTAACGCAAGTGCGTTAATCTCGCGGGCATGCGGATGCGTGGGCGCGGCTGTCGATTCCTGGCGTGGCCGGTCGCCCTGGCAGTGATGGTGGGGCCGAGCGGTGGCACGGCCGGCGCCGACGACTTCGGCCCGCGGCCGCCGGCGCACGACCGGTTGGGCCCGGCGGGGACGGCGACGATGCACGGCGACGCCGAGGCGTCGGACACCACACCCAATCCCGGGCCGGGCACCGGTCCGATCCGGGCGCGGTTCGTCGCACTGGGCGCCGCGTGCCCCACCATCCTGATCGCCGCGGACGGGCTGCCGCAGGCGCTGTGCACCAGCATCGCCACCCGCGCGCCCGTGCTGTATCTGCTGGATCCGGCGACCGGCGCGCCGCTGAGTTCGCTGCCGCTGGCGGCGGGCAGCCTCCTCGGCGGCGTCTACGGATACCTCGACGGCACAGGGGATTTCGTGGCGGCGACGGGCGGCGACTCGATCACCTGGATCGGCCACGAGAAAGCCCCCGACGGCGGTTGGCGGCTGTTCGGCCGCCGTACCGTCTCGGTCGCGCCCCCCGTCACCGAGCCCGGCGGCGGGCCGGGGTGCGATGCCCTGGAATCGCTGGTGCCCGATCGGGACGGTCGCATCTGGTTTGCCACCGAGCACGGCCGGGTCGGGTATCTCGATCCGGAAAGCGGTGCGGCCCAGGCCGTTACGTTGGGCTCCGGAGAATCCGTCGCCAACAGCATCGCCGCCGCGACGGCGGGTGTCGCGGTCGCCGGTGATCACGCGCTGTACTTGGTCCGCGCGGGCGAATCGGGTGTCCCGCAGGTGATCTGGCGACAGGACTACGATCGCGGCCCGGCCCGCAAGCCGGGCCAGTTGAGTTGGGGGACGGGCGCGACGCCGACCTTCTTCGGCCCGCGCACCGGTTCGGACTACGTGGCGATCACCGACAACGCCACTCCCCGCGAACATCTCCTGGTGTTCGACGCGCACACCGGCCACCCGGTGTGCTCGGTGGCGGTACTCCCGCCCGGCGCGAGCGGGACGGAGAACTCGCCGATCGGCGCGGGCCGCAGCGTATTCGTCGCGAGCACCTACGGCTACCCGTACCCCACGGGCGCGACCGGCCCCAGCGACCCGCCCGCGGCCGCCTTCACCGGTGGAATGACCCGCGTGGACCTCGACCCGTCGGGATCCGGTTGCGCGGTGGCGTGGACCAATAACGTCGCGTCCGCGGCGGTTCCGCGACTGTCGTCGGCCGACAACGACATCTACACCCTCGACCGGGTACCGGCGTTGCCCGGCGGGACCACCACGCCCGCGGATGCCTTCGGCTACACGGTGATCGACGCCGCGACCGGCGCGGTCCGTACTCGGCAGCCGCTGGGCGCGGGCGTGCTCATGGACCCGTTGCAGATGGTCGGCTCCCTCGCGCCCGACGGCACCCAGTACCAGGGCGCCGCCACGGGACTGTTCCGCATCGCCGCCGGCCCGTGACCGCCGCACCGCCGGACGTACAGCGCCGGATCCTGGCCGCGGCCGAGCGGCTGTTCGGTGAGTTCGGCATCGATGCCGTCTCGCTGCGGCAGATCGCGGCCGCCGCCGGGCAGCGCAACACCTCGGCCGTGGCGTATCACTTCGGCGGTAAACACGGGCTGGTCGCGGCGATCTACGCCTGGCGCATGGCCGATGTGAACGCCCGCCGACTGCGGCTGCTCGACGAACTGCACCGCACCGGCGGCGACGGCGACGTGGCGCGATTGGTCGCGGCCCTGATCGACCCGCTGGCCGAAACCCTGGAGGGCCGCGGCGAGCCGGGCTCGTACGTGCGATTCATGGCCGAAACCATGCGCAACCCCCGCTACGATCCCGCCGCGACCGCGGCCGCCCACCCCCACGCCGACAGCATCCGGTTGCTCACCGCACGCCTGCGCGCCGCCCTGCCGGGGCTGCCGGACAGCGTGTTCGCCGAGCGGCTGCGGCTGGCCTCGATGCTCATGGTCACCGCCCTCGCCGACCGCGAACACCTACTCCAGGAACCCGATTCGCACTCCAGGCCGGCGTCGGCCTGCCTGCGCTGCGCTCCGCCTGCTGGGCGATCCTCACCGGCCCCGCGGCTTAGCTCAGACCTGAGCGGGGGTGCGCTTGGCGGCGCCGCGCACCTGGAAGGCGTAGACGAACTCCATGATGCCCATGAAGATCAGCCACCACCCGGCCACCAGCGTCAGCGTCACGATCGAGCTGATCGGCCACACGACCAGCACGATGCCGCCGATCAACAGCACGATGCCGTAGAAGATCGACCAGCCGCGCCCGGGGACGCCGGACGGCGCCTCGGTGCCGGCGATCAGCACCGCGATACCGCGGAACAGCCAGCTGATCCCGATCCACAACGCCAGCAACACGATCGCGTCACCGATGTGCCGGAAGCTGAAGAACGCCAGGATGAACGACAGGATGCCGCTGAGGATCGACAACACCCGCCAGCCGGTGCCGACGTGCGCGCCGAAGGCCGCCACCAGCTGGAAGATGCCGGAGACCAGCAGATATACGCCGAAGAGGACACCGGCGACGACCAGCGTCGGACCCGGCCACACCAGGACCAGGATGCCCACCACCACCGACAGCAGACCGATAACCACCAGGGACTGCCACGCGCCACGGGCCAGTTGATGCAGCGGCCCCTCGAGAACTCCTTCTTTGCTGGTTGTCATCTGGGAAGGATAAGTCCAGCTGGGCGAATAGCGCACTATTAGCCAGTCTCGAACTCATTACGGCGGTAGAGCCCGCTAGACGCGAGCGATGGCCCGCCCTCGGTGCACGCGGGCGAAATGCCCCGGCGGCTGCCCCTTCCACGAGCGGAAGGCGGAGGTGAAGGCCGAAACGCTGGAGTAGCCGAGCCGTTCCGCGACGTTCTCGACGGTCAGCCCGGCGACGAGCAACTCCTCGGCCAGCATGCCGATGGTCTCGTTGCTCAGTTCGCGGAAGGTGGTGCCCTCGTCGGCGAGGCGGCGGCGCAGCGTGCGCACGCTGACGTCGAGATCCGCGGCGACGCGGGACTGGTCGGTGACCCCGCCGTGCCGGATCAGCAATTCGCGCACCCGGCCGCTGACCCCGCCGCGGCTGCGGCGGCGCTGCATGATGTCGGCGCACTGTTGTTCGTAGAAGCGCGCCGTCGCCGCGTTCGACTGCGGGAGCGCCACATCCAGTGTGCTGCGGTGCCAGGCCATCAGTGAGCGCGGCGCGCCGAAGGTGATCTTGTCGACGCCGAGCATGGTCGCGAACATCTCGTAGACCGGATGCGGCTCCACGGTCACCTCGACGCGCAGGGTCGGCACTCGCATCGGAACCAGGTCCTGCTGGATGGTGGCGATCGCCGAGAAGTCCCGTTCCAGGGTGAATCGGCGCAGTTCCGATGGCACGCCGCTGTCGTCGCGCACCAGCCACAGTTCGTCACCGTGCTCGACCAGGGCGTGCCGGGCGATGGTGAACCACAGGTCGGCGTAGCGCACTCCGATGTCCGCGGCGTGGCGCAGGGTGGGGCTGCTCATCACGGCGAAGCCGAGCACGCCGAACGACGGTGGGTGGCACAGCAAACCGGCCATCAGGCCCAGGCCGGGCTCGTTGTGCACGCCGTCGACCACGTTGCGCAGCAGCGTGAGTTCCTGGGCGAGGGTGATCTCGCCGCCGGGATCCTGCAGCTGTTGTTCCCGAATTCCGGTGCCCCGCAGGATGTCCGGCATCCGCAGACCGCGAGTGACCGCGTAGTCCACCAGCAATGCCACACCGTTGATCGACCGCACCTGCGCAGGCTCGTCCACCTAGGCATCGTCGCAGAAATCGGCGCTCCGGTGGCCCGAATCCGCTGATCTATTCGATAACCGTATGACCAACGCCCGCACCGATACCCGATGCCGACCCGGCGAACCGGACACGCTACTCGACGGTAAGTTTGCTGGATTCGGCCGATATTAGTCGGTATCTGGCCCATTGCCCGCTGGTTGCGGAATAAGTTGGGTCATACGGTTTCTGGCATGCCGCACCGCTTCCGTGCCGCTGCCACCACGCTCGGAGTGAACCGAATGCTGTCCGCCTATCCGAATACCGCCGGGAATGCCCGGATCACCGTCACCGCGCCCGGCGACGGCCGTGCTCTGGGCACCGTGCCGACACACGATGCCGAGCACGTCCGCGCCGCGGTGGCCGCACTGCGCGATGCCCAGACGTCTTGGCGGGCAATGGGTGTCGTCCGCCGCGTGCACTGGCTCACGCGATTCCGGGAATGGTTGTCCGGCAACGAGGAAATGCTGGTCGAGTCGCTCGCGGCGGAAACCGGGAAGTCGGTTGCCGCGGCTTTGCGGGAACTGCGCCTCGGCATCGACGTCATCGATTACCATCGCACGCATGGTGCCGACTTTCTCGGAGCACCGTGGCAGCGTACGCACGGCAACCCGAGTGTCGCGTTGCAACTGGCGATCACCTACCGCCCGTGCGCGGTGGTCGGTGTCCTCTCGCCCTGGACCTATCCGCTGGCGTCGACGCTGCTCGACGCGGTGCCGGCCCTGATGGCCGGTTCGGCGGTCCTGGTGAAGCCCTCGACCGTGACCCCGCTGACGGTGCGCGCGGTGGTCGAGGGCTGGGCCGGGCTCGGGGCGCCGCCGGTGCTGGAGTTCGCGGCCGGTCCCGACGCGGGCCCGGCCGTCGTGGACACCGTCGACTACGTGCATTTCACCGGCTCGCCGGAAACGGGGAAGGTCGTCGCGCTGCGTGCGGCCGCCCGGCTCGTTCCGTGCCGGTTGGGGCTCGGCGGAAAGTCGTCGGCGATCGTGCTGGCCGACGCAGATCTGGGCGCGGCGGCCGCGGGCATCGCGCTGGGCGGGCTCGCCGATGCCGGGCAGAGCTGCCACAGCATCGAGCGGGTGTTCGTCGCGGCGCCCGTGTACGACGAATTCGTGGATCGGCTGGTCACCGAGGTCGTCGCGTTCGGCGCCGCCGATCCCGAGGATCCCCGCGTCGAGCCGATGACGTCGGCGGCGCACGTGCGGCATCTCCGGCACCAGGTGCACGACGCGCTGTCGAAGGGCGCCACACTGCATCTCGGCGGGACGGCCGACGGCCAGGTCTTCGCGCCCACCGTGCTGGGCGGCGCCGATCCGGCGATGATCGTGCTGACCCAGCAGACGCTGGGCCCGATTCTGCCGGTCGTCCGGGTCGCCGACGCGGCGGCGGCCTCGACGCTGGCCAATGATCCGTGCGGTCCGTGCGCGAGCATCTGGACCGCCGATGACGCGGCCGGCCGGTACGTCGCCGGTCGGCTGCTGGCGGCACGAGTGGGACGCAACGACGTCTCGATCCATCTCGCGCCGCCTGGGTACGTGTAATGCCCACTGCATCAAGGTAATTCGGAATCCATGAGAGAGTCATGAACACCTGTTGCGAATATCCTTCGGATACTGTCACTTTCGGGTCGGGGGAGGTGAGGTGATGGGCGGCTGGCAGGTTTTCGCCGCGACCATGGTTCTGGTCGGCGCGATGGCCGTCGTGGTGCTGAACGTGCGTCCGCAGCGCCTCCCGACCGGCCGCACCTCCGTCGCCGAGATTCGCCAGCGGTTGCTGGCCGAATCCGTCCCACCCGCGATGCCGGTGGCCGCCGCCCTGTCCCACAACGCGCCCGACCGCCGCTTCGAGGTGCCGGAGGCCCACCGCACCATGCAGGAACACCTCGACTGCTCGGTCGGCGACTGCCCCCGCAAGGCGGCGGCCTACCAGGCACTGGTGGCGGCGGGTCGCATCAAGCCCCGCTGATCCGCGCGCTGCGCGGTCCGGTGGCTCGTATCGCCGCGAGTGGAGGAAACCGTGTGCCCCGGCGTGGGTAGAGGCGGAAATCCGAGGTTGCGGCGCGGCCGGTAGCTGATGTGCGGCGGCCTACCGGGTTTCGATGGAGAGTGTGAGCTGCTCGGCTCAGGCTCGCAGAGGTGCGGGAATGCCCGCGATCTGCGAACAAGGAGTGCTCATGATCGTCGTCACCGGAGCCACCGGGACCGTCGGCCGCCTCGTGGTCGAGCAGTTGTGCGTGATGGGCGCGCGGGTACGGGCCGTCACCCGGCGTCCGTCCACCGCGAGTCTGCCCGCGGGTGTCGAAATCGTGCGCGGCGACTTGGGCGAGCCCGATGGGTTGCCCGGCGTGCTCGCGGGCGCGGACCGGGTCTTCCTCCTGTCGGCGGGACCCGAACTGCCGCGGCACGATGCCGCCGTCGCCGCCGCGGCCGCCCGCGCCGGTGTCGCGCACATCGTGAAACTGTCCTCCGGCCGCGCCGGTGACGCGGCCGCGACCGACCCGATCCCGGCGTGGCACCGCGCGGGTGAGCGGGCGGTCCGGGCGAGCGGGGTGCCGTGGACCATGGTGCGCCCCTTGGGTTTCATGGCCAACGCGCTGCATTGGGCGCCGACCGTGCGCGACCACGACACCGTGTACGCCCCCTACGGTCAGGGCCGGATCGCCGTCGTCGATCCGTACGACATCGCCGCCGTCGCCGCGAAAGCCCTCACCGAACCCGGTCACGAGGGCCGCGTCCACACCCTCAGCGGCCCGCGCCCGCTCACCCCGGGCGAGCAGACCGAGATCCTCGCCGAGGTGCTCGGCCGCCCGCTGCGCTTCGTCGAGACCACACCCGAGCAGGCGCGTGCCGCGCTGCTCCGATTCGGTATCGAGGCCGAAATGGCCGACGCCATCATGGCTTTGCGCGCTACGGCCCTGGAGTCGTTCACCTCGGTGGTCCATCCGACGGTCGAGGAAATCACCGGCCGTCCGCCGCGCACCTTCCTCGACTGGGTGCTGGAACACCGCGCATCCTTCGCCTGACTCCGGCCGGTCAGCGCGATGAATTCGGCGGCGTCCAGTCGGCGACCAGTTCCAGCAGGCCGGGGAAGCGCTGCTCGAGACCGGGGACGGCCGACCGATGTCACCGGGCGCGCACGCCGGGTAGTCGCCTTTCGAGAGACACTGCTTCTCAGCGCTTTATAGCGGATCGTCGTCCGCGCAGCAGCGCGATCGCGACGACCGCCCAGATCACCGCCAGCGCCACCGCCAGCCCCACGGCGTACGGGCGGTCGACGACGGTCGGATTGCCCGCGATCGCGTGCCGACGATCGATCACCGGCACCGCGACCAGCAGCAACGTCACCGTGCAGGTAGCGCCGTAGGCCGGCGGCGACCATCGGGCAGGCGGCAGCAGGCGACGCATGGTGACTCCGACGGCGGCACACAGCGGCGCGAAGACGAAGTCGTGCAACAGAATTCCGGCGACGAACCAGGTCGCCACCGATCGCAGGTCGGCGGCGTTCATCGGCGCCAGCAGGGTCACGCCGTACCAGGCCGCGGCGACGCCACCGAGGGCGAGCAGCAAGCGAATCACCGTCATGCCGTCACCTCCACGGCCGCCAGCCACTTGGTCTGCAGTACGCCCGGCCGGTTGGGCGCGATGAGACGGCACGGATATCCATGGTCGAGATCGAGCTGTTCGCCGTTGAGCCGCAAGGCGATCAGCGTGTCGGCGGCGATCACATGCGGAGGGGGCAGCACCGACTCCCGATACAACCCGCCCCGCTCCAGCGACACGAAACGCACACTGCCACCCGGATATTCGCCGACCGCCGCGAGCAGATCGCGCAGCCGCACCCCGCTCCAGTGCGCCGACGCACTCCATCCTTCGACGCAGGTGATCGGCAGTGCCGCCGCCGACTGTGGCAGCGCGCGCAACTCGTCGAGGGCGAACTCTCGGCTTCGGCCGCCGACCCGGACCCGCAGGCGGTACGCCGGGTCACGCGCGGCATCCGCGACGGCGGCGTCGCCCGCGGTCCGGTTGACCGGAAGCCCCTGCGGCCCGGAACCGGAGCGGGGTGCCAGAACCGAGACCCGGCGCAGGAAGGGAACGGTCTGACCGGACGTGGCCAGCCCGGCGACAGCGGCGGCGACTCCGGCGGCGGACAGCACGGAACGCCGTGAAATCCCTTGTCCGGCAGCGCCGTCGCCGGTCTCAACGGATTCCGGATCGTCCACCGGTCGCCGCAGCGCGGCCCGCACCGACGGCAGCTTGACCGCCAGATGCACCGCCATCGCACCGAAGGCGACATAGGCCATCGCGTAATGCGTCGTGGTGAAGAAGAACTTCCACGGATACCACTGCGCGATATTGCACAGCCCGGTCGCCAGCTGAAAGATCATCGAGCCCACCAGCACGGCCACCGACGCCCGCTCGATCAGTCGCAGCGGATTGCCGAACAGCGGCCGCGCGAACAGCCGCGGATAGACCGACCACAACTTGACCAGCAGCAGCGGAACGGCCGTGATCCCCGAGATCACGTGGGCGCCCTGGGTCACCCGGTACAGCCACACCGGATGCGCGGGCCAGACGAACCAGTCGGGCGGATGCTGAATCCAGTGGCTGATCAGCCCGGTCGCGAAGCACACCGTGACCGCCACGCCCAGCACGCTGCCGACCCGGGCGGTCACCGCGACCGAACGGGCGGTCGAAATCCGTGTGGCGAGCCGCCGCGGGAGCAGCAGCCGAGTCTCCCGGAACGGAGTCTCCTGCGTCATCGAGTGACCTATCCGTGTAGGGCCGATTCCGCGGCGGACAGCGCGGATCCGCTGTCCGCCAAGCGCTTCGGGTGCAGCCGTGCGAAGGTGTGCGGGAAGCGCCCGTGGTACTCCGCGGCCACCGCGACCGCGTCCTCGACGGTATCCACGTCGGACAGCGTCGGCAGGCGATGCACCCGGCAGCCGAACTCGCGCAACGCCGCTCGCGTTCGCGCACCGGTGCTGCCGGTGGACATCGGCACCTCGGTCAGCACGCGCGCAGGGGCCGGTTCGGTGAGACCCAGTGCCCACCAGCCGCCGTCGGTGGCGGGGCCGAGCACCGTATCGCCGCTGTCGAGCAGCCGCGCGGCGCCCGCGGCCAGCACTGCCGGACCGGCCTGCGGCGTGTCCATGCCGATCTGCAGCACCGGCGCGCCCAGCTCCGCGGCATCGTGGTGGGCATGGGCGAGCCGCTGCCCGAAGGTGTCGCCGCGCTGCGGGACCAGCGTGAATTCGGCCAGCGCGGCGGCGAGTTCGGCGGCGTGTTCGGCCAGGTCCAGATCGCCGGTCCAGGCGACCACGCGATGCCGAAGGCCGCTGTGCCGCACCGCCGCCAGCGTGTCCAGCAGCGCGGCGGCCGCCAGCTGCGCGGCCTCGCGCGGCGAGAACGGCGGTGTGAGACGGGTTTTGGCGAATCCGGCGATGGGCGCCTTGGCGACCACCAGGGCCGTGGCGTCGAGAGACCTCATCGCACGCTCCAGAAGTCGCGCACGGCACGCACGGTGCCCCGCACCGAACCGGAGATCTTGGACACGCCGTGGCTGCGCGGCCGATAGCTGATGTCGCGCTCCACGATTCGCCACTGTGCCCGGGCCGCGCGGATCAGCAGCGCCAGCGGATAACCCGATCGCGGATGCAGCGGGCCCAGCGCCAGCAGCCGGTCCCGGCGGGCGACCCGCATGGCCGCGATGTCGTGCACAGGCAGCCCGTGGCGGCGGCGCAGCAGCCCGGCGATCACCATGTTGCCCAGCCGGGCGTGCCACGGCCAGGCTCCCGCGCCGACCGGCCGCCGCCGCCCCACCACCATGTCGACATCCGGATCCAGGTGTTCGAACAATTCCGGCAACTCTCCGGCATCCATCGACCCGTCGCCGTCCAGCACGGCGACCACGGCCGTCTCGGCGGCACACACACCGGCGTGCACGGCCGAGCCGTAACCCGGATTCGGCTCGCCGATCACGGTTGCGCCGCCGGCCCGGGCCACCGCGGCGGTCTCGTCGGTGGACGCGTTGTCGACCACGATCACTCGATATCCGGTCGGCACCGCGGCCAGCACGGCGGGCAGTGCTCCGGCTTCGTTGTGGCACGGAATCACCACGGTGATATCGCATGCGCTGCGGGTATCGGTCACAGGGGAACCGTAGGCCAGAGTCGGGCGTCCGCGGCCCAGCGAACCGGTGACGAAAGTATGACGCCGTGGGCCGCCTGTGCCCTTCGGCGGGTTTCCGCGCCCGGTGCGGCCTAGGGTGAACGCTGTGCGACAGGCGACCCTTCCCCGCGTCCGGAAAGCCGGCGTCCGAGCCGACCTGGTGTGCGCCGGACTGGCCGCTGCGCTCGTCGCGGCGGCTTTCGTCGTCCCGCGAATGCACAGCGAACATTGGCGGGAGCGGGTCTACGCCGCCGCCGCGCCGATCTTCGGCCAGTGGCTGCCGCACGTCGGCTGGGGGACGGGCACCGCGATCGCGGTCGCGGTGCTGGTCGTCGTGCTGGGCCCCACCGCCGCCCGACAGCTGCCGTGGCGGCGGCTGTTGGCGCTGACCTGGGTGACCGCGGTGGTGTGGGCGTTCTCGCTGGCGCTGGTCGACGGCTGGCAGCGCGGCTTCGCGGGCCGCCTGACCAGCGGGCACGAGTACTTGCACGAAGTCGGCGGCGTCGGTGACATCGGAGCGATGCTGCGCGGTTTCGCCGGGCGCATCCTCGACTTCCAGCCGGATTCGTGGACGACGCACGTGTCCGGGCACCCGCCCGGCGCACTGCTGGTGTTCGTGCTGCTGGATCGGGTCGGGCTCGGTGGCGGCGCGTGGGCCGCGGTGGTGTGCGTGCTGGCCGGATGCAGTGCGGCGGTGGCCGTCCCGGTGGCGCTGAATGCCCTCGGTGCGCCCGAACGTGCCAGGGCCGCAACGCCTTTCCTCGCCCTGGCGCCCGCGGCGATCTGGCTCGCGGTGTCGGCCGACGCGCTGTTCGCGGGCGTCGCGGCCTGGGCAGTGGCGCTGCTGGCGGTCGCGACCCGGCCCGGCGCGGGGCGGACACCGGCCGCTGTCGGGTCCGGCTTGCTGTTCGGGTTCGGCCTGTATCTGAACTACGGCTTGGTGCTCATGGTCATCCCCGCGGCGGCCGTCGTGGCCGCGCGGGGGCTGCGGCCGGTGCTGCCCGCGCTGCTCGGCGTCGCCGTCGTGGTGGTGGCGTTCACCGCGGGCGGCTTCTGGTGGCTGGAGGGCTATCACCTTGTGGTGCAACGGTATTACCAGGGCATCGCCAGCGAGCGCCCGTATTCCTATTGGGTGTGGGGCAATCTGGCCGCGACGGTGTGTGCGGTGGGCCTGGCGACCGCGGCGGCCGGGCCGCGTGTGGCGCGGGGCCTGGCGCTCGGCGCGGCCCTGACCGGGCCGAATTCGACGGGGCGGCAGTATCTTTCGCTGTCGACGTCGTGGTCCTCGAAAGCCGCGGGGTATCTGGCTGATTGGCGCTCCGCCGTCGATCCCGCCGCCCTGCTCGCGGCGGCAGCCCTGCTCGCGATTCTCGCCGCGGACCTGAGCGGGCTGAGCAAGGCGGAGACCGAGCGGATCTGGTTGCCGTTCGACATGTGGCTGCTCGCCGCCACGGCATTGCTGCCGCCGCGCTCGGTGCGCTTCTGGCTCGCCGTCCAGGCGGTGGCGACGCTGCTGCTGGCTCATCTCCTGCTCACGAATTGGTAAGTCCCATGCGCATTCTGGTGGCCGACGACGACGCGGTGGTGCGGGAGGTGGTGCGCCGATATCTGGAACGTGACGGCCTGACCGTCGTGGAGACCGCCGACGGCCCCGCGACCGCGGCGGTGCTGGCGCGCAACGACATCGATCTGGCCGTGCTGGACGTGATGATGCCGCCGCCGGACGGCATCGAACTGTGCCGCGCGGTGCGCGCCGGCCGGCACCCCGACATGCCGATCATCCTGCTCACCGCGCTCGGCGAGGAGGAGGACCGGGTGCTGGGCTTGCGGTCCGGCGCCGACGACTACCTCGTCAAGCCGTTCAGCCCGCGCGAACTCGCGCTGCGGGTGGCGTCGGTGCTGCGACGGGCGCACCGCCCGCCGCCTGCCGCGGAACAGGTGCTGCACAGCGGTGCGATCGAGGTGCGCCCCGGCGCCCAGTCGGTGCTCATCGATGGTCGGCGGGTGGAATTGACCGCCCGCGAATTCGACCTGCTGGCCTTCCTGCTCGCCCATCCGCAGCGCGTGTTCGGCCGTGCCGAACTGCTGGAACGGGTGTGGGGATGGACATTCGGCGATCAGTCCACCGTCACCGTGCACATCAAACGCTTGCGTGCCAAACTCGGTGCCGCGCACCGGATCGAGACGATCTGGGGTCGCGGCTATGCGTGGGGCCGCCCCGGAGAGGACATCGATGCCGACTGACATGGCGGCCCTGATCGGGTACGCGCTGGCCGGATCGGTGCCCGTGGTGGCCCTGGGCGCCGTGGCGATCCGGCTCACCCACAACCGCAGCCTCACCACCAGCATGGTTGTGCTGGTGCTGATCCCGACCCTGGCGACCCTGGTCGGAGTGGTTTCGGTGAGCGGGATGATGTTCACCGACGAACTGCGCCGAATCGGCGTGGTGCTCGCGGTGGTCACGCTCGTCGGCGTGTCCACGGCCATCGTGCTCGGCCGGATCCAGGCGCGTAAGACGGTCTGGGAGAAGCAGATGATCGAACAGGAGCGCGCCGCCGAGCGATCCCGCCGCGAGCTGGTGGCCTGGGTCAGCCACGATCTGCGCACCCCGCTGGCGGGCATCCGGGCCATGGGGGAGGCCCTGGTCGACGGCGTGATCGACCGTCCCGAAACCGTCGAGCGGTACGCGCGGCAGATAGTGCGCGAGACCCATCGGCTCTCGGCGATGGTGGACGATCTGTTCGAGATGTCGAAGATCAACTCGGGAGCGCTGCGGCTCGAACTGGAACCGGTGGATCTGCGCGAACTCATCGACGAGGTGACCGCCGCCAACCAGCCGACCGCGGCCCGAGCGCGGGTGGAACTGACCGCGCGGCAACCGGATTCGCGGATCATGGTGTCAGCCAGCGACCGGGCGCTGACCCGGGCGCTGACCAATCTGGTCACCAACGCCATCGAGCACACGCCGCCCGATGGCCGCATCGAGGTCTCCGCCGGTATCTCCGGCGATCACGCCTGGGCCCGCGTGGACGACAGCGGCCCGGGCATCGATCCGGTCGACCTGCCCCGCATCTTCGAGATCGCCTACCGCGGCACCGCCGCCCGCTCCCCGGCCGCGGACACCGGCACCAACAGCGGCATGGGCCTGGCCATCGCCGCAGGCCTCGTTCGAGCCCACCGCGGCACCGTCACCGCGCACAACCGGGAAGTCGGCTGCCGCTTCGAGATTCGCCTACCGCTGTCGGAAGCCCCGCGCGACGTGTGATCGGCCAGGTCGATCTCGTCGTCGGGTGTGGGGCGCGGCTAGGTCGATCTCGTCGTCCGGCCTAGGTCGTCGCCAGGGCGTTTCTCGGTGGCGGTCTGCCTCGTTGGAACCTTTACCGCCACGTCGGGGTGCCGGTGCCCGCGGCGGAACGCAGTGGGGCGGTGGCGAATTCGGCGAGCCCCGCGGCCGGGGAGATCGTGGCGCGGAAATCCAGGACCTCGGCCGCGCGTTCGGGACTCGCCACGATGTGGCGTACGTCGCCGGGACGGTACTCGCCGGTGACCACGGGCGGCTTGCCGTCGGAGGCGCGAGCCAACAGCTCTGCGACCGTGCGGATGTCGATCGGGATGCCCGAGGAGACGTTGAGAGGCACGAAGCCCGGCAGTGGCTTGCGGATCGCGGCGACATTGGCGGCGGCGATATCGCGCACGTGCACGAAATCCCGCATCTGCCCGCCGTCCTCGAATACGCGCGGCGCCTCACCCGCTTCCAGTGCCGATCGGAAGATCGCCGCGACTCCGGAATACGGTGTGTCCCTGGGCATCCCGTCGCCGTACACGTTGTGGTAGCGCAACGCGGTCACCGCGCCGCCGGTCGCCGCCGCCCAGGCGCACGCGTAATTCTCCTGCGCCACTTTGCTCGCCGCGTACAGGCTGCGCGGGCGCAGCGGGCTGTCCTCGCCGATCGGCGCCCAATCCAGGGGTTCGCCGCTCACCGGATCGCAATGGTCGAACCGGCCGCGATCGAGATCCTCACGGCGGCGCGGGGGCGGATCGGCGGTCTCGTGACCCGCGCCGCGGTAGCGGCCCTCGCCGTACACCACCATGGACGACGCCAGCACCAGCCGCCGCACCCCGGCCCGCGCCATGGCCGCCAGCAGGACGGCGGTGCCCAGATCGTTGTGGCTGGCGTACGCGGGAGCGTCGGCGGCGCTGACTCCCGCGCCCACGACCGCGGCCTGGTGGCACACCACATCCACCCCGGCCATCAGCGCCGCCACCGCGTCGGGATCGCGGACATCGGCGAGCCGTACCACGCCGGGCGGTGCGGCGTCGTGGCCGTGGGCGGCGGCGAGCATGAGATCGGCCGCCACCACTTCCGCACCCGCGTCGGTCAGAGCGCTGCGGACGTGTGAACCGATGAACCCGGCGGCGCCGGTCAGCAGGACCCGCATCGGCTCAGGCGGGCAGGACGGTCGGTGGCATCATGCCCACGATCTTCGCCGCTGCGAGCCGTCGGAGCGGGCAACGCGGCGGGTGCGTCACGGATCGGTAAGAAATTCAGGCGACGGCGTAGTCGCCGAGGCCCGGTTCGAGCATGTCGAAGACCCGGGCAGCTTCATCGGTGATCGTGGCCTACAGCGCGGGCGGCGGCGCGGTCGAGGTCGGCAGCCTCCTGGCGGATCTGAAGACCGTCACCGGATTTTCGGTGGGGCTATTGGCCCGCGCCGAACCGGAGGTGATCGAGTCCTATCGTGCCGAACTATGGAAGTTGCTGGCCGACAACCATATTCGGCCACGCCACGTGGAAGCCGCGTTCGGTCGCCCGGCCGCGGCGCTGGAACTGGTGGAGACGCGGCGCAATCGGGGCCGCGTCATGCTCCGCACCGGTTGAGTCGCGGGCGTCACAGCACCGCCTGGGTCTGGGTCACCTTGGCGACGAGTTTCCCGGCGTCGTCGTGGATCTCGGTTTCCACCACGATGAAGCTGCGCCCGGCGTGCAGCGCCCGCGCGGTGGCCACGGCGTACCCGGACCGCACCGCGCGCAGGAAGTTCGTCTTCGACTCCACGGTCGTCGTGCCCTGCTTGCCTTCGGGCAGATTCAGGAACGCGCACACCGCACCGGTCGCGTCCGCCAGCGACATCAGCACGCCGCCGTGCAGCACCCCGCCCAGCGTGCACAGGCTCTCGTCCCAGGCCAGCCGGCTGCGCACCGCGTCGCGCCCGTGCTCGAGCACCTCCACCCCGAGCCGCTCGGTGAACGGCATGGTCCGGTGAAACAGCTGCGTACCCTCGGCATCGATCATGCGACGAGCATGCCGGACGGCCACCGGCGCGTCGATTACCCACGGGGTAATGGGCGCGGCACCCGATGCGCCCGCGCCCGGACCACCAGAGCGATCGGCGGCGTTCAGCCCATACGGGCCACGATGGCGCGGGGGAGCCGGGGCAGTACGAGATTCAGTGCGCGCCAAGGCCATTGCGGCACGCAGGCGCGTACGGCCTCGCGTTCGATGGCGGCGACCATCGCGGCGACACCCTGGTCCAGCGGCACCGCGAGCTTGTTGTCACCGGCTCGTGCCACCATCTCGGTGGCGATGAAGCCGGGCTGCACGGTGGTCACCGCGATCGGGCTGCCGCGGAATTCGGTTGTCAGCGCGTCGCCGAGGGCGGACAGGCCCGCCTTGCTCGCCGAGTAGGCGGCCTTCTTGCCGGGGAATCCGCGCACCGCGCTCATCGAGGAGATGAGCACCAGATGCCCCGACTCCTGCGCCCGGAAGATCTGCAACGCGGCTTCGGCCTGAGCCAGCGCGCCGACGAGATTGGTGGCCACGGTCGCGATATTGGCGTCCGCGCGGCCGGTGCCGACGGGCGCGCCCTTGCCCAGACCGGCATTGACGATCACCCGATCCAGCCCGCCCAGTTCGTCGCGCAGTTCGGCGAACACCGTGGGCACGGCTGCGTGATCGTTGACGTCGAGCCCACGCACCGCGACGGTGATGCCGGGGTGCGCGGCCGACAATTCGGTGCGCAACTGCTCGAGATTGTCGACTCGGCGCGCGCAGAGTGCGAGATCTCGCCCTCGTCGTGCGAATTCGCGAGCCATGCCCGCGCCGAGTCCCGAGCTCGCGCCCGTGATGAGAATCTTGCGCCTGGTCATGCGCCAACCCTATGGGATCACCGCACGGCAGGCCCGCGGTCACATGAGATCGTCGAATTCCCCTGCGCCGCAGCCGCGAATCCAGGCGGCGAGTTCGGCGCGGGTGAAGACGAGGGCTCCGTCCTCAGGGTGGTTGCTGTTGCGCACGGCCACCGTGGTGTCGGGTAGTGCGGCGCATTCGACACAGTTGCCGTCCGGTCCACTGAAACTCGACTTGCGCCAGCTGCTAGCCGGGAGCCCGGCGATAAGGGCGGCGTCCGATCTGGTCATGACTTCCTCCAAGACATGGGTTTCGATGGGTTCGGCGACATTGCCATGCGGCGGAGGCCGGAAATCAGGTTGTGGCGGCCTCGATCCCCCGTGCCCGGCTGCGCCCTGGGATGGGTAACCATTGGCAGCCGCGCTAATCCCGTCACTACGGTACTTTCCATGTTGCGATTGCTGTAGTGCATTCGCCGGATTCGCAGATTCGCTACGGGGCAGGTAGGGGTGTATTCAGGGGTATTTGCCGGAGTTCAACCCCGTCATTCGGACATTATCGAGCCGCCGGCGCCCGGGTTCGCGTCATCGTAGCTGCGTAGATGCTGCTCACAGGCCATCTTGCGGGCTGTGCGCGACCGTCTTGCGAACGCGGATGTACATGCAGCTGTGGTTGCAGCTGATCGTGCACGCCGATGCCGTGAATTCGCTGGATTCGCAAGATAATTCGCTTGTCGCGATACAAAAAGGGTGCGATCGATTTCGGAAAACGATGCGAATTCGTTTCGTCAGGACACGCGATGAGCGCCCGCGGAAGGCACCGCGACAAAGGTGCGCGGTTCGGCGAACCCGTCGCCGCGGAATCGCTGTTCGATGGCTCCGGCGGTCTGCTCGGTGCGGTCGGCCGCAGTCAGGGCGATGATGCTGCCGCCGAAACCACCGCCGACCATCCGCGCTCCGTAGGCTCCCGCCGCCCGCGCCGATTCGGCCGCGGCATCCAACTGGGGTGTGGAGATCTCGAAGTCGTCGCGCAGCGAGGCGTGCCCGGCGTCGAGGATGGGCCCGATCGCGCGCGGATCGCCCCCGCCGCGAAGCGCCTCGACCACCGCCAGGACCCGGGCGTTCTCGGAGACGATGTGGCGGGCCCGGCGGCGCAGCACCGGATCGGTGAGCCGGTCGACCTCGCCGATCTCCGCGACGTCACGCAGGCTGCGCACGCCGAGCGCCGCGGCGGCCTGCTCGCATTCGGTCCGACGCTGCCCGTAACCGCCGTCGGCGAGCTGGTGCGGCGTGTTCGTGTCGACCACCAGCAACGCGAGCCCGGCGGCGGCCAGGTCGAACGGGACCTGTGCGTGCTCGCCCTTGCCGAAGTCGAGGAACAGTGCGTGCCCGTCGGTGCACAGCACCGACGCGGACTGATCCAGCGTGCCGGTGGCCGCGCCGACGTAGGAATTCTCCGCGGCCCGGCCGATATCGATGAGATCGGCGTCGGTCATCGCAAGCGCGAACAGGTCGCGCAGCGCGATCGCCACCGAGCACTCCACCGCTGCCGAGGACGACAGTCCGGCGCCGACGGGGACCGCGCCGTCCAGTGCCAATTCCACGCCCGGGATGGCGTGCCCGCGCCGGACGTACTCGTGCACCACGCCGAGCGGGTAGCGGGCCCACCCGTCCACCCGCGACCGTTCGAGTTCCGCGATCGGCTCGTCCACCGTGTCGCCGGGATGCTGGCGCGAGGACACCCGGACCCGGCCGTCGCCGGTCGCGCGGGCCGCGCAGGTGACCGTCTGCGGCAGTGCGATCGGCAGGGCGTAGCCGTCGTTGTAGTCGGTGTGCTCGCCGATGATGTTGACCCGGCCCGGCGCGGCCCAGACCCCTTGCCGCACCGGCGTTTCGGCCGCGCTCATCGCACCTCCCGCAGTTCGGCCGCCACCGTCTCCGGCGTGGTGTCGCTGATGAACACGCTCATGCCGGACTCCGAACCGGCCAGGTATTTCAATTTTCCGGCTGCCCGGCGGATCGAGAAGAGTTGCAGGTGCAACCACCAATCATCACGTGGCACATCGGATTTCGGAGTCGGCGCCTGATTCCACGCGGCGATGTAGGGCATAGGGGTGTCGAAGCGGTGGGCGAAGCGGCGCAGCACGTCCAGATACAGCGTCGCGAAACCGTCTCGCTGTGCGTCGTCGAGGTCGGGCAGGTCGGCGACGCGCCGATGTGGGTACAACTGCACCTCGTACGGCCAGCGCGCGAACGGCGGGACGAAGGCGGTCCACTCCTCGTTGGCGGCCACCACCCGGACTTCGGCCGCCCGCTCCGCGGCGAGCAGATCGCCGAACAGGTTGGCGTCGTGGGACTTCCGGTATCGCGCCACGTTCTCGGCGATCTTGGCCACGCGCGGGGTGACGAACGGATAGGCGTAGATCTGCCCGTGCGGGTGCGACAGCGTCACCCCGATCTCCTCGCCGTGGTTCTCGAAGCAGAACACCTGGCCGATGCCGTCGAGTTCGCCGAGTTCGGCGCTGCGGTGCGCCCACACGTCCAGCACCAGCCGAGCCCGCTCCGGGTCCAGCTCCGCGAACGAGGAATCGTGAATGCTGGTGAAGCACACCACTTCACAACGGCCGAAGCCGTCGCGCAGGGGCGTCAGTGGCGAACCGGCCACGCTGCCGGGAAGTTCCGCGTGCTCGGTCGACAGCGACGGGAAACGATTCTCGAAAACCGCTACCTGGTAGTCGGATTCGGGGATCTCGGTGGCCCGGTGCGGAGTCGACGGGCACAGCGGGCACAGATCGGCCGGCGGCAGGAAGGTGCGGGTCTGCCGGTGCGAGGCGATCACCACCCACTCGCCCAGCAGCGGATCGAAGCGGCGCTGGGAATGGGTGTGGGTCTGCGGCAGGTCGCGGGTGTCGGTCGCGGTGCGCGGTACCCCCGGGTCGGCGTCGAAGTACAGGATCTCCCTGCCGTCGGCCAGCTCGCGGCGGGTGGTGATCACCGCGGCACCGGGGCCGGGGCGGACGTGCGGTCGGGTGGCGACGATGCCATGACAACCTCCGAGGGGGTGCTCGACAGACTCAGCCGGACACTACACCGGACAATTGTGAGCGCTCACATCGGGTGTGGCGGACACCCCCGGGCCCCCCGGGGGCGGGGGGCGGGGGGGGGAGAATAAAAGGCGCAAACGCCCCCCCCGGCACAAA
>NZ_JARWOP010000238.1 GCF_029868745.1 Nocardia wallacei | reverse complement strand
GAGTACGTGACCATCGGCGACGACGACGAGCTGAAAGACGCCTGGGAAGTCCTCATCGACCGCATGAAGGGCGTGGCAGCGCTGACCCGCGCCATCGCCAACGGAACTGGCTAATCGGTAAGCGGCCACTCCGATGTTTATCTTACCCCCGCGGGGGCCCCCCCAAAACCAACCCCCCCCCCACCACCACCCCCGCGCGGGGGCCGGGGGGCGGCGGGCCCCCAAGCTGGCCGCCCTGTGAGGGTCCGGCCGGATTCATAGGTTCACTTGCTGTTGTCGATGCTGCTGGCGAGCGAGTCGAGAACGTCCTGGACGCCGGGGCCGTAACCGGTTTGGTGTACTCCCGAGGTGTAGAACTCGGCCGCGTCGCTGCCTTGGCGGACAAGGTCGGCCATGTCGGACAGGGCAGCGCTGGTCGCGGGGTCGGTGCGGGCGGTGAGGTCGGCGACCAGACCGGTGAGCTGGCTGGCTCCGTCTCCGACGAGCGCCGAGGCCGCGGTGGCGGCGAGGTCGGCGGCTACCGGGACGAGTCCGGTCAGTTCGAGGCCGGCGCCGACGGGATCGCCGAGGGCGAGTTTGTCGACGGCGCGCCAGGCGACTTCTTGGGCGAGACCGATGTCGGTGGCGACGCGGCCGAGGTCGACTCGGCCGATGATGCCGACGACTTGGGCGGCTACGGCGGTCCAGCCGCTGGGGTCGGCGGCTGCGGCCATCGAGAGTGCACGTGCGACGAGGCGTAGGTCGACCTGGTCGGCGATGCGAACCAGCGGGCTGAACAGGTTGTTGAGTTCGCCGCTGATGCGGTGGGTGCCGCCGATGTCTCCGGCCAGCACGGTGGGCGGCAGGCGCAGCACGTTGTCGCCGATAGCGGGCAAGTTCGCGGCGAACTCGGCGAGACCGCCGAGCACGAGGATGACCTGCCGTGTCACCGAGGAGGGATCGAGCACACCGGTCGAAGACGAAGTGGTGGTGGTGTCGTCGAGGAGGGAGGAGTTGCCGGTGAACGCGCGGCCGACAGCGGCAAGTCCGGGCGATTCTTCCGGCGAGGTGGCGCAGTAGAGGTCGCCGGCGGCGCAGACGGTGCGTACTCGGTTGGCGAGGCTGCCGAAGTTGTCGCGGGGGCCGGCGATCCCTTGCCCGTCGACCGGTTGTCCGAGCTGCGGTGTGCTCGGGTCACGGTTCGGGTCGGACAACAAACCAACGGCGAGCACTCGCGAGGCCGGAATCGGATCTTGGCTGCGGCCGATGGTGGAGGTGACGTCGCCGACGACATCGGCACCCTGTGAGTACCCGGCCATGACGACCTGAGTGGTCGGACACAGCCCCGCCAGCAGCCCGGACAGAGCTTGTACTCCACCGGATTCCGACTGCTGGTACGGGGCGGGGGCAGCGGCATAGGCCAGGGACCGTACGTCGATGTCGTTGCCGTAGCGGGCGCGCAGCCCGTCACCGATCGGTGCCAGCATGCCCACCGATCGGGTGGGGTCAGCGCCCGGATTGGTTTCGCCGGTGCCGGGCACCAGGACCGCCGTCCATCGGGGGCATGCCGCGCTGCCAGGTTCTGCGGTGGCAACTCCGGTCGCGACGGTGGTGACGGCGGTGGCGCCGACAACCACCACAGCCGCAGCCGCTACCGCACGCGCGGCGAACCGAGGGGCTGTTGCACGGTTGCGGCGGGCGGGCGCACGCCACGGTGTGAGTCGGAGATTGAACATATGGGGCTCCCAGGGACGTCGTATTCGGTCGTGCGGGTGAGTTCTCTCGCCGCACTGGGAACTCCGGGATTTCAGGGGTCTTTTGGACACAACGGGTCAGCAAAGCCATCGAGAGGAACGGACGGGGCGAACGGAAGACGCCCTTCAGCGGGTCTGACGGTGGGTATGCGACTCAAAGGGGTGTTCGGATGCGTTGCCCGGCGAATCAGGATGGTCAGGGTCGGCGCGCAGAACCCACCGAATCTGCGCCAGGCGGTTGTCGTTCGCGCGCCACAGGAGACGGGGCGATGGGGATCGGGGACGCGCGTTCGCGACGGCTGGGCGGGCATCGACGGGCGTACGTCCTGGAAATGGCGAGAGCGGGAGTAGGGCGGTTGCCCTTTGACAGGGTGGCCGCTCTACTCCCGCCGGGTCCGGGTGGTTCGGTTCAGGACTGGGAGGACGGTGCGAGTGCGAACTTCTTGGGGCGCGTGGTGGTCATCTCCGCGACCCCGGAGTCGGTGAGCCGTACGAGGGCATTGTGGACTGCGCCCGAGGACCGACCACCGAGCGCCTTGCCGATCTGGTGCGGGGTGAACTCCTGGCCCGGGTGGTCACGCAGGTGATCCTCGACCAGCCCCCGCAGTGCACCGGGAGCGAGTTTGTCCGGATGCGGCGACCCTTCGCCGGTATGACCGGCTGGTCCCGCATCATCGGTGTCGGTGTCGGTGTCGGTGTCGGTGGCCGGTTCGTCCGAAGTTGTGGCGTTGTCAACGATTTCGTCGATGTTCGGCGGGGGCGGGGTGGAGTCATCGAGATGCGAGGCGTCGGTCTCCGGTGTGCGGGGCTGAGTTTCAGCATCGTCAGGGGCTTCGCCGTCGCCGGAGGTGTCGGTGTCGGGTTCGGTGGTGGGCGCGATGCTCCAGCGGGCGGCGGCGTGGGGGTTGGTCTCGTCGGTGTGGCGGGAGATGCTGCCGTCGGCGGCCCACATGTTGAGGAGCTTGCGGGTCTTCGACTGACTGATTCCTGCGGCGGTCGCCAGTTCGGCGGCGGGTTTGGGGTCAGCGCTGATGACCGTCCACAGGGCGTCTTCGACGGCGGTGCGGGCAGATTCTGTCGTGGTGGACATGACATTCTCCTGGGAAATGGTGGCTGGTGGTGTGTTTCGTCATGTCCCGGCCGGGACGGCACCCCGGGAATTCGGATTCGTGGGGCGCCGGTCTCCATGGACGCTCGATACGGGGTGAATTGTCAAGCGGAATCGGGAACGAAGCGGTCATATCGGCGGTATGTCACTGAAATGGCCGTGACTGTCTGCATGGGAATTGATTCCGTTTCGGTGTGGTCTTGACAAACCCGGGTCTATCGAGCGTCGATGGTCGTGGAAACCCGTGGTTCGGCAATCCTGCCGATGAATGGGTGACCACCCCGGCCGGGTCGCCAATCACGATTCCCTCGATCGAACTCCGGAGAAGCCGCATGCCCACTGACCACGACAATCGCGAAACCAGCTGAGTCGCAGCATCTTCTCAAGTCGGGCTCGGGAACGACCGTTCCTGGCGAAGCTGACTGGCCCCGGCGTGGGCAGCGCAGATCATGTGCGCGATGTCGGCGGAGGGGCCCTCGTGAAATCACTCGCTACGCACAACTTTTCGGAACAGTTTGGAGACTTCTCATGGATAACACCGTTCTCACTGCAAGATTGGACGAGTCCTACACCGTCATCGGCACCAGTGAATGCGTCCACCGCATCCGGGAAGTTACTTTCCAGGTGACTTGTGTGGATGATTGCATCCATAGCGAGGGCAGAATCTGCACCGAGTGTGCGCCGTCGTGGCAGCTGGATTATGAATTCGACGAGCCGTTCCCGTTCGAGCGTGTGGCCCGGGTGACCGTCCGCGATCTGCTCGACGCGGGACACGTGCGTGTCGGCGATCGATTGGCCAGTCCCGACAGCGAGGTCACGGCGGTGATCACGGGCTGCGGTGGCTTGATGCTGCCCGACGGCCGCATCTTCACCAATCCTTCCGCCGCTGCCAACGCCGTCGGTGGTAACCGAAACGAGTAGCCCGCAGACGTGACCCGCGCGGCTCGCTTCCCTCGCGTGGGCCGCGCGGGTCACGTGCGTCGCGGCATGCATATGCGCCCGGCGCGAGCGGTGGATATCGCCCCTTCTGTGCCGCGATGCTCGGTGCTCTGCATGGCGGTTGGGTGTGCCGGGCCTATATGCCGTTGCCGCAGCATCCAGTGGTTGGCCCTCGTCCGGATGAACGTCTTCGCGGGCACCGTTTTCAGGTTCTGGGATTGTCGGGATGTTCGTGATCCCAGGGAAGGGGTTCGGCGAACAGGTGCTGGGATTTCCACACGGGGGGCGCATTCGGCGCAGATGGTGTCTTGGTGCTGGCATCGGCGGGGGTCGGCGATGGGGATCTCGACTTCGTCGATGTGGTGCACGAGTTCGGTGCCGCCGGGCGGGATGTGGGCGAAGTCCGCCAGCGCGGTGACGGTGGCCGGTAGAGTCATGGGGAAGCCTCCTGTCGAGATGTGACGGCTCGCTCTCGGACCGATCGGTCTAGAGCTGCGGTGCCGGACCGGCAGCGGGCGGCGCGAGGTCGGCGGGGCGAGTGGCCTTGTAGTAGTCATCGCCGCGCCAGCGGTATTCCGAGATTTGAACAGGCTCGTTGAAGGTCGGCGCGTGCAGCATCTTCCCGGCGCCCAGGTAGATGCTGACGTGGTGCACGTCGGCGTCGGTGCCGTAGAAGAGGAGATCACCGGGCAGGAGTTGGTCCTCGGGGATAGAGGGCCCGGTGTGGACTTGGTCGTAGGTGGTGCGTGGGATGGCGATGCCGGCGCGGGCGTAGGCGGCTTGGGTGAGGCCGGAGCAATCCCAGCCGCCGGAGACCTCGGGGCCGTTGCCGCCCCAGACGTAGGGTTGCCCGAGTTGCTGGCAGGCGAACGAGATCGCTGTCGCGGCAGCGGGACTCGCGGCCCGTAGGTCGGCGCAGTCACCGCTGCCGGGCGGTGGTGCGGTGGCGTGCGTGGAGTAGCGGTCGGCCTGGGCGAGAACGTCGCGGACGTACCAGTCGGCGTGGTTATAGGCGAAGATCGCCGCGTAGAGATCGCCCGGCGCGCCGGAATCACACAGGTAATGGGCGGCTGCGTGGACGGCGTCGTGCGGGTTGTATCGCGACGGAGGTGTCGCCCCGCCAGCGGGCAGCGGATGCCGGGCGACGACGGAGTCGAAGGTGGGGGCCAGGAACTGCATCGGTCCACCGGCTCCGGCGAAGTTCTCCCCGGCGGCGACGCCGGGCAAAGTGGAGCGGCCGTGGTCGGTTTCGATCTTGCCGATCGCGGCGAGTACCGACCAATCCAAGCCCGGACACGAGCCGGCGCCTTGCTGATACAGCACCAGCATCTCCGGCGGGATATCGGTCAGGGCCTCGGTACTCGGCGCAGTGGCCGCGCCCGGTGCCGGAGCCGGGGTGGGAGCATGGTCGTAGACGGCGACGGTGGCGACGACCGCGGCGATCACGACCGTGCAGAACACGACCGCGGCCGAACCGACACCGAGTGCTTTGGCGAACATCACGAACCTCCGGTCTCGCAGGGCGGCATCGGTGACGGCGGGTCGAGGACCGCCGGCCCACTGGTCGTGGTCGGCGCGGAGTACTGCGGGATGCTCGCCGGGGGCGGGGTGAGATGCGGCCACGAGGCGGGGAGCTGGTGCAGCGCCAGTCGTTCGCCGCCGTGACCATCGAGGGACAGCCAGACACGGTCGGCGGGGCTCGGATGTTCTGCGGTGGGATCGAGAAGATCGGCAGCGGCGGTTGCGACCGGCACCGCGCCGGGGTCGGGCAGCGTTTGCCACGTCTCGAGGAGGGCGCGGCGGGCGGTGGTTTCGCGTCCGGTGGTCGGCACCCACAGCAGAACGGGAGTGACGATGCCCGTGGAGCGGGCGAGTTCGGCGTAGCCGGCGAGCTTGCCGGCCACCGAGGAGAGGGTGATGGTGCCGAGGTCGAATTCGAGGAAGAAGTCCAGGGTCGCCCCGGTGTGGGTGTAGCGGCCGTAGGCGTCGGGGCGGACGAGATCACCCCAGAGCCCTCGGCTGCGGCCTTCCGACCACCACGCCAGCACCCGCCCGTGGCCGGGAGTTGTGACGAGGGCGGTGAACCATTGGTTGACGCCGACGGTGTGTGCGAGGTGCAGGCTGTGGGCGATAGCGAGGGCGCGCTCGTGGCGGTAACGCAGCTCACGGACCTCGATACCGGCTTCGGCGGCGACCACCGCGGCGCCGGCGGGAGCCAGGACCCAGTGCCCCGGGGCGGTGCCTCGCGCACGGAGGGGCCGGAACCGGTCGACGACCCGATACCTGTGCAACAGGGTGAGGCGGCGACGGGCTTTGATGATGGTGGGGAAGGCCAACTCGGCGAGCTGGGTGGTAGTCAGGACGCGATGCTCGAGCAGCATCCGCAGAATCCACCGATCCCTGCCGGTGAGCCGCACAGCCAGACCGGCGTGGCCGATCGCCGACGGTGCCCGGGTTGGTCGGGGTGCTCGCAGATCCCTCTGCCTATCCGGGTGATTGATCATCGCAGCAACCTCCGAGAGTTGAATTACCTTGCTAGACAGGTGAATCCGTGTGGACTCACTGGGTCAGGACAGGCGGGGATCGCCGCCACCGACCGGTGGAGCAGCAGATTTTGTGAGATCCGGCCCCGGTTCGTCGGTGTCGGGTTCTGCCGGCTCCGTGGTTGGAAGCGGTGCGGCGAGGCGAGCACGGGCAGCGGCGCGTATCTCGCGGGCGCGCCCCGGCACGGCTGGTGGCAGGGGTTGGGTGGTGAGGGTGAACGGTGGCGCCTGCTGGCCGCGGACCAAGACCCGGGCGGCGGCGTGGAAGGCGTCGAGGTGGGTCAGGTCGTGCTCGGACAACCAGGGAGTCGTGTGGCGAGCCAGGTCTCGGGCATCTTCGGGGGACGCGGTGAAGATGACCTTGTTGCGTGCATTGGCCGACACCGCCGCCCGCATGTCTGTCGGCAGCTGTCCGAGGTTTTGGTGCGCGATGACCAGAGACAGGCGCAGGCCGCGGGCCTCGGCGAGCATGTCCTCGAGTGGGGTGGCGAGGTTGAGGAAGTTGTGGGCTTCGTCGAGGGCCAGGGTGGCGTCGGGGCGCTGGTCGGGGTGGGTGCCGACGCGGGCGGTGGTGGCCTGCCAGGTGCGCGCTACGAGCAGCGATCCCATCAGGCGGCTGGTGTTCTCGCCGAGAGAGCCTTTGGGTATCCGGGCCAGGCAGATGCCGCCGTGGTCGAGCACGTCACCGAGATCGACGGTGGAGGGTCCGGCGGCGAGTGCGTCGCGTACGAATTGCCGGAACAGAAAGTGCCGCAACTTGTTCAACAACGGTCCGATGACCTGGTTGCGTGCGGAGTCGGTCAATTCCTCATACGAGGACCAGAATCCACGCAGGACGGGGTCGGTGGTGGCGCGGGTGACCCGGGTGCGGAACGCGGGCTCGGTCAACAAGCGCGGTAGATCGGTGAGGGTGGCGACGCCGGGTTGGCGGCACAGGGTGAGCAGGCTTGCTCGCAGGACGTCGTCCGTGCGCGGGCCCCACCATTGGGCGAAGGTGCGGTGGAAGATGGTGGCCAGGTTGTCGACCGCGCGGTCGGTCCCCGCTCGGTCGGCGGGGGTGTCGAGCGGGTTGAGGCAAGGCGGGCGGCTGCGGGAGTCGGCGTCGAACAAGACGACTCGGTCGGCGCAACGCCGGGGCAACCGGGCGAGGATGTCGGTGATGAGGTCGCCTTTGGGATCGACGACGACCACGCCGCGGTCCTGATCAGCCTCCTCGAGGATCAGCCGCCCCAGCAGTGTTGACTTCCCGACGCCGGTTGGGCCCAGGACGTGCAGGTGGTGGCGGGCGTCGGCGACGCGCACCGCCACCGAGCGTCCACCGGGACTGTCGGCAACGCCCAGGGGTTTCGAATACGGTCCCGCCGCAGGGATTTCCGGTGTCGGTGCGATGGCGCGGGCTCCGGCCCGCTGCACACCAGGAATGGCCGGATCATGCGGAAGATGGGCGAGTGCGGCCAGCTCCGGCACCGACAACAGATCACCGCGGCCCAGCCGCCGCTGCGAGAGCGCCGAGCCGAGCCGCCGCGTGCGGCGGTGCCGGTAGTAGTTGTGATCGGTGCAGGACCCGAACACCACCGCCAGCGCATCCGCCCGACCCCGCGCAACGGCCCGCGCCGCGACCCGGTCACCGGTATCGGGCACCGACACGGCATAGCGGATGACGGTCTCCCAGTGCGCACCACGGGCTTTACCGGCGGCGGCCCGCTGCTCGGTCGTCTCGCGCATCGCGGCCTGCCGATCACTCGACTGGGCCGCCGCCGCGGCACGGACGCGGCCAGCGCGGCGGACCGGGCCCGGGGTGAGCAGATCGAGCACCTCCCGCAGCAGCGGGATAGGCCATGCCGCACCGGTCCCGGTTCGGGTGCCGCGCCGCACGCGGCGGCCGGTGACCGGTCGCGCCAGTACCTGCACGCAGGCGGCCTGCCCGGGGCCCAGATCATCGGCGGCGGAGATGAGATCACGAACCAGGTCCGCGCCGCCGTAGTCGGTGCGGATCGGCAGTGCTTCCCGGCGCCCGAGCCGCAGCTCACCTCCGGACAGCAGCCGACGATCCTCAAGCCCAGGAGGTGTGAGCGGCGGGGAGACCGTATGGGCGGTGCGGGTGTGCGCGCCCGGCCACGCGGAGGCCACCGCCCGCTCGACCAACCCTGGCGGAATCCGGCCGGGTACCCAGAGCCGAATCGCCACCCCGTGCTCGGGGGTGATGCTGTACTCGAACCCCAGATGCGGTTGCCCGAACAGCATCCGCCGCCAGGACGGGCGCAGCTGCCCGGTCAGATGCGCCCACAGTGCCTCCGCCCCCTTCGGATCGACCTTGGGAGGCGTGAGGACGGTGACCTGGCGGGCGTCGGTGGCCAGCCGGTGCCGGCGCAGTCGCTCGGCAACCCTCGCCGCGGCGAGCACGCCCACCATCAGCCCCACAGCGATCACCGCCGCCGGACCGGTCACCACCCGTAAAGCGGTGTCGGCGAGTTCGCGCATCGCTGCGGCGGGGTCGAGCAGCAGCTCGCCCACGATGCCGTGGTCCGCCGCAAACAGCATGAGGGACATGGCCTATGCCGCCTGCACATCGACGTAGACGTCCCCGTCGCCGTCCTCATCCGCCAGTCCGGTGTCGACATCGGCGTTGTCGTCGGTGACAATCGGAGTGAACGGGGCGGGTTCGGTGATGTCGAGACCTGACTCCTCGGCATCTGCGGTGTCGGCGAGTTCGCTGGGATCGGTGGTGACCAGCGCGTGCTCCTCGACGGAGGCCATCGAGGCGAACACGGCTCTGTCAGTGCCGTCGAGAGCGATCAGCCCTTGCCCGCGGGCCGCCGACAACAAGAACTGTCGTTCTCCGTCCGAGAGCTTGAACGCGGTCGCGACCTCGTCGATCGCCTGCGGCGCTTGATGCAGCAGGATCTGGGTGGCCGCATTGGACACGATCGCCTTACCGAGTTCGGTGCCCAGCACATCCGCACAGTCCTGGGTGGCGACCGTGAGGCCGGCCCAGTACTTGCGGAACGACTTCGCGGCCCGGAACAAGAACTCCGCACCGGCGGTCTGGCGCATGATCAGCCACGCCTCGTCCACGGTCACCATCCGCGGCCGACGATTCGCCGGGTTGGCGACTCGCCGCCAGGTGGCATCCAACACGAGCAGCGTCCCGATCGTCTTCAACTCATCGGGCAGCTCCCGCAACGAGTAGGCGACCATCGCCGCATCCGGGCTGACCGTCGTCGGCCCATCGAGCAGGCCCGCGAACGCGCCCTCGCCGACGAACGGAGCCAACGACGCGGCAAGGTCATCAGCCACGGCCGAACCGAGCGCGGCCAACTGCTCACACAGGACACCCAGGGTCGGGGCGGGCCTGGTCCACGTCGCGGGGTCCTCGGTGATCCCCGCACTCGCGTAGGTGGCGGTCACAGCGGTGTCGAGCGTGGCACGCTGCGCAGCCGTCTGGTCACCGAGCAGGACCCGGATCACGGTGTGACAGAATAGTTTCCGTCGATTCAGTGCATCCGACGGTGCGGTGCGGCGGCCGTCGGGGCGGGTATGGACCTCCAAATCGAAGGGATTGAGCCGGATCCCGGGGGCGCCGAGGTGGATATAGGTGCCGCCGACCGCCTCGGTCAACGCGCGATACTCGTCTTCGGGGTCGATGATCACCTGTTCGATCCCGCGATACAGCGACCGCAGAATATCGGTCTTGACCAGGTAACTCTTACCGGCGCCGGAACGGCCGAGCACGACGGCGTTATGGTTGTGCGCCTCGGGACCGAACCGGTCGACGAACACCAGCCCGGATGCGGCGTCTCGCCCGTAGAGCACCCCTTCTGGCGATGCCGCGCGGGCCGGATCACCAACAGGCAGTTGCGGACTGGAGAACGGGAACGCCGCCGCAAGGGCATTGGTGTCGAAGGTGCGGCGCACCTTCACCAGATCCAGACCCAGCGGAAGCGTGGAAACCCAGCCCTGGGTGGTGCGGTAGGACAGATGGCAGGTGTCGACGAGCAGACTGGCTGCCAGGGCGCGGACGGCGGCGACCTCGTCGGCCAGCTCGGCTTCCGAGCGGGCGTGCACGGTCAGATACAGGCCGATTCGGAACAGTCGAGCTTCGGCGCGTGCCACCCGGGAGGACAGTTCTGCGGCATCCTCGGCCGCGACCTCCACCAGGGGATCGGTGCGGCGGCCGTAGCTGGCATCGTGAAATCGGGTCGACTCCAGCCGGGCGAGCTGGCGCCGCAGCCGGGAGGCGGCGGTGACCGGGTCGACCGGATCGATATGCAGGGCAACGTCGAGGCGGCCGGGGTGCGACAGCAGCGGAGCCAGCCAGCCGGCGGTGACCTCACGCGGATACCCGGTGACGGCGAGCGTCGCCACCCATCCTGTCCCTACTTCGAGGTGCCGTGTCCCGATCGCCAGCGAATCCGGCCCGAATCCAGCTGCGGCACCGGCGATCTGGCGACGTCGGCGACGCAGGGATCCTCGCCGATGCGGGTGTGCGTCGATATCGTCGGCCAGTTCGATATCGGTGGAGGTCTCGGTGTCCGGGCCGTCGGTGGTGATGACGGTGTGGGGGCCGGCGATGTCTGCGGAGGAGGGAACGAGACTGCCGGGGTTGCAGGCGCCGGTTACCACGGCGGTGGCCTGCGCGTCATCGAGCGGTGTCACGGTGACACCCATCGGGGCGAGGAGGTCGGCGGCCTCATGCACCCGCCGCAGTAGCCGGGCCTCCGCGGCGCGCCGTGCCGCGGCCGACAATTCCCGTCGAGCACGCCGACGCCCCGCGACCAGCCAGCCCAGCATCGCCGCCGGCGTCGGTCCACCCAGCCTGTCGCTCGTCGCCGGGAGGTCGAGGGGTTCACGCCAGACCAGCAGTACTTGCCGGTGCATCAGGTCCTCCCCGGCCGCGAGTCCGGCCAGGTGGTCGGCGTGACCGTGCGCGGCAGCGGCCAGCTCCGGTGACATCTCACCGACCGAACGCCACAGACTCTGCAGCTGGCCGGTCAGATCCAGGCGCGTCGACCGCAACAGGATCTGCACCGGTTGGCGCAGCGTGTGCAGCCAGCCCCCGAGCTGTGAGACCAGGGCATCCTGCTCCTCGGGAGTGCGCAGGGCGAGGTTGACCGTCCCGGCCGCTGCGACCACAGCCAGCCCGTCCGGGCCCAGATCGACCACCCCGACCCCGTTGGCGCTGGTGACCGCCTCGGGTAGCTGTAATGCTTTGGCCGACAAAGGCTGCGGCACCAGCGGCTTCTTCCCTCGACCCGCAGCGCGGGTGAGCCACCGTGGTGCCGTAGCGATCCCTTCGGGCGCGGCTACCAGGCGAGAAGGCCGCAGACGTTGCCGTACGGCGGCCAGCAGCAACCGGTCGCCCGACAGGCCGTCGCGGGTGGTCAAGATCAGCACCGCGACCGCGGTGCCCAGCGGGACGGCTCCGGCCAAGAACGCTGCGGGGGCGATCACTTCACGAGTTGCGGTCCACGCGAGATACAGCAGTAGCGCGGTGACCGCGAGGACTGCGAGCTGGCGGGCGGTGAATGGGCCGATCAACCGGTCTTGCCGGTCGACATCGGCAGGAATACGAACGGGCGTGCTCATCTGGGGTTTCCTCCTCGGGGAGTGCGGCGTGCGCGCCGGCGGACAGGGAGATCGGGCAGCGGCAGATGCAGCTGACGACCTGCCGGTGTCGAGGGACGTGGCGGCGGAACCGGTGGCGGCGTGCTCGCTCGCTCGGCGGGCCGGACCCGGGTCACCGGGAACGGCAGCCGGTACTGGCCGCTGCGCAGCGGCCGGTTGCCCTCATACGGATCGGGCGGATCGAACTCGAACGCCAACTGCGTGCCCTGCCGAGGACGCGGCGGCGGCGACGCCGACGCCGGTGCCGGCGCTGCGGGAGGCCCGGCAGGGGCGGGTGTCCGTCGGACCCGGGCAACAGGGATCGGCAGCGGGTACTGGCCGCGGTGATTGGCGCGAATCCCGCTGTAGGGGTCTGGCGGGGTGAAATCGAACGCGAGCTGGCGGCCTCGCGATCTCGGGCGGGTCGTCGGCCCAGGGGCGGTGCCGGGTGAGGCCGGAGCCGATGTGGTGGTGGCCGACTGCGACGGTGGTGTTGCAGGACCCTGCGTTCGCCGGACCCGGTGGACTCCTTCGAGGGGCAACATCAGCTGGCCGTCCCGCGTCGACCGTGTCCGCGCATACGGGTCGGCGCTGCCCACTGCAGCGGCGGCACCTCGGCGGCCGTTGCCCACCCTGTTGGCAGTGGCTGCGTTGCCCTGTGGGGTGGGGCGTCGAATCGCCGTGGCGGCAGCCTTCTCGCCGCTCTTGAGTAGGCCGAAGGTCTTGTAGGCGACGTATCCGCGGACCAGGGATCCGACCATGCTGCGGCCGTGGCCGATTCGCATGGTCGACATCAGCCAGAACGGGATCTTGATCAACACGCCCATCAGGGCGAGCCCGATGATCAGGCTCACGACGCCGTCCATGTTGGGCCCGAAGAATCCCCATCCTCCCGGGGTGAGGAAAACCCGCAGGGTGGTGACCAACACCAGCGACTGGACCACCTGAATCGCCAGACACGCGGCGAAGGAGCGCCACCACCAGCGAGCGATCGAGTCCAGACCAGGCAGCGCATGACACATCAAAGCCAGTGGTGCCGCTACGATCAGGATGATGGTGATCGCGACGCGCACGACGTAGGTGATGAGCAGTACCACCAGCATCACGACAAGCGCAGTTCGCAGCAGAACCAGGAAGATTCCGTTCCCGGTGACCGACCCGGTCAGTTCCTTCAGCGCGGTGGTGGCAGAGTCGGACTCGACCCCGCTACCGGCGAATGCCTCGGCCAGCGCGTTCGCGAACACGATCGCCTGGGTCGCCAGCAGCATGCTCATGGCACCGGCAATGAACCCGACCACGATCCGTGGCAGCAGTTCTTGCAGTGACCAGCGGGTCTGCAATGTTTCGCGGACCATCAGCAGGATGCCAGCGGCCACCACCAGCAGCCCGTACATGGCCAGCATCAGATGCCACGACGAGTCCCACAACTCACCGACCCGCGGCAAGTCACCGGGCTCCGGGGTGGTCAACAGTGTTTGCGACAGTAGCTCGAGCAGCGGATTGAGCGCCGAATCCACCAGGCGGGCAAAGAAACCGTCGATAGCATTCGCGACACAACCGGAGATATTGCGAATTCCGCAGTCGGAATCACCTGTATCCGACGGCTCAACCGGTACTTGACTGGAGTCGCCCGGCCAGGAGCCGCGCGGAGTAGGCGACGGAGTCGCGGGTGTGCTCGGACCTTGCGATGTGGGCGGAGGCGTGGGCGTCGGCGCGGTCGGTGCCGGTTGCTGGGGTGTCGTCGCCACCGGCGGCGGTGGCGGTGGGGCGGTGGGCTCGGCGGCGGCAGTCGCACCGATGCCAACCCCGACCACCAGCATCGCGACCACGGCCGCCACCACCCGCAACGGCCAGCCTGTTCGGGGGTTCGGTGGTGAGGTGCCGATTGGGAAGGCCGCGGTCATGGTCAGGCACCCACGATCGACTTGAGAACGGCGACGATCACCGGCGCGAGCATCGCCAGGCCGTAACCCAGGCATGCAGCGCGCAGCGCGGTCTTGGACTTCTCGACCTCGCTGGGGTCGCCGGAGGCCAGCACATAGCGGGCGCCGCCGATGGTCAGGAACACCGTCGCCAGCCCGGCAAGGATGCCGACCAGCCAGTTCCGGATATTGTCGAGTACCTGGTCGAACGACTCAGCGATGGCGAGTACCGAAACGGGTTCTGCCGCAGCGGTACCCGCGGTCGCTATGGCGGTCAGCGCCACCGCCGCGAATACCGCGATCGGGGCAAGGGCCCGCCGGATGGTGCCGGGCTGGGCCGTCCGGTGTGACGAGGTCGCAGAACGAACTTCAGGGAAACCGATCATGCGCATCGGCGATTCACCTCCACCTGGGTTGCCGGTTGTGCGGGGGCAGCCGATGTCCGCCCGCACTGGCTACTCCGCGTTTGCGAGCCACATTTGGACCTGGGAGTGTCCGGAAAATCGCCAGATCGGCCAGCGCGGGTAGTCGGCTGCGAGGTGGTGAAGGCGGTCTCCGCCGCGGGAGTACCTGTTGAACCCGACCGCCGCGGTGCGTGCTCGCCAGTGATCTCGCCGTGCCGTGTGGTGTTGTGCAGGCCGACAGCGAGGATCGCCGAGCCGAGCGGGCTGAGGGCGTACTGCCACGGCGGCACACCACGACGCCCCACACCGGGGCGGGTACGACGGCAACGGGTGAGCACCCCGCGACGGGTCAGCGCCGTCAGCCTTTTCCGTGCGGTGTCGACGCTGGGGAACAACAGGTCGGCGACCTGGTCGGCACTCAGACCCTGCTCAGCATCGAGCAGCCGCAGCACTTCCAGGTCCCGCTCGGTGAGTCGCTGTCGCTGCGCGGCCACTTCTGAGCCCTGGTCGTCGGCCGAACAGGACAGGAGTTGCAGGGCGCGGTGCTCGACGGTGCTGGTGCGTGCCGGATCGGTGGCTGCCGTGCGCGCGACCAGCCAGTCGAGGAGATCGTGTTCGCCTCGCTGGCGGGTCTTGCGCAACGCCCAGTGCGACAACCCCGTCGAATCGCTTGCCAGAGAGGTCACCGACCGCCCCTCCAGCCGGGTGGCGGCGATCAACTCGGCGACCTCGGCGGTAATCACGTTCTCCGCGACCGCCTCGGCGAGAATCTGTTCGGGATGCCCCGCCGGGGCCCACATCACCTGCACCGGTTCGTCCGCTCTGGTGTCGATGTCGGCTCCAGTGCCGACATCCGCACCGGGCACGGGGGCAGCGGCCTCCCGCCGCACCCAAGCCCGGCCACCACGGAACAGCGCCCACCGCAGTCGGAACCACAGAAACGGGCGCTCGACATCTATGCGCGGCAATTCGGCGAAGAACTCGGCCAACAGATCGGCCTCGATGTCAGCGCGGTCCTCGCGCCGGCGAGGTCCGAACACGCTGGCCATCCCCGCCAACATCGGTGCCGCCATCCCGGCACACGCCAAGGCTGCATCCGAACCGTGGGTTCGAGACCGGCCGATCAGCCACACCCAGACCGCATCCACGGTCTCGATCGGCAGCGCCGGGTCCGACAGCACCTGCCGCAACTGGCCCCAGGTATCGACCTGCCTGCCGAGTCCCGATACCTGATTCCTCACGACAGGTAGCGGGTGATCGGCTATCCGGTCGAGCGCCGACCGCACGACCGCCAGCGGCGAAGCTTCCGCATGATCCGGCCTCTCCGCAGAAATACTGTAATTCGCATTCATTGCCATTCCCCTTGCTCGAAGCGTTGATAAATCCGACTCGGCAAGGACACAGAACGGCCGCCACCAAAAAGCCTCCGAATAACCTCCAAACGACCTCGAGATGACCTCCGGCCGATCACCGATCAGCCGGATTCGACCACACGGAACCGGTACGGGAGCTTGAGCGCGGTGCCGGGAAACTGCTATCTACCAGGGGTTGTGTACGTTTGGTGGCGTTCCGGTGGCGCTGTACACCGCGCGAGAAGCTTTCGGGTGGACCGTCGAAAAATTGGCGTCAGATGTGGCGCTCTACAACTGTGGATATCGAAGATCGATCAGTCGATTTGCATAGTTTTCGGGACGGTTCGATGTCCAAAAACGGCGAATTCGTGAGGAGTTGACCAGTGCACACATCCCATGCACTGGAATCGACAAGGACCGCGCCGATGACCGAACACACCCCAGTCCGCCGCCGTCGCCACACCGGCTCGTCCGGCTCGCGCCGCGCTCCGGCGGCCGAGGTTCCCTCAACCATCTGGGCCTCCGGAACCGACCCGATCGACCCCACCGACCAATGGCCGACGCCGATCGTCTCCCGCGCCGTCACCGAGTTCTCCCGCCCCGGAGACCAAGTGCTGCTGGCGCCCCCGGCCTCAACCGCCCCCGACACACCCTTCCCGACGCCGGACACTGCCGACGTGCTCGCCGTGATCGACAGCCTCGGCCGCGACAGCCTGATCGAACGCCCCGATGCTCACCAACATCGGCCACCGCACGAAGGAGCTGTTGCCCTCGTCCTGGCCAGCCTGCTCGCTCCCGAGGCCACATCACCTTCGGCAGTCGACGAGATCGTCGCGCTCGCCGCAACCCGGTTGAACCCCGGCGGCGTGCTTGTCGTGTTCACCCGCTGCACGCACACCCGCGACGGTGTCCTGCTCGATCCGACCGGCTGGACAGTAGCCGCCGGTCAGGCCGCCGACCTGCTGTTCCTTCAGCACATCGTCGCCGTCCCGATCGCGGGCGACACCGTCGCGGCACCCGGACTCGACAACACCGGGCACGCCCGCACGCACAGCATCGTGCATACCGATATCACCGTTCTTTTGCGCCCCTGATCGCCGCAGTGGCCCTGCCGTACTGGGCCCCGCCGTACGACGCTGGGCACACGATGGCGGCATGTAGCTCCTGACCACCGAATCTCGAATCGAGGCACCTTTCGATGACCGCAACCCACAAAACGGAGAACAACATCGCCGCGGTATCGGTATGGCCGACCGCGCAGGCCGCGCCCGCTACTCAACGCACCGGCCGCTACCACCCCGACAGCGTCAAACACCCCGCGAAAATGCTGCCCGCCATCGCCGCCCACGCCATCGAGGCATACACCCACCCCGGGGACCTGGTCCTGGACCCGATGTGCGGCATCGGCACCACCCTCGTCGAGGCCCTGCACCGAGGCCGCCGCGCCATCGGCGTCGAATACGAAACCCGATGGGCCGACCTCGCCCGCACCAACATCGACCTCGCCTACGGTGCCGGCATCGACCTCGACGCTGCCGTCTACCAAGGCGACGCCCGAAAACTTCCAACTCTGCTTCCTGCCGACCTGCGCGGCCAGGTCGACCTCGTCATCACCTCACCCCCATACGGCGACTCCACCCACGGTCACGTCCGAGTCAAGCCCGGCGAAGGCGTCCGCAAGTACGACCACCGCTACGGAGCCGTCCTCGACCGCGGCAACCTCGCCAACGTCGGCATCGGCCGGCTCCTGACCGGATTCACCAGAATCCTCACCGGCGTCGCCGACTACCTCAAACCCGGCGGACACGTCGTCATCACCGCTCGCCCCTGGCGACAGCACGCCGAACTCATCGACCTACCCACCCACATCACCACCTGCGGCACCCTTGCCGGACTCACCCCCGTCGAACGCTGCGTCGCACTCCTCGGCCGCCTCGCCGACGACGACATCATCGCCCGAAGCAGCTTCTTCCAGCGCGACTTCATCGTCAAGAACCGCCGCGGAGGGCTTCCCGTTCACCTGATCGCACACGAGGACGTCATTGTGCTCGAGCGCAGGGACGTGCCAGATTCGTTGCAGCTCAAGCAAACTCATCCAAACCGGAGTTTGGTGTCGACGGCTGCCTGGGTCGACCGCAAATGGGCGGCATGAACTACGAGAATAGCCACGCGGGAGAACCGGGTTCGCCGGAACCCGGTTCTCCCTGCCTCCGGAAGCAGGTCTCGCGAGGCCGTGGCCGTGCCGGAATGGACATCGCCGCCGCGTTCTAGGATCAAGCCAGTGGGGAACGTTGTAGAAACCGCTGAGCTGGCCTCGTCATTGACAAGATGGCTCTCCGAAGTCCGGGTCACCGGCCTGTCCGCGCGGGAAGCGACAGCGTTGATCACCCAACACACGGTCCGGTGGGGGCACGCCAACGGTTGGACGGTCGACCTCGAGCGAGAGGCATTGATCGCCAGGCGTACCGGACGGCGGATGTACCACGGCCATTTGGACGTTTTCTGCTGGCGCGACGACCATTTGCCGTGCATCGCCATCGAGATCGACCGCTCGAACAAGCGATGGTCGGTGGAGAAGCTGCTCGCCGAGGCCGACACCGGCAACATCGCACTCTGGGGGCGCTGGTACGGCACGACACGAATCGCCGTGCCGGACACCGTCGGCCTCGTCGACATCAGCGCTACGGCAGGGTTCGAACGCCCCAGAAAGGAAGCCCGCCGGAGGGAACGGCGAGCGCCCGGCGCACCCGGCGCATGACCACCCTGCCGCGTCAACCGGCCATCTGTCCAGGCTGGTGTACCGGCAGGCCCGGGTTGGTGAACCGGAGGCGGGGAGCACCGAAAGGGCAGGGCATTCCGAGGTGTCGCAGGGCGTGATTATGCTCGCGCGACATGGAGCCCGCCACCGCAGCCATCGCTGATCTTGTTGCCGCGATCACGCCTATCGACGAGGTTGAACAGCAACACATCGAGCAGACACTGGCCTGGCTCGCCCAAACCAATGACATCTTCCGCCGAGTTCCACCAGCGACTCCACCGCAGCACTTGGTCGCGTACGTGGTCTTGGTCGACCCCACCGAGCGCGGCATCTACCTCGGTAGACACCGCAAATCCGGTCTCGAACTCCCGATGGGCGGGCACCTGGCTCCCGGCGAAGACCCATGCACTACGGCGCGGCGGGAAGCACGCGAGGAACTCGGGTTCGACCCGAGATTCGATGTCGTTGGGGATAAGCCCCTGTTCCTGACAGTGACTCCCACCGTCGGCCCCACCGCTGGCCATGTTGATATCTCTCTGTGGCATGTCGCTCGGGGTGACCGGGCCCAGCACTACGACCTCGATCCCGCCGAGTTCGACGGGGGCCGCTGGTGGGACCTCGACCCCACGGCCTGCCGAGCACCGATCCCCACCTCCCACGCTTCATCCGCAAGCTCGACACCGTCCTCCAACCCGCTGCCGCTCGATGACTACGCTGGTCGTCATCCGCGGTAATTCCGCGTCGGGCAAATCGACCGTCGCCGCCGGCCTCCAACGTCGCTTCGAGCACGGCCACTGCGCGGTCATCGGTCAGGATGTAGTGCGACGGCAGATTGTCCGTGAGCGCGACGAGCCCGGCGGGTGGAATATCGAGCTGATCGAACATATCGCGACACTGTGCCTGGCCCGTGGGATGGTGACGATCGTGGAAGGCATCCTCGACGCCGATCGCTACGGGGCGATGCTGCACCGTCTCGCCGACACCGCCGGCTGTGCACTCCACTACGGCTTCGACCTCACCTTCGACGAAACTCTCGCTCGCCATGCCGGCCGGCCGCAGGCCGCAACGATTCCTCCTGACCAGATGGCCGAGTGGTATCACGGTTGGCAACCCCTGTCCTACGTTGAGGAGGTCCGCATCGACTCCAGCTGGAGCCGCGACTCCATTATCGAGCGGATTCACACCGACATCCTCGCCACCGACCGACTCCGCTGACGGTCAAATGAGGCGCGGCAGGCAATATTGGATTGCCTGCTGGCGCAGTGAGTCCTGATCGTTCTGTACATGATCGTGCGCCGCCTGACCGCCGACGGCTGGCAGACAGCCCGAACAGTGCGCCTCGACGCACTCGCTGGTAGCCCCGCAGGCACCTTCTCCACCACCTACGAGCAGGCACTGGCTTGGAGCGTCGACCAGTGGAAGCGCTGGACCCGGACTCGGGCGATGTTCGTCGCTGAGGAGCACGACACAGTGCTCGGATCCGCCGCCGTGCGCGTTGCAGGAAACGGACGAAAAAGTTGTCCGCGCCGCGCATCTCGAATTGGCCGAGGGCGATAGCTTTCCGTTTGCATTGGGTCTTGAACCCGATATGAGCTGGGCGGACTATCTCCGCGCCCGGGAGGAACAGCGGCAGGGTGCCAATCTGCCGGATGGCATCGTGGCCTCCACATATCTGCTCGCAACTGTTGACGGCCAAGTAGTCGGTCGAACCTCGATCAGACACACCCTCAACGAGGGCCTACGTCGACGAGGCGGGCACATCGGGTATGCCGTGCTGCCCCAGTACAGGCGGCGTGGGTACGGTGGCGCCATTCTCCGCCGCAGTATCGTCGTTGCCCGGTCGATCGGTATCGACCGGATACTGCTCACCTGCGACGATTCGAATCTCGGATCGCGACGGATCTTCTCTGAACTGTCTGGGCTTCATTGACTGCCAGAGTTCGTCGCACTGCCGAATTGAGTCGCTCGCGGCTGCGCGACCTACAATGCAGACTGTGACTACCGTCAATCGTTGGCTAACCGACGTCGAGATCGAAAAATCCAAGGAAGAGACTCGTAAAAACGCCCAAACCACATTCCGACACCACTACGTGCCAAGAATGTATCTCAAGCGGTGGACTACCGACGGTAGCGGGGAAATTCAGGTCACAAACGTTGACACCAAAGAATCAAATTGCGTACCCATAGAATCGACAGCCGTCGAGGATAACTTCTATCAAATATCGGCACCCGACATCGATGCCGACGCAAATCCAGACATGTGGTTCGAGACCCACATGGGACGCATAGAGGGCCGGGCCGCGAACTGGCTTCGCGCGCTCGACGGTCAGCCCGATGGGAGGATCAAGGATAAAAACCTAATCTCCAACCTAGCCGTATACATCAGCCTACAAAGCCAGCGCACCCAGCGTGGGCGACAGACCGACGTGGGCATCGACGCAGCAGTGAACCGTTACGGAGCCAGCCATATTCTGAACATTACCGGCCTGCTTCCGATCTTATGTCGCGAGTACGGCATTGAGTACTCAGAAGCGAGACACCAGGCTATCGTGAATCAGATACTCGCCAAGCGGGCCGTCAGCAGCGAAACCAAGCCCAAGGCAATCGATGCAGCCATCGGCGCCTGGAAGAACGTTCTCGCCCCGCTGATTGAAAACGATCGAGACTACTGGCTGGCAAGCTCCACAGGCGATCTATTGACCTGCGATGAACCCGTACTCGGAATTCCAACGAAGCGAAACACTCGCCAGTTTCCGGTCTCGATAAGAAATTCTGAAGTAATTGTATTTCCGATCAGTCCTAATCGACTCCTAATTCTGAGCCGGAAGAATGTGAAGATCAAGCCCCCGTTCGAACTATCTTCGACTGAGGCAAAGTTTCTAAATCGCGAATTCTGCTACAACTGCAATCGGCTGGTTTTCGAAAAAAGCGGAACCTCGATCGCATCGCAGATTCAGATCCCCAACTACCCAGAGAAGCAGGACTGGTCAAGTAGCATCACCTCCGCTCCGGAGTTCGCTCGCGCCGTTCTCCTGCCGACCCGATGGACCGACGCGCCCCATTCGCCGCAGTGGCCCTTATCTCGATGGACCACTGACTAGGCCGCGTTTCATAAGCCCGATGGTGTGGGGACGGAACCCGTTGTCCGGGTTGAGAAGTTGGTGATATGGCGAGGTCTCCGGTAGTTGGTTGAACGACCAAGCACAACCGGAAACCAACCGGAGACCTCGTGAACAGCGTAACGGCAACGTGCCGTGCGGATCTGACCGATGCTCAGTGGGCGAAACTGGAACCGCTACTACCTGCTGGTATGAAGCCGGGCCGGCCACCGCGGTGGTCGAAACGACAGTTGATCGACGGGATCCGGTGGCGGATCCGGACCGGCAGTCCGTGGCGTGATATTCCGAGCGTGTATGGGCCGTGGCAGACGGTGTATGGGTTGTTCCGCCGCTGGCAGCGTGACGGCACGTGGGAATCGGTGCTGACCGCACTGCAAGCCCACGCCGATGCGGGCGGTGAGATCGAGTGGACGGTGAGCGTGGACTCCACGATCGCCCGCGCGCACCAGCATGCGGCGGGTGCGCGCCGCGACTTCGCCGGCCAGGTCGAGGCGGCGGGTGGTTTCGACGACGAACCCGCTGACCACGGGCTGGGACGGTCGCGGGGCGGGTTCACCACGAAGCTGCACCTGGCCGCCGACCAGGGGCAGCGGCCGCTGGCGCTGGTGGTCACGCCTGGTCAGTGGGCTGATTGCCCACAGTTCACGACGGTGCTCGGCGATATACGGGTGCCGCGGCTCTCGGTCGGTGGTACCCGGTCGCGGCCGGATCGGGTCCTGGCCGACAAAGCCTATTCTTCGGCGGCCAACCGTGCTTACCTGCGGAAACGCGGGATCAAGGCAACCATCCCGATCAAGGCGGACCAGGCAGCGCATCGTGTGGCCAAGGGCAACGCCGGTGGCCGGCCGCCGGCGTTCGACCCTGGTCTCTACAAACTCCGGCACGCCGTGGAATGCACGATCAGCCGCCTCAAACAGCACCGCGCTGTCGCCACCCGCTACGACAAACTCGCTGTCCGTTACCTGGCCACGGTCCGCGTCGCCGCAATCAACCTGTGGTTATCCGGCCAAGGCTTATGAAACGCGGCCTAGGAGCACGATGCGGACACCCTGGCCACCGGAGTCGGCGGCGCTACCACCTATCGATCCCCTAAAGGGGTAGCCGTAGCATCCGCCGAAAATCAGGCGGATATGGCGTAGCCGCCTGGTAGGCATCGGGTTTCGGGTTCGGCATGCGCTGTCGGCTGGTTGGTGCTTGGCTGCCGGTGTTGGTGTTGGTCGGCGCTGGTGGAGGCTGGGGTTCGTGGCGACGCGGATGTTCGCGGACGAGGAGTTGGAACGTCTGCGGGGATTCCCGGAGATCAGCCGCGAGGAGCTGTTTCGATACTTCACGCTCACGTCGGCGGATCTGGCGTTCGTGGATCCGGGCCGCGGCAGGGGACCGGCCGAACGGCTGGGCTTGGCGATCGCGTTGTGTACGCTGCCGTGGCTGGGATTCGTGCCGGATCGGCTGGTCACGGCCCCACCGGGGGCGGTGGCCCGCCTCGCCGAGCAGCTGCGGGTCGACCCGGTGGTGATCGGTGCCTATGGCAGGCGAGCCAAGACCCGCACCGAGCATGTGCGCCTGGCCGCGCGGTACCTGGGATGGCGTGCGGCCGGTGCGCTGGAGTTCAAGGAGCTCGACGAGTTCCTGCTCGCGCGGGCGATGGAGCACGATTCCCCGACTCTGTTGTTCCGGCTGGCGTGTGAGTATCTGATCTCGGCGAAGGTGATCCGGCCGGGCCCTGTCACCGTGGTGGAGCGGGTCGCCCACGCCCGGCACCAGGCCCAGACCGAAACCTATGACCGGCTCGCTCACGAGTTCACTGCGGCGCGGTGTGCGGAGTTGGACGGCTTGCTGGTCACGGACGCGTCGCTGGGGATCTCGCGGTTGCGGTGGCTGTCGACCGGGCCGGTGGAGGCGTCGGCGGCTGCGGTCCGCGCCGAGGTCGACAAGCTGGGGTTTCTGCGGGGTTTGGGTGCTGATCGGCTGGATCTGTCGGTGCTGCCCGCCGAGCGGCGCCGGTTCTTGGCCACGATGGGCCGGCGTCTGAGTCCGCAAGCCCTGGAGCGTCGGGATCCGCAGCGCCGGTATCCGATCCTGCTCACGGTGCTGGCCCAGTCGGGCACCGATGTGCTCGATGAGGTCGTGGTGTTGTTCGATCAGGCGATCTCGGCGAAGTTCGGTGCCGCCGAACGGAAGATGCAGCAGCAGCTGGCCGAGCGCGGCAAGACCGGCGAGGACCGCCAGGCGCTGCTGGACGATCTCTTGGAAATCGTCACCGACCCGACGGTGGCTGATGAGGAGATCGGCGCGCTGATCCGCGGCGAGAAGATCGGGTGGGAGCGCCTGCGCGCGGCGATCGCCCAGGCCAAACCCAGGTTGCCGCGTGATCACGGGCATCTGGCAGCGCTGGATTCCTCCTACAACTACCTGCGCCAGTTCACCCCCGCAGTGCTTGAAGCGGTGCGCTTCGCCGGCGGCACCGCCGCTACCGAGCTGCTGATCGCGGTGAACATGCTGCGCGAGCTGAACGCGACCGGGCGGCGCAAGGTCTTCGACGACGCCCCGACCGGGTTCGTGCCGACGAAATGGCGCGGCTACCTCGACGAGGCCCGAAAGACCGGTAGCGCCACCGCGTACCGGCACTACTGGGAATTGTGCGTACTGCTCGGACTGCGCGACGGGCTGCGCAGCGGGGATGTGTTCGTGCCCGGCTCGCGCCGCTACGCCGACCCGGCCGCCTACCTGATCACCACTGGGCAGTGGGAACCGCAACGCGGCGAGTTCTGCCGCCTGGTCGGGCGATCCGCCGATCCGGGCGTCGCGCTGGCGGCCGTGGTCGCCGAACTGCACGATGCGGTCGGTGAGCTGGAGGCGGTGCTGGCCGGCGGGGACGGCCCGGTCAGGGTGGACGAGGGCGGGGATCTGGTGATCTCGCCGCTGAGCGCGGAAGATGTTCCCGCCGAGGCGATCGCGCTCAAGGCCGAGCTGACCGAGATGCTGCCGTTCGCGCCGATCGTTTCCTTGTTGATCGAGTTGGACAAGCGCACCGGCTACCTGGACTGCTTCACCCACGCCGGCGGCCAGGCCACCCGGACGCCGGAGCTCAAACGCAATCTGATCGCGGTACTGCTGGCGCACTCGACGAACCTGGGGTTGACCCGGATGGCGCAGGCGTGCGGGATCACCTACGACATCCTGGCCTGGACCGATGAGTGGTATGTGCGCGAGGAGACCCTGCGCGCGGCCAACCTCGTGTTGATCGGCTACCATCAGCGGCTGCCGCTGACCGCGGTGTTCGGTGCCGGAACGCTGTCGTCGAGCGATGGGCAGCGGTTCCCGACGCGTGGGAAATCAACCACGGCCAGGCCGTTGAGCCGGTATTTCGCCAGCGAGGGCCTGTCGACCTACACCCATGTCACCGATCAGCATGCCACCTACGGCACCAAGGTGATCGTGGCGACCAAACGTGAAGCCCATTACGTGCTCGATGAGATCCTGGGCAATGCAGCGGATCTGCCGATCACCGAGCACGCCACCGACACCCACGGGGTCACCCTGGTCAACTTCGGGTTGTTCGACCTGCTCGGGATGCAGCTCTCGCCGCGGATCCGGGATCTGGGCCGGATCACCCTGTACCGGCCGGGCCCGCGCGCGCAGGCCGAGGCCCGGTTCCCGCACGCGGGCCCGCTGATGACCCGCAAAGCGAATCTCGGGTTTGATCGCCGAGCACTGGGACGATCTGCTCAGGTTGGCCGGATCGTTGAAGTTCGGGCACGCCACCGCGTCGCTGCTGGTCGGCAAGCTCTCGGCGTCGGGGCGGCAGAACACTCTGGCCGCGGCGCTCAAGGAGTACGGGGCGCTGCGGCGCACCATCTACGCCGCGAGGTACCTCTCCGATCCGGACTATCGGCGCAAGATCTCGCGGCAGCTCAACAAGGGCGAGTCGCTGCACGCGCTGCGGCGCGACCTGCTCTATGCCCATAAGGGGATGATTCGGGCACGCCATCTCGAGGACCAGACCGAGCAAGCCTGGTGCCTGACCTTGGCGACCAACGCTGTGATCGCTTGGACCACGGAGTATTACGGGCTCGCTGTCGATCAGATGCGTCGGGCCGGGCAGCGTATCGATGACGAGGTCCTGGCCCACATCAGCCCGGCCCACAGTGCCAACATCAATTTCTTCGGCGCGATCGAGGTCGACATCGACGCCGAGCTGGCCCAGCTGGGCCCGACCGGGTACCGGCCGCTGCGGGTGCGTGACACCTTGTTCTGACTGCGCGGCCGATCTGTGGTTACGGCCTGCCGGTGCCGGTCGGGCTGGTTGATGCGGTGGCTGTTGAGTGAGCGGTGAGGAAGTTGTCGACGAGCCGGGCGCAGTCGTCGTGGTCGATGGTGCGTAGTCCGGTGAGGCGGGCGAACACGATCGGGCCGAGGAGTTCGATGATGGCGAAGGTGGTGTCGAGTTCGCCGAGTGTGGCGCGGGCGTCGGGGCTGGTGAGGATCTGGTCGAACGGTCGGCGGTATTGCTCGATGACGCGGGCGCGTAGTGAGGTGAGCGCGGCCGGGTCGGTGTGGTTGTCGTCGATGGATCCCATGGCCAGCCAGGCCAGGGTGGTCATCTGTACCGGGGCCTGTTCGATGAGGTCGGCTTGGGTGGTGAGCAGCGTGAGGAGCTGCTCGCGTACCGGGGTGGTGCCGGTGGGGGCGTCGACGTGGGGGAGCAGCCGTTCGAAGGTCGCCGCGAGCAGATGGGTGGTGCTGCCGAAGTGCCGGTAGAGGGTGGCGCGCGCGACTTTCGATACGCGGGTGACCGCTTCGACGGTGACCGCCTCGACACCGCCGGTGGACAGCAGATGGGTGGCCGCGTCGAGCAACCGGTTGCGTGAGCGTGCCAGCCGCGGATCGGCCTGCTCGTCGTCCGCGGGGTGCGGGTCGGTCATGGACGCGTGTTCCTCCGGTTCGTGCCGTGCGGCTGTGGGTGTGAGTGGACTCTATCCCACACCCCGACCCCTATGATACGAATGGTCTCGCACAGAGACTATCGGTCTCTAAAGTCGGGAGGTGCCGGTGGACACGCCTGGGACGGACACTGTCGAGATCGCCCGGTGGACCCGGGCCGAGTGGTGGATGCTGACGGTGTCGTGCCTGGCGGTGGCGCTGGTGGTCGCGGCGATGGCGGCGTTGTATTCGGCGTTGCCGCAGATCGCGGTCGCGACCGGGGCCACCCAAGCTCAGCTGACCTGGATCGTCGACGGCTACACACTGGTGCTGGCGTGTCTGGTGCTGCCCGCCGGCGCCGTCGGTGACCGTTACGGGCGACGTGTGGTGCTGGTGGCGGGATTGGTGGTGTTCGCCGCCGCCTCGGCGCTGCCGCTGCTGCTGGACGAGCCGGTGTGGCTGATCGCGACGCGCGCCCTGGCCGGGGCGGGCGCGGCGCTGGTGATGCCCTCGACGCTGTCGATCCTGACCGCGGGGTTCGCCCCTGTTCATCGCGGCCGGGCGGTCGGGATATGGGCCGGGGTCGCCGGATCCGGGGCGGTGCTGGGGATCCTCGGTGCCGGGGTGCTGCTCGAACGATGGTCGTGGCCCTCGGTGTTCGTCGGGTTGACCGTGGCCGGGACGGTGCTGGCGGTGCTGGCGTGCACCATCGCCGAATCCCGCCAGCGTGAGCATCCGCCGGTGGACTGGGTCGGCGCGGGCGCGGTGGCGGTCGCGGTCGCCGCGATCGTGTTCGCCGCGATCGAGGTCCCCGCACGCGGCTGGGCCGACCCGCTCGTCGCCGCCGCGGCCGGGATCGGTGTGGCCGCGGCGGTGGCGTTCGTGGTCGTCGAACTGCGCAGCGCGGCGCCGCTGCTGGATGTGCGGTTGTTCACCCGCCGCGGTTTCGGTGCCGGGTCGCTGTCGGTGACCATCCAGTTCCTGGTCACCTTCGGGGTGTTCCTGCTGCTGGTGCAGTACCTGCAGCTGATCTTCGGTTATGGGCCGCTGGCCTCGGCGCTGGCACTGGCGCCGATGGTGGTGCCGCTGGTCGCGATCTCGGTGATCGCGCCGTGGCTGTCGAGCCTGGTCGGGTTACGGGTGATGACCGTGACCGGCCTGCTCACCATCGCCGCCGGGCTGGTGCTGGTGAGCCGGTTGACCCTGGCCGCAAACTATCCCGACCTGCTGTGGCCGCTGCTGATCATGAGCGCGGGCCTGGGATTGTGCACCGCCCCGGCGACCTATGCCATCGTCGCCGACACCCCTGAGGCCAAACACGGGGTCGCCGCCGCGGTCAACGACGCCGCCCGCGAGATCGGCGCCGCGATCGGGATCGCCGTGGCCGGCAGCGTCCTCGCGGCCGGCTACACCCACCGCATCCAGCCCGCCTTGGCCCGGCTACCCGAGCCCGCCCGCGGCCCGGTCGCCGATTCCCTGGCCGCCGCCCTGCAAGTCGCCGACCAGGCCGGACCGGTGGCCGCGCCGCTGGCCGAGTTCGCCCAGGCCGCGTTCGTGCACGGCAGCGGCCAGGCCGCGCTCGCACTGGCCGCCCTCACCACCGCCACAGCGATCGTGCTGGCCGTCCTGGCCCCCGGCCGCACGCCACGCCCGCACATGAGAACCTCTCCCCCCTCCTCACACGCCTCTCCTCGTGAAAGACGCCCGTCATGACGGCCTACCACACGATCATCGTCGACACCGACGGATCCGACCGCTCCTACCGTGTGGTCGAGCACGCCGCAGAACTCGCCCACGCCACCCACGCCCGGCTACTGATCGTCTGCGCTCGCCACCGCATCGACGAACACACACCCAAGGCCCACCTCGACCGGCCCGGACCCGAGACCTCCCCGCTGCACGGCAGCACCCCCGCCGACACCGTCCTGCGCATCGCCCACCAGCACGCCCTCGCCCACGGCGCCACCGACGTCGACACCCACATCCTGGACGAACCCGCCCTACCCGCGCTGCTGCACCTGGCCGCGGCCACCGCCGCCGACCTCATCGTCACCGCCAACCCCCACCGGTCACCACTGCTGGCCCAGCTGCTGTCCACCCCACCGATCGAGCTCGCCCGCAAAACCCACTGCGACATCCTCATCACCGCCTAAACACACTCACAGAAAGCACCCATGACCGAGAACACACCCAGCACCCACACACCCGAGCCCCGCCAGGTCCCGGACTGGATCCCCGCCTTCCCCGTACACGCACCCGACTCCGCCGACCTGCCGCCCCACCACGACCACTGCCTCGGCTGCGGACCGGCCAACCCCCACGGCCACCAGCTACGCGCCCGACGCGACACACACGGCGTCTACGCCCACCACCGCTTCGACTCCCGCCACGTCGGCGCCCCAGCGATCGCCCACGGCGGCGCGGTCGCCACCGTCCTCGACGAACTGTTCGGACTCCTGCTCTACACCGTCGGGGAACCCGCCGTCACCCGCCACCTCGCCATCGACTACCTCGCCCCGATCCTGCTCGACACCCCCTACACCCTCCGCGCCCACATCCACTCCCGCGACGGCCGCAAACTCCACCTGAAAGCCACCATCGAAAACGACCACGCCCACGTGGTCACCACCGCCACCGCACTGTTCCTCATCGTCGACGTCAACCACTTCCTCACCCCACAACAAACCCCCACACACCGATAACACCCCCTGACCTGTTCCGTAACCCGATCGTCCACCGGAACACCACGCAGAACGAACATCGGCCCAGCACACCGGTGTTCCGTAGAGGTGTTCCGCAAACTGTGCCGGTCAACCCCCGCCATCTGGAACACTTTCGGCATGGGTGAGCCGTTCCGCATCGGATACTGCCGCTGCTCCACCGACGAACAAGACGTCGAGATCCAAACCGAACAACTACTGGCGCTCGGAGCGCCGCGCGAGCGGATCTTCATCGACAAAGGGTTCTCCGGGACCACCCGCAAGAACCGGGCCGGCCTGGACAACGCACTCGCCGCCGCCACCTCCGCCGCAGCGGCCATCGACGAGCGACAGGTAGTGCTCATGCTGGCAGGTAGTTCCGTATGCGCGCCCGCATTCGCCGAGCGCAACCTTGCGGCGCTCGAAATGGCCCAGGAATTCCTCCCACTCGGCATCGGTAGGGGTGCGGTATTCCTCGCTCGGCCGCGTTCCTCGGCGCCGCGTGATGAACGCGCGGTGGCCGTTGATTGCTTCTTGTGGGTAGACGGCCTTGTAACCCATGGTGGTGGATATGTCGTTGTGACCCAGCAGCATGCGCAATGTGCGGGGGCATCCCGTTCAGAATTGCGTCCGTGGCAAATATTCTGCGCAGGTCGTGGGGCACGAAGTAGAGCGGTTGGCCGCCGGCGTCTTTTATGTCCGTCGACTCGAGTATTTCCCTGATGCATTTGCGGATCGTCGACGCCGCTATGGCTCGCGTATGGCTGCCGTTGTTCCACTGGAACAGCAGCGGAGCCGGCGTGGCCCAGCATCGTTCGGAGAGGTCATAGAAGGGGACCAATGGAATGGCTCCGTCCTTCTGCCGAACTCGGGCGATGATCGCGGATATGACATCGGCCAGCTCCGGACTGACGACGAGGAGGCGTTCCTCGTCGGTCTTGGACGGCGCGACGTGCAGCAGCGGGATGATCTGCCCTGCTTGGGGGTGTCGATACTGGATGATGCTGTGATGGCTCGTTTCGAGCATCTCCTCGACCCTGACGCCGGTGTGCCGAAGAAACTCGACTGCTGCCCAACCCCAGAAGGCACGATGGTCCTCGGCACGAAGGTGGCGGCGGCGGCCGGTCGAGTCGAAGACGCCCGTAACCATACTGAGCCGCTGATTTTCGTTTCTGCGTGCGGAGACTCTGGTGAAGGTCTCGCCGAAGACGGTGAACGGCTTGCCGGGTTCAGAATTCAACGCTGCGTCCAGTCGGAGGCGGGCCTCCTCGGTGCGGCGTTCGGCGGTCCGCACCAGAACTGGCAGCAAGGGCAGGCGTTCGCGGGTCCGCTGGTCCATGCGCGCCTTTCGGCGCGAATTGACCTTCCTGGTCGAGTGCGCGGTTTCCGACGCGCGGATGGGGCACGGAACGGCCCATCGCGGCCATCGCGCAGAATCCTCGGTAGCCCATTGCGCGATGTCCAGGTAGAACGCCCGGACTGTGGTCAGGAGTTGGAGGTAGTTCACCCGTGGGACGGTGACCTCGACGGTGGTCCCGTCCGGCAGGCGCTTATTCTGGATCTTGACGCGGAGGCGTTCTTTCCACGCATGCGCCACTTTCGGGTCGAGGTCGAGCGAGTCGATGCCTGGATGGTGTGCTTCCAGATCCGTCCAGAAATTCATAACCAGCACCCGCGACAACGAGTCGAGTGTGGTGTAGTCCAGGGCGACTTGCCGTTCCGCCAGGTAGCTGACCAGCAGGTTGCGGACCTCGGGATCAGCGACGTGATACCGATCCACGAGTCGCTCGATGCTGGATCGTCCGCCATAGTTCATGATTGCGCGCAGGGTCACCGGCGCACCCTGCGGAAGGAATCCCGCAGCCTCGAGCAGGGTGTAGAACAGATAGCGCCCCTTTCCGGGCAAACCGATGGCTATCTCCTGCTTGCGTAACTCGACACAGTCTCCGACGGTGATGTCGCGAACGCCGCCGCCCTTGGTCAGCAGCAGGACACAGAGCTGCCATCGGATGACGGGGAGGCAGGTGCTCGACCGGATTTCGGGCGTCATCGCCGTCTTGAGTAGCCCGAAACCCGACGGATCGCGATACTCGGCGATCCTAGTCGTCCAGGTTCCGGTTCGGTTGATAGTAAGCAGGAATGTCGGGCTGGGACAGATGATCCTTGCAATGGACAGCAGCATCAGCGCGGTCAGCAGCTGGGACTTGTCGCCTACCCGGCCGTGTGCCCGGTGCCATTCCGCGGCGGCCGCAGTCCAGTGCGGCTCAGCGGTTTCGGCACCGCTGGCCTGCCATCGCTGCTGCCAGGTCTCGCCAGGGAAGATCTCCAGCCTGCCGAGCAGCCTCTTGACACACAGTCTGCGACGAAAGCGCATATCGTCCGACACCGGAGGAAGCCGTAACCCCTCGAGCCGTTCAATGGTTTTCTCGACGGTCAGGGCCTGACGCGAAGCGGAAAGCACTGGTCGAGCGGGAAATTGATCCAGGATGGTCTCGGCGAGCACTCCACGCGCTTCGCGCGTCAGTTCCTGCTTTCGGCTGGTCGAACCGACCTCAGCCGTCGCTGTGGTTGTCGATGATTTCACTGCGTCCTGCCGAATATGACGTCGAGAGAACGTGGGTCGTAACCCGACGCTGGCGGCTCCGGTGGGGCTGCCGCGCGCTCGTTCTGGCGCGCGTGGTGGGCGAGCGCAGCCGTGATCACCTCACCGTGGGTAGGGGTGGTGTAGAGCTGCGTGGTCGTCAGATCGGCGTGGTCAAGGATCCACTGGACGTCGGTGATGTCCATGTCCGGGTCATCGGCCATGCGGTAGGCCGCGGTGTGCCGAAGGGCGTGGAGCGGATAGTTGGAGCCGAGCGCTTCCTGGGCGCGGGTGAACATTGCTCGGGCCGCGTGATAGGACAGCGGCCGCCAAGGTCGGCGTAGCGTGAACCAGAGTGGATGGCGGTGACCGCGGGAAGCGCCCTTGCGCCAGAGTTATTCCTGGTAGAGCCGCAGCCAGACGAACGCATCAGGCGAAGCCGGCAACTGCTGAGCTTTGCGAGAACCCTTTCGTGTAACCGTGATCAGTTGCTGGCCGGGATCCTCATCGCCCTGGCAGGCGGACAGTAGTTCTTCGGCGCGGGCGCCGGTGGACACCCAGAGCGCCAGCAGGGCGCGGTCCCGGTTCGACTTCAGTGCCGCGAACACCGTGTTGAATTGCTCGTCGGGGATCTTCTTCGGGATCCGCTTGGGAACCTTCGGCCGATAGCGGCCGACCCGCTCCTTCCGATGCGGATCCATCGGGTTGTGGTGCGCGTGAGCCCGCCTTGAGCGTCGTGAGCGGTCCAGCGGGAATGGGTTGATCAATGGGCCTTTGCCGAGTTCCAGCTGGAAGTCGTAGAACGCCCGCCAGACGGTCTCGGCGTGCGCCCGCGACGCTGGCGAGTACTTCGGTCCCGGGCTCGGCCTGCCAGTGACGGCATTGACGACCTGGCTGGGGCGGCCGCGGGGCAAACCGGGCAACTGGCCGTCGGTCCGGTGCCGCCAATGAACTCTCATCGGCTTGTCCGCCAACAACCTCCATCGTCCGAAGTCGCGCCCCTCCATTGGCGTTACTTTGTCCCACGACATGCCGATCGCGGCGAGGAACCGCCACCAGCGAAGCAGATCGCTGCCATATGACCGGATCGTCGACGGCTGCTTGTCGGTGGCCTGTAGCTCGGCGAAGTACCTCGCCGCGGGTTCGATGACCGCGCCGTTCGCGTCGAGAAGCTGGTATGGCTCCCACACGTCACCGGTCCTTTGGAGCCGACCGACGTCCGGCACAACGAGTCTCGACAGATATCGCTCGCCGCCCTCTTCGCACATGGCGAGGAAAGCTAGCAGAAACCTAAGCTGACCTGCAAGGATTACGAAGTTAGTTCAGTCAATACGTCATCGAGGCTTGCGGCGGGGTCTTGGAGGGGGTCGAGCTTTGGGCCGACGGCAGCACGATGCGACGGTACTGGATCGACTAGAGGCGCCATTGCTCGATCGTGGTCCCACCGCCGTCCCGCACCTTGGCGGTGAAGCCATTCCGTTGGCCGAACCCGCAGATCTCGGGTGTGAAATGGGCGTGCGCCTGCGTGGGCATCTCGGCAGGATGCGAGCATGGTTGCCCCGTTGGATATCCCGCGTTTGACTGCAAACGACAGATTTGTGCTCCGCTCCTGGGAGATCAGCGACCTGCCTCTGGTTCGAGAGGCGTCGAGCGACGATCACATCCCGTTGATCACGACCGTTCCGGCGGTGTACTCGCGAGAAGCAGGCGAAGCCTTCGTGCGTCGGCAGTGGGAGCGTGTATCGACCGGCAGTGGGTATCCGTTCGTCATCGTGCGGGTTGAGGACGGTCGGCCGCTCGGGTCGGTCGGTCTGTGGTTGCGGGACCTGGACGAGGGGCGTGCGATGCTGGGCTACTGGGTGGTCAAGTCCGCTCGTGGTCAGCGGGTCGCTGCGGAAGCGCTTCGAGCGGTCACTGCCTGGGCCCTTACTGACCTGGAGATCCGCCGCCTTCACCTATATGTCGAGCCCTGGAATGCCGCATCCCAGCGGACGGCTGAGCGTGTGGGTTTCCAGTGTGAGGGCCTGCTCCGCAGTTGGCAGCTGGTCGGCGAGGAGCGTCGGGACATGATCATGTATTCGATGTTGGGTTCTGATCTGTCCTGATCGGCCGCCTGTTGGCTGACCTCGGTGGGCACCTCCAGATTCGGTACCGTCGCTTACGACCATGACGGCCTCCTACTCGGTCAGGGCTACTATGACCCGCTATCGCCCGGGACGACGATCATCCCGGACGGGCTGCCGAGCGGGAAATTAGCTGGTGAAGGCCGCTGTTCGCGCGGCACTATTGTCCGATGACCGAGATCGAAATCCCGGTGTCCCGGATCGCGTGGAGCGAGCTGCCCATCTCGGTGCGAGGCGAGATCGAGAGTCGCTTGGGCGCGGGAGTGCGTTCGGGATCGACCCAACCGGGCGGATTCAGCCGCGGAATGGCATCCCGGCTAGCGATGGTGGACGGTCGCACGGTGTTTGCCAAAGCAATCCCCATCAGAGACCGTTTCGCCCACCGGTACCGGATCGAAGGCGACACCGCGACTCAGCTCCCAGCAGAGATCCCGGCACCAGCGGTGAGGTTCATGCTGGAAATCGACGGGTGGCGAGTCCTGGTATTCGACGACGTCACCGGTCGCCATCCCCGTTTCGACCAGCCTACGGAATTGGCGGCGGTGCTCGCCGTGGTCGAGGACATGGCACGGATGCTGACACCGAACCCACTACCGGACGTACCGACCCTGGCCGATGATCTCGGATCGGACTTATCAGGTTGGCGGAAGCTGGCCGGCGGCGAGCTGGCCGGTAACTTGGACGAGTGGTCGGCCCGGAACGTGGATCGGCTCGCTGTTCTCGAATCCGGGTGGGAGCGTGCCACGGTCGGGCAGACGTTGCTGCATACCGATCTTCGCGCCGACAACATGCTGGTGCGCCCCGATGGCACGGTGATGATCGTGGACTGGTCCTGGCCATCCGTGGGTGCGGCGTGGGTGGATCTGGTGTTCCTGGCGACCGCCTTCGCCCTGCATGGGGTCGATCCCGAACCGATCCTGGGCTCGCACGCCCTCACCCGGGGCGTCGATCCTGATGCGATCTCTGCGCTGGTGTGCGCGCTGGCGGGGTACTGGATCCGAGAGAGCCGTCGGCCTGGAGGGTCGCAGTCGGTGGCTCTGCGTCGGCACCGCGCCGAGTCAGGTCGCGCAACGGTTGCGTGGTTGCAGCGGCGGGTCGGGTGGAAGTGAGCGCAGCGCGGTCCGCTATGACCGGTGGTGTGAACACGAGGTACGAAGTCGAACATGCGCAGCGGATCGCCGCCGCGCATGACGACCTGGAGCGGCACGGTGCCGCGGTGGTGTCCTGGCTCTTTCCCGCGTCAGTTCGGTATGCGATTGCGGCTGAGGCCATCTGGTTGGCGGAGCAGTTGGGCGTCCGTCGGGACTTGGCTTTCGCCGAGACAGGTTTCACGCCTCGCCGGATGAGGAACGTGAGGCGGGCGCAGATCGCGGAGAGCGGAGTTGTGATCCGGGAGACGTATGCATCACCCGAGGTCGCCGAGGTTGTGGCTGCCGTGGCCGGTCAAGCTGTGTATTCATGCCCGTATGAGCCCGAACAGTTCGTGGTTACCCAGCTGGACCGGGTGGGTGACACGCATGGATGGCATTGGGACGATTACAGTTTCGCGCTGGTGTGGGTGGCCGAATGCCCGGACACCGTTGACGGCGGATTCGTCGAGTGTGTCCCGGGCACGGTGTGGGATAAGCAGCAGCCGGGCATCGAGCAGGTACTTCGTGATCGCGCGATCCACCGGCTGGAGGCCGGTCCGGGACAGGTGTATCTCATGCGGGCGAGTACGACGCTGCATCGGGTGCACCCGATTCGGCGGGGCCGCCGCACGATTGTGAACATGGCGTTCGCGGCGGAGGATGAATTGTCGCGGCCCGTATCGCACGAGACGATGGACGCACTGTGGTCCGAGCCTGGGGATTGAGCGGAGGAAACCTTGCCGGTTGAGAGCGTCACATTGGGATCAGTGGACGGTGTGCGGCTCGACGCAGCGGTCCATATGGCATCCGTTCCGGCCAAGGGGGTCGTGCTGCTGGTGCACGGGATCACTGTGGATATGGACGAGGGCGGTGGGATGTTCGTCCGCTTGGCCGAGCGACTGACCGCTGTGGGATTTGATGTCGTGCGGTTCTCGTTCCGGGGGCATGGAAACAGCGGTGGGACGCAACGCGGAGTGACCATTGCTGGCGAGTGCCTGGATCTGGAGGCTGCGGTGCAGTTCCTCCAGGGGCGGTTTCCGGGCCGGTTTTCGATTGTGGCGGCTAGTTTCGGGGCCGTGTCCACGGTGCTGTCGCTGCCGTGGCTTGCTGATGGGCTTGATCGGTTGGTGCTGTGGAATCCTGTCCTCGACCTGCGGCATACGTTCCTGGAGCCGGATTTGGCGTGGGGTGAAGAGAACTTCGGCGCGTCGCAGCGCAAACTATTGCACGACACCGGAGTCCTGGTGGTCGACGGGGAATTCGAACTCGGCCGCGTGTTGTTCAGCGAGTTCGCCCACTACGACCCACTGGCACGATTCCTCGACAGCACCGTGCCGTCGCTGATCGTCCATGGAGACCGTGACACCGCGGTCTCCTACGAGATTTCCGCTCGGGCCGCGATGTCGAGGCCGAATACGGCGCTGCGTACCATCGCTGGTTCGGATCACGGCTTCGACTCGCGGGAGCGCGAAGATCAGGCGATCTCGGAGACGGTTGACTGGCTGGTCGGCCAGGTCGCGCCCGCCTCGTGACTCCCAGGGACCTGCACGGGCCGATTCGGCTCGGTGATGATGTGATCATCGGCGAGCACTGCGTTCTGGGATGCCCGAAGGAAACGCGTCTGCGGGAAGCTCAACGTGGGCGATGGTCGGCGGGTACTCCTGTCGTGATCGGAGATCGGAGTCTGCTGTTCAACCAGGTCATCATCCAGGAAGGCACAGCTCTTGGCATGGAGTGCGTGGTAGAAGACCGGGCACGGATCGGGTACGGGTGTGTGATCGGCGACCGGACCCGGGTCGTCCACGGCGCCTACATCTGTGATCGCGTCACGATCGGCGCGGACGCGTGTGTCGCTGGGTTCGTTTGCGATGCGACGGTGATCGGTGACCGCGCGACCGTGATGGGCGAGCTGGTCCACGAGTACACGAGTCCGCATCTGGGTTGGTGGGGAGTGGATGAAGAACCGCCCGTGGTCGAGGCGGATTCGGTGGTCGGGTTTGGTGCACGAGTGGTCGGCGGCGTCCGGATCGGGCCTCGCAGCTACGTCGCGGCCGGCGCGGTCGTGACCAAGAACGTGCCGAGTGAGCACGTCGTCACCGGCGTCAATGTTCACACGCCGATCGGCGAGTGGCCCGGTAAACGTCTTTCGGCGCTGATCGAACACTGGACGGCACCGCGACCGATGCGGTGATCGAAGCCGCGCATCACCACCGAATGAAGTCGGAATTCTCGGTGTCGCTGCCGGCGTCGTCCTTCGGTCGTTGTGTGACCAGCGGCGGATCGAACGCTAGCGCGGTGAGTCGCGGTGCGAACCGTGCCCGCACATCGGGTCGTGGATGTGGTGTGTAGAGGGCGGGAAGGAACTCGTCGACCGGCACGATGGCCTCGGTGAGTTCGGTGGACAGTGCGGTACGCAGGCCACTGCGAGTGAGCAGATAGGCGTAGCTGCAGTGGCTGTAGCCGGGGTGGACGATCCCGGGAACCGGCGTAGGGGTGTCCGGCCGGAGCAGGTCGCGCCCGAGGTACAGCATGTCGAATGCGATATCGACTTCGTCGATCAGGTTCAGGGTCTGGAGAAGGCGTGGTGCGAATTCCGGTGGGAGGGTCGCGTCGTCTTCGAGGATCAGAGTGTACGGGGCTGCGCTGTGCTTCTCGGCGTGGTTCCAGCATGCGAGATGAGCGAGAGTGCAGCCTATTTCGCCGTATTTGAGCGGTCGATTCCACCACGGGTTGTCGGAGTCGATTTGCCAGTCGAACAGCTTGATTCCAAGCGCCTGGAGGTCGCTGGTGGCGAGTTGCCGGCCGTCGATGACCACGTCGAGGTCCGAGGTGTAGGTGACCGTCATTGCCGAAGGTAGCCGGGCGCTGATCCATGCTCGGCGGTCTTTCCGCCGTGGCAGATTCACGACATAGGTGGCGATGTCGTCCAGATTCGTCACGCCGTTTGCCCGGGGGAGCAGCGGTGATGGCAGGTGAAGCGTTTGGTGTTGTCGATCACGACTCCCCAGTTCGCGCCGTGGGGGCGGGACATGAGCAGCAGGGGCTCCATGACGGTGAGGTCGGCGACGTCGGTGATGCCGCCGACGCGACGGGCTTCGGTGACCACGACGAAGTCATCCTGACCGACGTGGTCGGAGAGGTATTCGACATTGGTGGGTCCTCGTCGTGGATCGAGTAGTGCGCGGGCCGCGCCGAGGACCCCGAGGGTGAGGCACCCGCCCAGCAGTAGCGCGGTGGTTCCCTGCACGGTGAGCCGGGTGAGCACGGCGAGGTCTTCGATCAGCTCGCCACCGGGTGTCCACCGTGGAGCCATACAGCGATTGTCCAGTTCGGGTACGACGAGAGGGTCGTCCTCACCGAGCGGATTCGCATCAAAGTAGAAGGGTAACTGCGGGAGGAACTCCCGGTATTTGGCATTCCACGGTGGGCCGCCGATCACCACGAGAACCTCGACCTGGGTATCGAAGTACTCCGAGGGCGCGAAGTCGCGCACAACCGCGGTGGGAGCGAGTTGCGCCAGTTGGGTACGGACGAAGATCAATGTGTCCAAGTCAGCGAACTTGGCATACCGCAGGTAGTTCCGATCCTGTGGTGACGCATACTCTGGACGTTCGTCCACGGGGATTTCGGAGCAGACAATGTCGACGCCACCGCCAGGACGCAGGCCCCAGAACCGGCGCACAGCATCGTAGGGATCCTGTTTGCTGGCCCGGCCGTGGTGGCTCGGGCTGCGGTCGATGGCCTGCGTCTGTGCCCCGTCAGGAGCCGACGAGATCGTTACCAGGAGATAAGCCAGGGTGTCGAGGGCTTGGTCGGAACGGCGGCGCACGGTCTTCACCGCGCACTTGAGGTGCTGGGCCAGGGACTCTTGCCTGTCGGTGAGCGTCGGGTAACTGTGGTCAGGTCGAACGTTGAAATCCACTTCGGCGTAGACCCGCTCGCTCTCAGTGAGCTGACCGATCGCCTGACGCAGGATTGCGGCGAGATGTTCGATGTGTTCGGCAGAGCCAGGCTCGACGTCGGAGTCGCGGCACAGATATGCCTGCACAGGTTCGCCGATGATGGTGAGCAGTGCTGTGGGCCGCGCCAATCCGAGTCCGCGGCGCACCCGTCTCAAGCTGTCCTTCACCTGGTCGATAGAGGGCGGCGCCAGCATCTGTCCACCTTATGTCCAGCGAAGGCGAATGCGACATCGGGTTTCCCGAGCGGCCGTACTACCTGTGTCCAGAAAATGTCCAATCCAGTCCAGGGTGTCCAGAAACTCGGGATGCAGCAGGGATAGCACATACACCGCAGTCGACAGACACTCGAATCGTGGCTGATCGAAAACCTGTTCGGAAGTAGCAGGATTCGTGCACTCCAGCCACCGTCCAGGAGACCGACGGAAGGGAAAAGTCATGTCGGAGCAAACCACCACCACGGCCGAGCGTGGGGAGTACGAAGCCCCCAAGGTGGAGACGAAAACGATGATCAGCCGCCAGTGCGACTGAGATGACAACCCTGGTCGGCCGCGGTGTGGTCGGCCAGGGACCGGCGGCAACAACAAGGGGTGGTCGAATGCTGACCTTGTACGTGGGTGATCTCCACTTTTCGGGATGGTCGATGCGCGGTCGAGTCGCGGTGGCCGAGAAGGGCCTTCCAGTGGCCGAAAGGATCGTGGAGCTGGATTGGCCGATCCGGGAAAGTCCGGACGGGGTGCTGTTCGCCGGCGACGGGACCGACGAACGCGAGGCCGGTATCGGCTGCGCGTGTGATGCCGACGAACTCGCGGAAGCCGATGTCGAAGGCATTCTGGAGGACTCCGCGATGTCGCTGCTGCCTCGGGTCCCGATTCTGGCCGACACCGAGACCGGAGCCGTTGCCGGAGATGTGGTCTCGATCGCCGAATACCTCGATGAAATCGCACCGGACTCCGGTCCCAGCCTCATGGGCACCACGCGACGCCAGCGGGCCTTGGTCCGCTCTATCTCCGCCTGGGCGAGTCACGACCTGCCGTACCTGCGCGAGGGCGCGTCCTACGCTCGCTCGCTCCGTACCGCCCCCGGCATTCCTGGGCCCGGCGCGGTGGGGCAGGCACGGTGGCTGTGTGACGTCGTGTCCGGATTGTTGGGCCGTTCGGGTGGTCCGTTCCTCGTCGGGGACTTCGGGCTCGCGGATGTGATGGTGTCGACCTACTTCCAGCAGCTCCGCGGTTGGCATATCGGCATCGACGACCCCGCCGTGCGCGACTACGCGCGTCGACTGCTGGAACGACCGTCGGTCGCTGACCACATCGACCAGGCCCGCGCAATCTACCGGGCCATCGACGAAGCCCCGACCGGGTCGCCGCAGTGGATCCTGCGCCACTACCGCTATCACCCGGGCAAGCAATTGCTGCACGACTGGCAACGCGACCGCTGCGAACGACTGGTCAACACCACCGCCGCGGAGGCAGTGCGGCTGGCTTACCGGGGTCTCGACCTCGAGCAGATCACGCAGACGCTCGCCCAAACCTATGAGGTGCCGCCGGAGCGCGTTGCTGACGACGTCACCACGTTGTTCGCGCGGCTCTCACCCGTCTGACCGTCCCCGATTCGAGGAGCATCGCGATGCCCGCCACCCTGTCCCGGGCCCTGACCCAGCAGCTGAGATACCGTGCCGACCTCGGCCTGCTGTTCGACCCACACACCGGCACCTTCCATCGACTCCGCAACGCGGTCGCCGAATCGATGGTGTCCCTGATGTTCTCCGGCGCCGATGACGACACCGTCATCGGCGATATCGCGAAGCGCTACAACGCCGCCCCCTCACGCGTCGCCGCCGACGCCGCCGACCTGGTCGCCACCCTGACCTCCCCGCAGCCAGCAGCCGTCCAGGACGACGGCCGCGGATCGTTGCTGGGCGTCGACAAGCGGTTCGACACGAAGCTGGACTTCCCGCTGCGGCTGGAAATCGAGCTCACCGCCGTATGCAACTGGGCGTGCGGATTCTGCTACAACGTGTGGAAGATCGACCCGGACATGAGCGACGCCGAGGTCCGGCGCGCGGTAAAAGCATTGCCGGAAAAGCATATTCCGACCGAGCTGGCATGCTCGATCCTCGACGAATGCGCAGACCGGGGCTGTTTCGTCATCCGCTACAGCGGCGGTGAGACACTGCTGCACCCCGATGCGATGGAGATCTTCGAACACGGTGGACGCCGCGGCCTGTACCAGGTGGTGTTCACCAACGGCCACTTCCTCACCGCCGAACGGGCGAAGCGGCTGGCAGCAGCGAACGTGCGCTGTGTCCTCGTCTCGATCCACGGCGACCGCGACACCCACAACGAACTAACCGGCCATCCCCGCGCCTATGACCGCGCGATCGACGCGATGCGACTGCTGATCGACGCCGGCATCACCGTGGTCGCGGAGATGACACTGGTCAAAAGCAACATCGACGGTGCGCTGGACGTCATCCGCGATGTGCATGCGCTCGGGGTGCGCGAGTTCGGCGTCATGCGCTACGTCCCGACCGGCCGCCACGACGACCGCTACGGCATTCCGGTGTCGGTCACCATGCCGCTGATCACCCGCATCGACCACCTCCTTGCCACCGAATGCCCCGGGATGACGGTGGCGTGGCCCTGCGCGCAGAAGGTGTGCACCTCCGATACCGACACCCCGTTACGGTCCGACGACCCAACCCTCGGATTGCGGCTGTCGCAGATATCCGGGCACTGCGAATCGGGAATGGTGTGGGGCAGCGTCTCCTACGACGGCCGATTGCGGAACTGTCCGCACTCCAACGTCTACTTCGGTTCCCTGCACACCGAACCCCTCGCCGGAGCATGGCCCGCCTTGACCGACGCCGTGCACGCAGCGGTCGCCACCAGGCCAACCTGCACCGGTTGCGCAGTCGCCGACGCCTGCCGCGGCGGCTGCCACCTGCCCAGCTTCTTCGCTCCAGCGACCGGAGTAGCGCTCGGAATGCCCGCTCTCGCCACCGATAGGATTTCCGGATGACCACGGCAACTGCCCACAACGACAACCCCTCCGTCCCCGTATCGATGCAGGAAGCGATCCTTCGTCTGCAGGCGTACTGGTCGCAGCGAGGTTGCCTGCTGGGTCAGCCGTTCAACACCGAGGTCGGTGCCGGCACGATGAACCCCGCCACGCTGCTGAGTGTGCTGGGTCCGGAAATCTGGAACGTCGCCTACGTCGAACCATCCGTACGTCCCGACGACTCTCGATACGGTAAGAACCCGAACCGCTTGCAGACCCACACCCAGTTCCAGGTGATACTCAAACCTGAACCGGGTGATCCGCAGGAGTTGTACCTGGGTTCGCTGGCCGCGCTCGGTATCGACCTCGATGCCCACGATGTGCGGTTCGTGGAGGACAACTGGGCTCAGCCGGCGATCGGGGCGTGGGGTCTGGGCTGGGAAGTCTGGCTCGACGGTATGGAGATCACCCAGTTCACCTACTTCCAACAGGTCGCGGGACAGAACCTCGACCCGATCCCGGTCGAGATCACCTACGGCCTCGAGCGGATCCTGATGGCGATCCAGGGCGTCACACACTTCGAGCACATCGCCTACGCGCCCGGCGTCAGCTACGGCGAAGTGTTCGGCCAGTCTGAGTACGAGATGTCGCGCTACTACCTCGACGACGCCGACATCGACACCACCCGTGGCCTGCTCGCCGCGTACTCGGCCGAAGCCGACCGGATGATCACCACCCGGCTGCCGGTCCCTGCGCATGTACATGTCCTGAAATCCAGCCACGCATTCAACATTCTGGATTCGCGCGGTGCGGTGAGTACAGCCGAGCGCGCGAAGTGGTTCGCGGTGATGCGCAAGCAATCCCGCGAGATCGCCGCCCTGTGGACCGACTTACGTGCGGAGGCCGGGTATCCGCGCGGAGTACACGCCCCGCCGCCGCTGGCCACTTCTCCCGTCGATCCCGCCACGATCACTTCAGCACCCGGATCGGTGCTGCTGTTCGAGATCGGCACCGAGGAACTACCGCCGCATGTCGTGACCGCGAGCATTTCCAGCGTGCGCGCCACACTCATCGAACTCCTTGATTCCACTGCCCTGCCGCATGGTGAGATCACCGTGCAGGCGACCCCACGCCGGATCGGCGTGCGAGTCGAGGGCATCGCCGATAGGGAACCCGACAGCGTGAACGTGCGCCGGGGCCCGAAGGTCGCCGCAGCCTACGATGCCGACGGTAAATCCACTCCGGCTCTCGCCGGTTTCCTTCGTGCGCAGGGTGTTTCGGCCGATGATCTGCAACGGATCGAAGTCGGCGGTGCCGAGCACGTCGCGGTCGAGAGCACTCGCGCCGGCCGTTCGGCGGCAGTGGTACTCACCGATGTCCTGTCCCGGCTCACCCTGTCGTTGCGGGCGGACAAGAACATGCGCTGGCGTGATCCGGAATTGAGTTTCTCCCGCCCTATCCGATGGCTCACCGCGCTACTCGGCGACCAGATCCTCCCGATCACCGCCGGCACATTGGTAGCGGGCCGCAGCACCCGAGGCCACCGCCAGTCCGCTACACCGACGTTCGATCTCCCTGCCGCCGACCACTATCTCCCAGTACTCGAGGCCGCGGGAATCGTCGTCGACCCGGTCGAGCGCCGCGCACGCGTCGTGTCCTCGGCCGCCGCTCTGGCTGAGGCCGCGAACGGCCGGATCGACGTCGACGGCGACGCCGACCTGATCGATGAGATCACCAACCTCGTCGAATCCCCGACCGGTATCCTGGGCCATTTCGACCCGAAATACCTCGACCTGCCAGAACAAATCCTCATCACTGTGATGCGCAAGCATCAGCGTTACCTCCCGGTCCGCTCCGGCGCGGGTGACCTGCTGCCGGTCTTCGTGACGATGGCCAACGGCGACTGCGACGCCGACGTCGTCCGCGGCGGCAACGAAAACGTGCTCCGCGCCCGCTTCGAGGATGCCGCGTTCTTCTGGAATGTCGACCTGACCATCGCCCCTGACCAGTTCCGGGCCCGGCTCGGGGCACTCATGTTCCACGAGAAGGTCGGCACCATGGCTGACCGCGCCGACCGCATTGCCACAGCGGCCTCCATACTTGGCACCCGCAGTGGCCTCCCTGCTGCTGACGCGGCCACCTTGACCCGCGCTGGTGCCCTCGCGAAGTTCGACCTCGCCACCCAAATGGTGATCGAAATGACCTCCCTCGCCGGCACTATGGCGCGCGAATACGCGACCAAGTCCCGCGAATCCGAACCAGTGGCCACGGCACTGTGGGAAATGGAGCTGCCCCGCTCGTCCGGAGACGACCTCCCCACCACCACACCCGGCGCGCTCCTTGCATTGGCAGACCGCTTCGACCTCCTGGTCGCGATGCTCGCCGTCGGCGCCAAACTCACCGGCAACGCCGACCCCTACGGCCTGCGCCGCGCGGCAGCCGGAATCCTGGCAATCCTGCGCGACCACCCCGAACTCGCCGACGTCACCATCCCAATCGGCCTCAGGACCGCCGCCGACCAACTCCGCGGCCAGGGCCTCACCATCGACCCCGCGGTCCTGTCCACTGCTGAGGAACTGATCACCACCCGCTACGAGCAGCGACTCCGCGACGAAGCAGTCGGTCCAGGACTCATCGCCGCAGTCCGTCCCTCCGCCGAGGCCCCGCATCGCGCGGACATGTTGATCGACCAGATCAGCGAAGCCAGCGAGGACAACCGATTCGCCGACCTTGTGGAAGGACTGCAACGGATCATGCGGATCCTGCCTCCCGCCGCGCCCACCACCTACGACCCCGCTAGGCTCATCGGCCCCGCCGAGCAGCAGCTCCTGACCGTGATGGGTTCGGTGCCTGTTGCCGATGGCAAGCCGTTGACCGAATGGATCCCCCACGGCCACACCCTGATCGAGCCACTGACCACGTTTTTCGACGATGTCCTGGTCATGGCCGACGACCCCGCCGACCGCACCGCACGGCTGGGTCTACTGGCCGCGATCCTGGCGAAAGCTCCAGCCGGAATCGACTGGCGAGAAGTCCACCAAATGCTGCAGAAGCGGGATGGATGACACTCGTCGACCCGGCACCGCGCAGGCGGCTGGAGCCATGGCGGATCGCGACGTCATTGTCAGACGGTCAGAGCTTCCGTCATGAGTTACCGCTGCCGCCGCGCGGGCCGCCGCCGTCAATTCGTGTTCGGCAGGAAATCGAATTCGCCGTCGCGGGCTCCGGCAACGAAGGCGGTCCATTCGCCATCGTCGAAGCGGAGCCTGATCGCGCCATCCGCAGTCTGGACGAGGGTGTCCGCTCCGTCCTTGCGGACATTGACGATGCCGTTGGCGCTGCGCGAGCCGCTGCGCGATTCGTCGATAAACGCGGTCCATGCGTGGAGATCGAAGGTGATCGTGCCGTGCGAGGGGTGCTTGCTGTGCCGCAGGTAGACGCGACTATCGCGGGGGGCGACGTCCACGCAGTTCTCACCGGCCCCGCTGTGGCTGGATGTCCGCCAGCCGGCGGAGGGGGCGACCTCGACGCAGTTCTCGCCGTTGCTGCTGTAGCTGGATGTCCGCCATTCGAGGCGGGTGCCGGTGTTCACCGTCACTCCTTGTCTGTCAGGGTGCTGATTCGGGCTCTGATGACTTCAGCGGAGTCGGACTCCGACAGCGCTGCCTCACAGAGCCGGTCAGCTGCCATTTTATACAACTGCACCTGGTCCTGTTCCTGCATGTACAGGGCGCCAGCCGGGTATTCGACATATCCGATCGATTGGGCATTGTCGAAGTTCAGCAGCATGAAGTCGCCGTCGAGTCCGTCGTGGACGGTGACGCTGAGCGGCATGATGTGCAGCTCGACGTTGTCGAGTTCCTGCAGTTCGAGTAGGCGCTCGAGTTGCGGCCGCATCACCGTAGAACCGCCGACCAGGCGATCGAGTACGACTTCCTCCAGGACGGCGCGATACCGCAGCGGGTTGTTTGCTGCGGTGAGGCGTTGTCGTGCCATCCGCGCCTCCACAACCTGAGGTGCATCGATCGGCGGAACTCTCAGGTTCCCCTGAAGAAGCGCCATTGCGTACTCGGGTGTCTGGAGCTGTCCTGGGAGCAGTGTCTGTTCGTAGGTGAATACCGAGGTCGCGAGCCCTTCGAGTCCGACGAAGGTGCGGAACCAGTTCGGGAAGGCGTCGCCGAACGGCGCCCACCAGATTGTCTGGTCGGCCTGGGACGCGAGCGCGGCGAGGCGTGTGATGTGGACGTCGTCGGCGCCATAGAGCTTGAGTAGGTGAGTTACCTCGTCAGGTTGTTGCTGATTACGGCCCGATTCGAGGTAGTTGATCTTTGTCTGGGTGCAGCCGAGGTGTTCGCTGGCCTGGCGCTGTGACATGCGGGCTCGTTCCCGAGCGTCGCGTAACTCCCGGCCGATGAGGAACCGCAGGGCATTCGGATCTGACCGGTCCCATCCTGGCGTCGTCATCGCGGCCTCCATTCATCGATCGTGCGTTAGCACCCTATCCCGCCTCTCAGGGTGGATCGCCCCATCCCTTGCGGCTGGTATATATACCAGCTACATTACTCTCAATGTCGTGGCATGAGTAACACATCAATACCGCGCACTCAGCGAGTGTTCGAGTGATCTCAGGAGTGATCAGCCATGCAACTTGTAACTGGAGCCGATACTGACCGGCTGTCCGCGTGGTATGTCGGGCAACAGTCGTGGACGTTGCCGTGGATGCAGGGCAGGACGGTGGACACCCTGGCCGCGAATGCGGCTGTTCATGCGGGTGAGGCACTACAGGCTGCGCCTCCACCCGGCGATCCCCGCTGGAGAGATATCCGCTTCGGTGCTGACGCGCTGGGGCTGACCGTCCATGAACTCGCGGTTGTACTGGGTGTCACCTGCACCATTCCTGATCTCCCACCGCGTCGTGCGCGGATCTGGCTACCGGGCGAGCGGAGGTGAGCGCGGGTGTTGTCGAACGCGGACCGAGAACCGTCGTTGATGTACGGGTACCTGCGCAAGGAACTGCTCGGTGACCACCAGAGCGATGTCGAACATCGACTGCGGGATCTGGCTGGGCTGAACGGGTTCAATATCGCGGCCCTCTTCTGCGAGACGGGCGCGGGGACCGGTGCGTTGTGGCAGTTGATGCGGGCCATCGAATCGACCGGTGCCCGCGATGTCGCCGTTCCGTCCGAAGCGCATTTGACTGCGGGCCGTAGTCAGCAGCGGACGAAGTTCCTCCACGATCTCGATGCCGTCGACGGCTTGCGTGTGTGGTGTTTGGACCTGAGCAACCGGTCGGTTGTGCTGAGCGGATTTCGCCGCAGCGTCGTCCTGCCGCGTGAGCGCACGTTGGCTCGACTCCTGCTGCGGACCGGTTCGGTGACTGTAGTGGAGGAGGCCCGCATGGACATCCTCAATACCCTGTCGAGAGCCAGGCTGCGGCACATGGTCGACGACGTCGAACACTTCGTGCTATCTGCTCTGTCCGACTTCATACCCGCAGACAGCGGCGGCAATCCGCCGATCTTCGCCGATCTCACAGCCACGCTGCCGAATCTGACCGAGTCGATCGTTCTGACGGTGTGGCTGTTGCTTCGGGGCCCGGCGTTGGAGGTGCAGGTTCTTCGGTCGCCGATGCTTTCTCTCGAACCGATCGGTCCCGACGTACTTGGCCCGGCAGCGGCTGGCCGACGCTCGCTACGCGGGGGCGCCCGAATCTCTTGGATCCGGCTGCCGATCGAGCCTGGTCAGTCACCGCTGGCGGCGGGGCGAGCATCATGAGGCGGGCATTGGGGATCGTCCGTCGCGATATCGCGGGGGTGGCGGCCGAAACGGTGGCTGCGGGGATCAGGGCGCTGGCGCGCGTGCACCGCATCCAGCTGGACGAGATCGTGTTTCGCGACTCCAGCGAAGGCTTGGTCCGGCTGCTCGCGAATCTGCCCGACTCGGTCGATTTGGTGATGATTCCGTCGGAAGCCCACTTGGGCGCGTGGATTCCCGCCGCCCGGCGCACAGCTGAGGTGTGGTCGGTCGATCGGGGCGTGTGCTGGCCCCAGGGTGAAGGCAGGACGCGGTTGATATCGCGCCCCGATCGCCTGCGGGAGATCCGATGACATCTCTCGCGGGCCACACGGAGTATCCGCTATCGGTCGACTTGGTCCGCCTCGTTCGCGAGGCCGGTTGCGACACATCGGAATCCGGTGTCGTCGTCGAGCATCGAATGCGCGGCGTCGTTGAATGCCGACGGTTCGCCTCGGTCGAAGGGGCTGGTGAAGGCACTGCCTTTGAGTTCGTACCGGCCGCTGGTGGTTTCGGTGGCGGTCCATTCCCAGGTGTTGCCGACGAGGTCGTATACACCGAATGGACTGACACCGCTGGCGTAGGTCGCGACAGGGGTTGTCGTGCCAGGGCCGGAACCGCGAATATTGCATTTGGCTGGGGTCGGTTGGTTTCCCCAGGGCCAGACGTTGCCGCGGGTACCTCGAGCAGCTTTCTCCCACTGCTGGCTGGTCGGCAGGGACTTCTGGGCCCATCGGGCATAGGTGGCGGCGTCGTCCCGGCTCACCCAGACCACCGGGTGATCGGCGATCTCACGGGCCGGAGCCGGACCGCCCCAGTGGTGGGGTGCGGAATACCCTTGGGCCGCCACAAATCTCGCGTAATCCGCGTTGGTGGTCGGGAAGACATCGATCCAGTACCCAGCCACCCATACGGGTTGGTCCTGTGGCCCCGCGAGGTAGATCCCTTCGGGAATCCAGGTCATGAGCTTGCCGTCAGCGGGATGGCGGGTGTCGGTGCGTTGCTCAGGTACGTCGGTATCGCGGGCGTCGCTGAGGACGGCCGGGGATATCGCTTCGACGAACCGGGTCAGTTCGTCGCTGCCCAGCCGCGCCAGGATGGTGTCGAGTGCTGCTTGGTTGACCGGGCGGGGGCGGATGTTCTTGCCGCCGGCCTCCCAGCGGGAGATCAGCCGAGGATTGACGCCGATGTGTGCGGCGAATTCGGTGATACTCATTCGCCGTGCGTCTCGCAGTGCGCGCGCTTCGGCGCCGGTCCAGCTGCGGACCACGATGCCCATCGCCTGTGTGCTCCCTTCCCCGAGCGGTGGGTTCCGAGCCTAGTCACAATAGTGGCGCAAAGCAGGTCAGATGCGTTGCGGGGGAATGGATTCGTACTCTGTCCGGAGCCTGGCGATCATCTCATGGTCGACGGGCAGGTCGACGTTGTCGATGCGGGCGATGGCGCGAACGCCGACCGCTGCGTTGGTCGCGACCGCGCCGTCGACATGCGGCAGTTCGGCCAGCGTGATGGGTTTGACGACGACGTCCTCATCGAGGGTCTGGCTGAGCAGGCGCATCGTGATGCCGGGAAGTACCTCGGCCTGCGGCCAGATCAGCTGGCCATCGGAGATCACACCGATATTGGAGGTCGCGATCTCGGTGATGGTCCCATCGGCCAGGGTGAACAGGACGTCATCAGCGCCATCGCGTTGCGCGAGGCGACGCTGGTAGAGACTGCCGAACAACCCGACATGCTTGGTTTTGGGCAGGTCGCGGGTGTAGACGGCCGACCGCAAAGTCAGCGGGGCCTGCGGGACGGCGGGAGCCTCCCGCGAGGTGACGAGGATCTGCGGGTCGGCGTCGGCTCCAGGTTTGCCGAGCCCGAGGTGCGGGTCGAACACAGTGACGCGAACAACCACCGGAGACGCCGTGTCCGGCAGCGCGTGACGGATGAGTTCGCGTACCCGGTCGGGGTCGAGCTCGGTGTCGAACACGGTGCGGCAGTCGCGGATGAGTCGGTCCATGTGCTGGCTGAGTCCGCGAACAGCGTGGTTCTCGACCCGCATGGACGTGAAGTGCCCGTACCCGACCAAACCCAATGCAGCGAGATCGGACTCGGTGATTGGCGACCCGTTGAGTTCCATGGGGCCAGTCTGTCATCGACCGGCCTGCCTGGAAGCAGCGCTGGGTGCTCAACGTCAGCGAAACGTCAGTGCAACGCCGTGAAGCGACAGTTCCGGCCAAGCGCCCGCACACCGATTCTGAGGTTCATGGAAACCACCGAGGGCAGGGCCGGGTTCGGTGCCCGGCCAGGCCGCTCGATACATGCGCAAGGGGTTCAGTGATGACCGACGATCTGCCGCAGCGTAATCCAGGAGCGACGTTGCCCACGCATTTCGAGCGGCTGGGCGAGGCGCTGGCAACGGTCATCGTCGCCCGAGACGAGTCCGGCGGCCCGCTAGCGCGGTCGTTCTCGTGCGACGAGGCGACGATGCGACGGGTCGCTGAGCAATTACCGCTATGGACCGGCGACCCTGCGGCCGATTGATCCGCCATGGAGCGCCGCCTGGTCGTTGACTTCGACATCCCGGGAGTGCCGGTACAGCACTACCGAGCAGAGCGGTGTGCCGCAGAGGCATTCGCCGCCGAAGCAACACGACAGGGACTGGCGCGTGTGACGGTCGACGATCTGGCGACCGACGAGATGAAACAACTTCCGTACCAGCGGCTTTTCCTACCCAGCAGAAGGGACGACCACACTGATGGACTCGATACGAGCACCGATGCGGCCTGGCATGCGGCCGATGGACCGCATGCCCGCCATTATCTGCACTGATGTCGGGCACGACCCGGACGATTTGCTGGCGCTCATCCTCGCTGCGGCGGCGCTGCCGCTGCGGCTGGTGGTGACCAGTGACGAATTCGGCGGCGGTCAACGCGCAAGGCTGGCGCGGTTCCTGCTGAACTTGTGCGGGCGAACCGGGGTCGTGGTGGTCGCCGGCGCGGAAATCGAGGGCGCGCAAGCGCGATGGGTGTGCGACGGTCTGGTGCCCGCCGGATTCCCGCCAGTCTCGGCGCCGGTGACCGGGTCGGTAATCGACGCCGTGCGCGCGGTGCTGGGCGAGACCGGGCGTGCGGCGTGGATCGGTCAGGGACCGATGAGCAACCTGGCCCACCTCTACGCCGACGCACCGGGGTTGGCGCGGCGGCTGACGATCATGCAGATGGGCGGCGGCTTCGCCCATCTGTACAGACGGCCCGATCGTGCCTCGCACAACCTGCGCATGGACCCCGCAAGCGCCCGGACGGTGCTGACCGCGCCCGATCTGGACGTAGCCTTGGTGACCTCCGATGTCACCTTCACCCCCGAGACCGCGATCGACGCGGACAGCGAGGTGTATCAGCTGCTCGCGGCGGCCAACGCGCCGAAGTGGGCGAAACTCGTCGCTGCGGGCTACGACCGATGGTTCGCCGGGGAACGTTCCGCGTCGATGGCGGCCGACCCGCTGACCGTGACCGCTGCGGCCGGGATGGGCTTCGTCGAGTTCGCCACCCATCACGTGACGGTGGCGCCGGACGCGCGCATGTACGACAACCCCGACGGTGTGGCCCTGTCCATGTCGGTGGCGGCGGACTATGCGGCGTTTCGGGCGTGGGTCACCACGGTGGTGCAGCATGCTCTCGAGGTCGGGATGCGATACGACCCCGCCTTGATCGGGCATAAGCCGGGGAACACCCGACCCGTGGCCACCGGGCACGCCATGCCGATCGGTACCCGGTAATGGCCGACAGCCTGGTGCGAGGGCACCTGAACCCGGCCACCTTGACACACACCCAATCCAATATCGGCGACTGCTTCGCCGACCCCGGCGCACTGACCTACGGCCAGGCCCTGCATGCCCAGACGCTGCACCAGTACTGCTCACCGAGCTGCGGTGTCCGCAACCGAATCGATGAACAGCTCGGGACTGCGGCCAGTGAAATCGGAGAGGCGAGCTCAGATGACTAGTCCCCGTCGCGCAGACAATGAGGCGATCGTGCTCGATCCGTCTCAGGCACACAGCGGACGCATTCACGACGTCCTGTTGGGTGCGGGCAAAGACGCCTATCTGGTGGACCTCGAGGCCGGTCACAAGCTGATCACCCACTCCCGCGCCTTTCTGGTCGCGGCCCGCGCGACACGTTTGTGGCTGCTGCGGGCCGTGCGGTACCTGGCAAGTGAACAGCTGGTACGGCAGTTCGTCGAACTCGGCAGCGGCTACCCATGCTCGCCGAACCTGCACGAGGTAGCCCGCAACTGCGCGCCGACCGCACGCATGGTCTACGTCGATCACGACCCGGTGGTCGCCGCCCACGGCCGAGTATTTCTCGCCGACGAACAAACTGAATTCGTCCACGCCGATCTGAGCGACACCGACGCCCTCGTCACCGAGATCACCGCTGCCATGGATCCGAGCGAGCCGATCGCGGTGTGTCTGTCGTTCGTCGCCGAATTCCTGCCCGACCCGGGCATGGTCGTGGACGCGGTCACGACCATGCTGCCGAGCGGCTCGTTCCTGGCACTCAGCCATATCACACGTGACGCTGATCCCGGCCCCGTCGACCGCGCGGCCGATATCTACACCGGATTCGGCATCGAATTCCGTTCTCGCAGTCGCGACGAGGTCGCGGCACTGCTGGCCGGCTATGACCTCGTCGAACCTGGGCTGGTTGCGCCACACCGTTGGTGGTCACCCCACGACGTCGACCAGCGTCGTGCCCGCAACCTCGGCTGGGAGCCGCCGCAGGCCGACGACCTGTGTTGCCGCGCCGCCGTCGGGCGACTGCGATGACGAGGTGAGCCCCGGCGAACGCCAACCCAAATGAGCATCAAATGTGCTGATGGACAAGGAGATCCGTAACCATGATCGAGGCGGGGAGACAGATGAACGAATCCGGCGCGGATCGCGTCGCGAAGTTGTCCGAAGCCCTGGAACGCACCGATCTGGACAAGGTCCGGTCGTGGGGCCAGATGGTAGCCAGCCGACTACGGCGCGGCGGGCGAGTGCTAGCCGTCGGAAATGGTGGAAGCGCCGCGCAGGCGCAGCACCTGGTTGCTGAGTTGGTGGGCCGGTTCGAGACGGAGCGCAACCCACTCGCTGCGCTCGCGCTCACCACTGACTCCGCGGTGGTGACTGCGATCGGCAACGACTACGGCTTCGACCAGTTGTATGCCCGGCAGGTCCGTGCACACGGTCGGGAGGGCGATGTGTTGATCGCGATTTCCACTTCCGGGTGCAGCACGAACGTGATCGCTGCCGCCACAGAGGCGAACGAGCTAGGGATGCTCACCTTCGCCTTGACCGGTCCCGCTGACAGCGTATTGGCGCGAGTATGCGACGAGGTGGTGTCAGTCGATTCGTCGGCGACCTCAACCATTCAAGAATGCCACCTTCTGATCGCGCACGAACTGTGTGCGGCGGTCGATGCGGCTTTGGCATCCGCCCCGTCGACGTCGCAGCCGACCGAAGCAGAGACCGCCGAGTCCGTCCCGCCGCCGACGGTTGAGCACGCTCGGCGCCTGGTGATTGTCGGTGACGTGCTGGCCGACTGTGACTGGTGCGGTGAGGTCACGCGGGTATCGCCGGAAGCGCCAGTGCCGGTGCTCAGCGCGGTGTCACGGCAGTGGCGACCAGGCGGGGCAGGCTTGGCCGCGATCCTTGCCGCCCACGATGGCTGCGAGGTCACGCTGGTGACCGCGATCGGCGCCGACGAGCCCGGCCTGCGGATTCTCAGCGACCTCACCGAGGCGGGGGTGTCGGTGATCGATCTGGGCATCGAGGCGCCGACCCCGGTGAAGATCCGGATGCGGGCACGCGGACAGACCCTGGTCATGGTCGACGACTCCGATCCGGCGGTGCCGGTGGGCGATCCGCCCCCAGAGGTCGCGCACGCCCTTGTCGAGGCACAAGGCGTACTCGTCGCCGACTACGGGCGCGGGGTAGCCGCCCAACCACGACTGCGAGTACTGCTGGCCACCGTGGCGCGGCGTGTGCCGGTGGTGTGGGATCCCCATCGTCACGGCCCGGCACCGACCGACGGGGTGAGCGTCATCGTCCCGAATGCGGAGGAAGCCGATCTGCTCACCGCCGAGGACGGAGCGGCCGGCGACCTCGACAGCGATGTCCGCCGGGCGCGCAGCCTTCGATCACGATGGCGATGCCAGTACGCGGTGGTCACCCGAGGCGCCGATGGCGCTGTCCTGGTCGGCGCCGACACCGATCCCGCGCACGTATTCCCGGCCCCACGCCGGGAGCAAGGCGATACCTGCGGGGCGGGTGATCGGTTCGCCGTGAGGCTGCTCGGTGAACTGATCGGTAATCGCACAATGTCGACAGCTGTGCAACGCGCCGTCACAGCGGCGGCCGACTACGTCGCCGGGCAACGCGCTACGGCGGGCAACCACCCGCGACCGGATGGCGCGGGTGACGGGTTCGCTGTGGCCGATCGGGTGCACGCAGCCGGTGGCCGGGTGGTGGCCACCGGCGGCTGTTTCGATGTGCTGCACGACGGGCACCGACAGCTGCTGGAGGCCGCTCGCGCCATGGGCGACTGCTTGATCGTGCTGCTCAACAGCGACGCGTCGGTGGCCAATTTGAAGGGACCGAACCGGCCGCTGGTACCGCAAGCGCAGCGGGCGGCGATGCTGACAGCATTCTCCTTCGTCGACGCGGTGCTGGTGTTCGACGAGGACACCCCGGCTGCGCTGTTGGAAAGGTTGCGTCCGCATGTGTGGGTCAAAGGCGGCGACTACGGAGCGACCGAACTACCCGAAACGGCCGTGGTGCAACGTCATGGCGGCCAAGTTGTCGTCGGCCCGTACCTGGAAGGGGTGTCGACGAGCGAGCTGATCGAACGCGCTGTCGCCGGGCGGGTGATGCAGCCATGACCCGCTCCGTGCTGGTCACCGGGACGGCCGGGTTCATCGGCGGGCATGTTGCCACCGGTCTGCATGCGGCCGGGTGGACGGTGACCGGAGTCGACCAGAATCCCGCGGCTACGGCGTGGCCGTGGGAATCGATCACCGTGGACGCTGCCGACCCAGCTGTGCTGGCTCGGATCGCTGGAGGGGAGTTCGCGGTGGTCGTGCACCAGGCAGCGGTCAGCGACACCCTCGCCGCAGATGACGAGCGGTTGCGGTGGGCCAACGCCACGGTGCCGCTGCGGCTGGCTCGCGCATGCACCGACTCCGGGACACGACTGGTGTATGCCTCCTCGGGCAGCGTGTACGGCGTGGTGCCGCACGGGGCGTCGTCCCGCGAATCCGACACCGAGGATCGTGGGCGCTGCTCGGGCCCCCTGAATTGTTACGCGAAATCCAAACTCGTCCTGGATCAGTCGATGCTGCGCCGCGCGGCGGTGTTCGGCCTGGATTGCGTGGGGTTGCGCTACACGAACGTCTTCGGTCCCGGCGAGGAATCCAAAAGCTCGATGGCCTCGATTCTGTGGCAGATCGTCACGGCCGTGGCGGCGCGGCGGCCGGTCCGGTTGTTCGACGACACCTTGACCGCCGCGCGGGACTACCTGCCGGTGCAGGTGCTGGTGTCGACGCTGGTGCGGCTGCTCGATACCCCGCAGGTCGCAGGCGTCTACAACCTCGGTTCCGGGACCGCGATCCGGTTCGAGACCTTGCTGGGCTGGTGTACGGAGTGGGCGGGCGCACCGGTGCCGCTGGTGGGGGTGCCGAACCCGATCCGTGACTGCTACCAGTACTGGACGTGCGCCGATATGCGGCGACTGCGCGCCGCGTTGCCTGGCCTGGAGCCGGTGGACACCGAGGTGATCCACCGGTACGCCCGCGACCTGTTCGACCACGCCCGCGCCGAAACCTTCGGCGTCGGCGAGCTTGTGAAGTCCCTGTGATCGGAGGAAACGCAATGTCTACCAGCACAACCGGCGTGCTCGCTGGCGAGAAGGCGCTACGCCACCGGCTCACGGCCTTGTCGCGGTCGCTGCGCGAGGTGACCGCGGTCGAGCACCTCCAAGAGCCGCGGTACATCAGCTACGACACCGTCCGCGATGCCGACGGCACCACCTACGGCCGCAAGAAGGCGATCCTGATGTCGGGCGGCTGTTCGGTGCCGACCTGCACCATGTGTCCGTTCACCAACTACAACAACTTCGGCCTGCACGGCGCGAACCCCCGGGGCTTGCGCGAGCAGGTCGCCACGCTGCTGGCACGCACCGATGACGAGCCGGACTACGACATGCTCGCCCTCTACAACGACGGGTCGTTCTTCGCCCGCCGCGAGGTACCGGCCGAGGTCCAGCTCGATATCGCCCGCCGCGTCGCGGTCACTGGTGTGCGCCGCCTGGTCGTCGAAAGCCTGCCCCAATTCCTCACGCCCGAGACCCTGGCACCTTTCGTCGAGGCCCTCGGCGATGTCGAGCTCGAGGTGGGAATCGGGTTGCAATCGGCCGACCGGCTGGTCCGCGAAACCCTGGTCAACACCCGAATCACCCGTGAGTCGTTCGAAGACGCGGTGGCGTTGATGCAGGCACACCACGTAATTCCCAAGGTGTACCTGATGATCAAGCCCCCGTTCCTCACCGACGGCGAGGCCATCACCGACGTGATCTCCTCCACCGAGTACGTGGCCTCGCTCGGCATCGGCGGAGTCACCGTGTGCCCGACGAGGCTGGCACCGAACACCGTGGCGTGGTGGCTCTACCAACGCGGGCACTACCAGGCGCCGAACCTGTGGACCGTCGTCGACGCCGTGCGCGGCGCGCACGCCAAAGCGGCGGTGCGGGTGGCCTGTATCAACATGCGCGGCACAGACTTCGACTCGGTGTACCCGGACTCCTGCGAGCGCTGCGCGAACGGCATCGTCGACGGGCTGGTGTCCTACAGCGTCACCGGTGACCTCGCCGATTTGCCCGTCACCTGCGACTGCCGGCCTGACATACGAGCGGTCGACCTCGACCATGACGCGATCCTTGCCCGCACCGCGGCATCCCTCGACGTCGGCGAGGCCACCCCGTGAAACCGCCACCTACCATCGCCGAACCACCACCAGGGTCGCACCTGCCGCAGATTCTGGCTGCTGCGCACGCTCGGCATGGCCCCGTCTTTGGTGTCGGCTCAACGACGGGGCCGCCGACGGTGTTCTGCATCGGGCCGGACTCGGTGCGGGAGATGTTCGACCAGGAACGCGCAGGCACGCTGAGGGTGTACAACACTGCGGCGGTGCAGGCGCTGTTCCGCAGAGCGGTGTTCACCCTCCACGGTGCCGAACACCTGCGGGCGCGCAGTTTCCTGTCGACCGGGTTGCGCCACGGTGCGGTCACCGCCTACCTGCCGACAATCGGCGCTATTGCGCACCGCCATGTCGCCCAATGGGCCACCCTGCCGACCATCGAGCTCTATCAGGCGGCGCGCGACTACACGATGGCAGTGTGCCTGGCCGCGATCATCGGCCTGGCCGTCGACGACCCCATCGCACAGCGGGTGCCGGACCTGTTCGACCGATTCGTCGCCGGAACCGAACTCCCACCGACCCGCACGACCGGCAGCGACCCGGCATACGCCGCCGCACTCGCCGCCGCCGAGGAACTGCGCGCCCTGCTCGAATCGCCCGCAGTGCGCATAGAGGGCAGGGCCGAGTCGGTGACCTCGAAGCTGGTCGCCGCCGGTCACGCCCCGGGCGGAAGCTTGGCTGATCATCTGCTGGCCCTGCTGATCGCCGCGCGAGAAACCACCGCCAGCCTGGTTACCTGGTTGCTGGTCGAGTGCGCGCTCGACGACCAGCTCGCCACCGCGCTCACCGCTGAAGCCCGCAGTCTGGTCGAGAACCCGTTGCAGGTGCTCCAGCACGGCGCTACCCCGCAGTTGCGGCACGTGCTGACCGAGTGCACCCGAGTCCATACACCCAACACGATCGCGACCCGGCGGGCCACTACGCCGGTGACGCTCGGCGGCTATCTGGTCCCAGCAGGCTGGCACGTCGCCTACAGCGCTCCCGTCACCCACCTTCTACCGCAGGAATATCCGGACCCGGAAGCGTTTTGCCCGCAACGCTTTCGCAGTGCCGAGGGCAGGCGCCGCGCCGCGGGGCTGCTCGCGTTCGGACGCGGCCCGCACGCCTGTGCAGGTCGCGGGTTCGCCGAGGCCACGACACTGTTGCTGGCGGCGGCTGTGCTGGCCGAACACTGGATCGACCTGCCGGCCCGACGACCAGAGGTCGGCCGATTCCAGCCGGTCCGGGCGCCAGCGGGGCCGGTCGAAGCCCGCATACGCACAAGGGAGGTGGCTGGCCGGTGAACATCGACGACATCGTCGACCGGCTCGCCCGGTTCGAAACCGCGACAGCAGCCCGGCTTCATCTGATCGCCAGCGAGAACCAGATGCCCGCCGACGCCCGGCTGCCGTATGTGAGCGCTGCCGCCGTCCGCTACTGCTTCGGCAGCGCCGAGGACACGCACTGGGCGTGGCCTGGACGCGACGAACTCGCCGAGCTGGAATCGGTAGCGGCCCACGCCATCGGAGAACTCCTCGGCGCCCAGCATGTGAACACCAAACCCGTCTCGGGATTGTCGGCGATGACGGTGGCGCTCTCGGCGCTGGCCGGGCCGGCACACACCGTGCTCAGCCTCGCCGAAGCCGATGGCGGTCACGGCTCGACACAGTTCGTCGCACACAGGTTCGGGTTGAACTGGCAGCCCCTGCCCGTCGACCCAGCCACTATGGGCGTCGACCTCGAGCTGCTGGCCTCCCAGGCCCGCCGGACCAGCGGGCCCGTGCTGGTGTACCTCGACTCGTTCATGGCGTTGTTCCCCCATGACATCGCCGGCATCCGGGCCGCGGTCGGCGAGGACGCGGTGATCCATTACGACGGCTCGCACACCCTCGGCCTGATCGCGGGCGGCGCGTTCCAGAACCCCCTAACCGAAGGCGCCGACAGCCTCGGTGGCAGCGTCCACAAGACCTGGCCCGGTCCGGTCGGCAAGGGCATCGTGGCCACCAACGATCCGAACCTCGCCCACCAGATCGACACCCACGCCGCCGGATGGATATCGCACCATCACCCCGCCGACGTCGCCGCGCTGGCGATCTCGACGGCATGGATGACCGCCCATGCCACCCACTACGCGACCGCGACCGTCACCCACGCCCGCCGCCTGGCTTACGCCCTCGCTGCAGAGGGGTTCACCGTGTGCGCGGCCGACCACGGATACACCCGATCACACCAGGTGTGGATCGACATCGCTCCCACGTGCCCGGCTGATACTGCCTCACGGCTGCTGTATGAGGCCAGGATCGTCGTCAACGCCATCCCGTTGCCCTACCTGCCCGAGCCCGGCCTGCGGCTGGGAGCACAGGAACTGACCTTCGCCGGTCTCGACGCCGCGGGTTTCGACGAACTCGCCGCGCTCATGGCGCGCGTACTCATCCACCGCGATCACCCTGAACAGGTCGCCCGCAACGTCGCAGACCTGCGCATCCGCTACGGCATCGGCGACGCCGCTGCGGCCGACCATACGGCGCAGGAGGTGCTGCGCCGAGCGTGGCGGCAGGAAGAGAGGACTTCATGAACGCCACTGATCTGCCACTGACCACCAGCGACTTCTTCTGGCGACCCGACTGTCGTCATTTCATCGGCGGCCTGCCGTGCAAGCACTGGCGTCCTTGCCCAGGGTGCACACTGTATGACCCGGTGACCCACCGCATCCTGATCGTGATGCTCAAACGGATGGGCGACATGCTCATCGCCTCCCCACTACCGGCCCGCATCAAAGCCGAACACCCCGGCGCACACATCACCTGGCTCGTCGGCGCCGAATCCGCCCCCATCGTGGAGATGATCCCGCACGTCGACCGCGTCCTGACCTGGGAGACCGAGACCGCCCACACAGTGCTCGCCGAACACTACGACGCCGTCTACAGCTTCGAACGCCACCCCGCCGTGGCCGGGCTCGTGCCCCGGATCAGCGCCGAGCACCACGCCGGCCTCGCCTACGGCGGCGAGAACAACAGCCTCTATCCGATCGGCACAGCGGCCCGGCACTTCTTCGCCATGAACACCTGGAACGACTTCCGCACCAGCGGAAACAGTAAGACGTGGACCGAGCTGTACTTCGAGGTCGCCGGCTACATCTACACCGGCGAGCCCTACCAGCTGTCGGTGCCGGACGCGGCCAAAGCCCGCGTCGCCGCGCGGCTAGGTACCAGCGGCGGCTGGGTCTGCCTTAACGTCGGCGGCTCCAAGACGACCAAGCTGTGGCCCACCGGTCACTGGGCCGACCTCGGGCGGCGACTGCTCGGCGACGGGCACCGGCTGGTCATCACCGGCGGCCCCGCCGACGCCCGCACCTGCCACCAGCTGTTACGAGAACTGGACACCGGAGTGGGCCGAGTGCGTCACGACGCCATGACCCTGCAGGAATTCGCCGCGGTCCCGGACTTCTGCGACGCGATGGTGACCGGCGACAGCCTCGGATTCCACCTCGCCCTCGCCTACGACCTGCCGGTGGTGCTGCTCCTGGGCCCGAGCAACGGCGCCGAAGTCATCCCCAAACACGCCGACAATGTCACCGCGCTGCGGTCGACTCTGCCGTGCTCCCCGTGCGCACACCGGGTCACCTGCGGCGGGATCGGCGGCTGCATGGACACCATCACGGTCGCCGACGTCCATGGCGCGGTCCGCAACTCACTGTCCACAGCCGCCGTGCGGGAGGGCTGACCGCGTGGGATACGTGCTCGGGCTCGGCGGCCCCTACCATCACGACGCCTCCGCCTGCCTCGTCGCCGACGGCCAACCCGTCGCGTTCGCCGAAGAGGAACGGTTCTCCCGAATCAAGCATCACCGCGATTCCCGCTCGGCCGCCTCCTCGGCCGCATGGTGCCTGGCCCAGGCCGGAATCCGGTGCGGTGATATCGACGAGATCGCGGTGGCCTGGAACCCGTACTGGCCGAACCCCGCCGATGAGATCACCGACCCAGACCTAATCGCTGAACTCCTCGGACCGCTCGGCACCGGCCCGGAAAGACCACGTCGACTGACCATCGTCGGCCACCACCTCGCCCATGCCGCCAGCGCCTTCTACCCCGCAGGTGTCGCCGACGCCGCGGTCATCGTGGTCGACGGCTCCGGCGACGGTGTCTCCACCAGCATCCATCACGGAACCCGAGCCGGTCTGCGATGCCTGCGAACCTTCCCGTTCACACAATCACTGGGCTGGTTCTACCAATTCGCCACCGAACACGCCGGGCTCGGCGACTGGACCCACGCAGGCAAACTGATGGGCCTGGCCGCCTACGGAAAACCGACCATCGACCTGAACTTCCTGCACCCCACCCGCGACGGCTACCACCTCGACCTCACCCCCTACGGCCTCGCACCCGAGGCCGACCACACCGCCGGCTACACCGCCCTCACCTACTACCGAGCCCTGCGCCACGCCTACCGCAAGGTATTCACCGACGCCGGAATCCCGCGCCAAGCACCAAGATCGGACGACGCCCACCAAAGCCTCGCCGCCGACCTCGCAGCATCGGCCCAATTCCTGCTGCAACGCTGCCTGATCAGCGTCGTCTCCACCGCTCTGGAGGAAACCGGCGCGACCGCGCTGTGTCTGGCCGGCGGTGTTGGGCTCAACTGCACCACCAACGGCATCCTCGCCCGCACCCCCGACACCGACACCTTGTTCGTGCAACCGGCCGCCGGTGATGCCGGATGCGCTCTCGGCGCAGCCCTGGAAGTCGCGCACCGCCGCGGTGACCACACAGTGCCCGGTCCTCGCCAAGCACACGCCTTCTTGGGTCCGGCCTACGACAACCACGCCATCGAGACCGCCCTGCACGATGCCGGCGCGAACTTCACCACCCCACCCGATATCGCCGCGACCGCCGCCCGCCTGATAGCCGAGGGCAAGGTCATCGGCTGGCACCAGGGCCGCGCCGAAGCCGGTCCACGGGCACTCGGTGCCCGCAGCATCCTCGCCGACCCCCGCACCACCAGACTGCGCGACCGCATCAACCGCGACATCAAACACCGCGAACTCTGGCGGCCCCTCGCACCGAGCATGCTCGACCCGACCGGCTGGACCACCACACCCGACGGCCCGGCAGAATTCATGATCGTCGCCCACGAGGCCACACCCCGAGCACGCCAACAGATCCCCGGCGTCGTCCACGCCGACGGCACACTGCGCCCACAACACGTCGACCCCGCACACCAACCGGAATACGCCCGACTCCTGCACGCCCTCGAAGCCGAGACCGGGATCGGCGTCGTATTGAACACCAGCTACAACGGCCCCGGCGAACCGATCGTCGACACCCCAGCCGACGCACTCGCCAGCGGCGCCCGACTCGGCCTGGACGCCCTCGTGATCGGCGACTACCTCGTCACCACACCACCATCGGCACCCACCCATCAACAGCACCGACCACCGAGAAAAGGATCATGACCAGCGTGACCGACACCGACTCGATTGCCCTCACAGACCGAGTCCGCGCCCGCTACGGCGACGCGGTACACATCGGCGCCGACTGCGACATCGCCGACGACGTCGACTTCGTCGTCGACACCGACGCCACCATCACCATCGGTGACCGTGTCAGCATTCGCCGCGGCACGACCCTGCAAGCCAACACCGGCGGACACATCACCATCGGCGACGACACCGCCCTCGGCGAGAACGTCGTCCTGTCCGCCATGACCCGCATCCACATCGGACGCGGCGCAGGAATCTCCAACATGGTCGACATCCACGACCACAACCACCGCGCCCGCACCCCCGACACCCTCACCCCGGGTGAGCCCATCACCCCGTGGGCCAGCGGATTCGACACCGCTCCAGTCACCATCGAGCCCGGCGCGATCGTCGCGAACAAAGTCTCGATCACCGCCGGCGTCACCATCGGCCAAAACGCCCGCATCGGCGCCAACGCCGTCGTCACCGCATCCGTGCCGCCGAACACCACCGCCGTCGGCGCGCCCGCCCGCGTCACCGCCCGCCACCCCGGACCCCTCGACCCCGAACACCCCCGACCCCAACTGCGGATCGGCTGGTTCGGAACATCCCTGATGGAACACTACGAAGCCCACAACCCCCGCCTCGCAGTCCAAGCCGATCTCCCCGAGATCGGCGAACAGATCACGGTCACCGAATGGCGCAAACGCGGCTACGTCCATGTCCTGACCACCGGATGGTCCACCCGCTACCCATGGATCACCTTCACCACCGACAACCACGGCGAAGGAGGAGCAACCAGCCGCGACGTCCTGACCAACCTCCGAGCCGCAGTCGACGCCGGCGGCCGATGGGACCTCGCCGTCCTCGGAGTCGGCCTCAACGACGTCTGGCGACACCACCAAGGCCGGATGAGCGAAGCAGTCGGCATCGGCGAATACGACACCAACATCCGCACCGCCCTCGGGCTCCTCAGCGCCTGCGCCCGCCGGATCGTCGTGATCGGTGAACCCCCGATCGGCTGGGACCCCACCATCGACGTCGCCGCCGCCAACGGCGATCTGACCGAATACAACCAGCGCGCCCGCCGCGCCGCCGCCGACCACGACGCGGTCTTCGTCGACATCTGGGACGACATCACCTATGTCGCCACCTGCTTCGGATGGTCACCCGCCACCCCCACGGCCCCAGCCGCCGAAGCACCCAGCGTGTGGGCCGACGGAGTGCACCTCTCCGAACAAGGCGACGAAACCGTTCGACACATCACCGACCAAGCCATCACCGCCCACCGAGTCCTCGATGGCCTGCTCACCCTCGACAGGCTCGACCGCGCGACCGCGGCTCGGGAATACGCCCAGTGACCCTCGCCCACCCGGCGATCAAGACCATCGCAGACGTTATGCGAAGTGCGGACCCTCCTCGCGTCGTCTTCTGCGATTGGCACGGAGTGCTGTGCCGGAAACCGTTCTGGCACAGCATTACCGACGATCCGGATCACTCCCTTTACGCTGTTCTGAATCGAGAACTGGACCGGCTGTTCACGACAGGCAATCGGGAGGGCCGCGAATGGATGTGCGGAAAGCGCAGCTCCCGCGACATCCTCACCAACCTCGCTGCCACGCACTCGGGCCTCGATGTTGACCAGCTCCTGACGCAACTCGCACACGACATCGCCCACATGCCCGTAAACCAGTCGCTTCTCCGAGCACTGCGTGACGCCCGGTACCACTCGACCGTTGTCCTGGCGACCGACAATATCGACGCGTTCACCAGCACCTTTCACGCCGTCACGTCCAGTCATAACGAACAACCATCAGGCACGGAGACGCTGAAAGAGGCTGCCGCCGTATTCGACGACATCATCAGCTCGAGCGACACCGGCGTACTGAAATCCGAAGACCCTGAAGCCTTCTTCGGCTCCTGGCTGACCACCGCAGGGCTCTCCTTCGGCGAGGCGCTTCTGATCGACGACCGCGCCGACAACTGCGCGGCATTCGAACGATGCGGCGGTGCCGCCATCGAATGGACCCGATATCGGCTGGAAGAGCTGTCCGCCTGAACGAGCCACCGTAGACCTGCTGCCAAATGCAAACCGGAGCGTTCAACCGAGCAGCAGCAAGAACACGAAGCATCAGAAGAGAGCCGACGACCGATGGCCGGTGGATTGATCGGCCACCGGTCGAAGCCCTCTGATTTCTGTGTGGCAGGCCAGCCCCTACTTCAGCGCTTGCAGGGCGGTATGTACCTCAGCGACCTCGTCGAGCAGCATGTCGAGACGGTCGAGCAGGTCCGCCCGCCGTTGATGGGTGCTCACAACAGGCAGTTCCGAAGCCTCGCTGGTGCCGACTTCGGAGCGGTCGAGCGGCTGGTCCGTCGCCGGGGTCGTGCCCTGGTCTTCTCCGAAGATTGTGCTGCATAGTTGGCGGACACGTTCTTCGTCGTTGCGGGAGAAGCGCCACGCTTCACCATCCGAGGTGGGTGTGCCACCGAGTTCGTCCGCCGCGTCGTGGAAACGGCGGTCGTATGGTGCCTCGACTTCGACCTCGGACCCGACCGAGATGATTACACTTTGCATTGCGGAGCCCTTTCTCCGTACCTGCCCCGGTCTGGTGTTGGCCCACCAGCCGGGGCGTCTCAATTCTGGCGGATACGACGCTATATGTGCGCCCGGAGACCATCAATAGGTAATTCAGCGAAAAGATTTCCACAGCAATATTTTTCGCGAGTCCATCGGAAAACAATTTAGGGATTGGTCCTACACTTGGCGGTTACTCAGCTACCTGCGGATATGAATTCTTCGACGCATGGTGGTTCAGTTCGTGCCGTCGGCAGCCAAGGCGGCGCGGATGAGGCCGGCGAGTTCGACTGCCTGCTCCAGAGACCAGGACAGTATTCCGTTTTCCGCCATCAGGGCATGGAATTGCTGTTCGCGGTAGGGCACTCCAGGTGGTAGGGCGGCAACGTGCCAGTGGAGGTGAGCGTTGCCCTGTTGGCTGCCGAGACTGGCGATATATAGCCGTTCGGTGGGGACCACCGTTTGCAGTGCTCTCCCAACGCGGCGAACCATTCTCATCAGTCGCAGATATTCGTCTTCGTCCAGGTCGTCAACCACATGCTCATGGTGATGTTTCGGCGAAACGAGCACGTAGCCGGGCAGGGTCGGATACCGGGACAGGAACGCGATGTTCTCATCGTCCTCAGCAACGATCTGCTCAAGCTTCGAGTCGTGCTGTCCCGCGACGATGGCGCAGATGAAGCACGGTTTCGAGCGAACCCGCCGTTCATAGTCGTCGATGTCGAACGAGATGCGTTCCATGACAACGATTCTGCGCCGATCCTGCTCACGAAGGCGCCGGAACGGCACGATAATTACGCGGCGCGGTGCCGCCTGATCGGGGTGGTCGCGGTGAGCAGAAGGAGCTGAATCAATGATGTTCGACGACAAGTTGGGCGAGTTCCAGCAATGGCAGGCCAGCCCATGGGGCAGGCTGCGGTACACGGTGGCGATGGCGAACCTTGTCCGGCACCTGCCCGCCGAGCGAGGACTGGAGATCCTCGATGTCGGTGGTGGCAATGGTGTGGAAGCGGTTGAACTCGCTCGACGCGGACACCACGTCACCATCGCCGACCCCTCACCCCAGTCCCTCGCCGAAGCGAACACGATCGCCTCCGAGCGTGGCGTCCGCGACCACATCACCACATACCCGGCCGATATCGACTCCCTCGGCGCCACGCTGGGCACCGACGGCTTCGATGTCGTGCTACTGCATAACGTGCTTCAGTACCTTCCGGAGAGGGAACGCACCGCAACCATGCTGGCGGACCAGCTTCGGCCGGCTGGGGTGCTGTCGCTGATAGCACCCAACGCTGACACCGACCCACTGCTGAGTGCGGTGCGTGGCCTGGATCTGGACGAAGCACTGTGGCTGCTGGATAGCCCCACCCGGTACAGCGGCGCGTACGACACCAGAACTCACGCCTGCTATGCCGACCGGGTCGCGGCGGACCTGCGCACGGCGGAGCTGAGCGTTATCGGGAGGTACGGCATCCGCTGTGTCTGCGACCTCATCGTCGACGACTCCCGCAAGTCCGACCCGGATTTCTACAGCAAGCTCGAGCGGCTGGAACTCACCTTGTCCCACCGCGCTCCGTACACCCATACCGCACGGTTCTTCCACCTCATCGCACCCCGCGCACAGTAGATGCTCCGCACGGCGTACGTCCCGAGGCGTTCGCCGAGCCTCTCGTCCGCACGATGCGCTGCGGAGAGCGTGGGAGGCTGGGGGCCGTGACCGAATCCTTCTCCTGTCCGATTGTCGCTACGGTAACGCCGTACCAACGTGGCGGTCACCTGGATCTTTCGGCGTTGAGCGACTATCTGGATCTGATTGGGGCTGCGGGTGTCGAGACGGTCCTGGTCAACGGAACCACCGGGGAATTCGCCAGTCTGACGGTGCGCGAGCGGATCCAGGTCGCCGAGCACTGCCGAAGCAGGTGGAGCGGTGTCCTGGTCGTGCACGTGGGTGCATGCGCGGTCGGTGATGCCGTGGAATTGGCGCGCCACGCCAGCGACTTCGCCGATGCGCTGGCGGTGATGAACCCGTTCTTCTTCGCCGAGGCTGCCGAAACCGGGATCGGGGCCTACTTCCGCGCAGTGTTGCCGCACTGCCTGCGCCCGACACTGCTGTACAACTTCCCACGCCACACCCAGGCACCAATCCCACCGCGGCTCGCCGCGCAGCTGGCCGGAGAGTTTCCGCAGCTGACCGGGATCAAAGACTCCGGGAAGGACCGCTCATTGACCTACGAGTATCAGCAGATCGGCCCCGACTTCCGGGTGTATCTCGGTGACGACCGGATCGGGGCCCGGATCGCGGAGATCGGGGCGGCCGGGGTGGTCACCGGCGCCGGAGGGCCGGTCGCGGAGCTGCCGGTAGCGGTCGCAGCGGCGGTGGCGGCCGGTGACATCGAGCGTGCCCAGGCCCGGCAACACGAATTCGACCGCTACACCGACGCCCGTAAACGACTACCCATCAGCGATGTCGCCTTCGCCAAAGCCGCGGTGTCGACCCGGCTGCCCGGGTTCCCGACCCTAGTCCGGCCACCGCTGACCTCAGCATCACCCGAACATGCGCGAGAGATCCACACGGTCATGAGATCGATACTTCCGCTACTCCACCGTGACAACCCGGCGTACTGATCAGAATCCGGTTCAGTTTTCGATCACGAGATCGCACACTGTGCGGGCCAGTTCCCGAACTCCGGAATCGAGAACACCGGACCGATACCCAGTCCAGTCCGCCAACTTGGGTGCGTCGCGGGCAGAACCCCGTGCGATCATCCGCTGTCGAACCTGTTCGGTGGGCGAGTCTATCCACACGGTCACGACCGGCAGGTCCGCCTCAGCTTCGGTGTGCTGTCGCATGAAAACTCCCAACGGAAGTCCTGCGGCGCCTGCCGCACGCATGGTCGACAGGAACGGTGCGTCCAGCACCACCGGGTGGTGGGTGGCCACGGTCAGGCCGGTACGGATGAGGCTGTCGTAGATGCCCGGCGCAACGACCTCGCGGTAGGTGTCGGAATCGCGATCGAACGGATCGCCGGTCAGCCGCGTCATTACCGACTCCTCCAACGCCGGTGCGAGTGTGTCCTTGTCCAACACGACCGCGCCCATCCCCGCGGCGAGCCACCGCGCGGCCGAGGACTTGCCTGATGCGGGGAATCCGCAAATCACCATCGCACCAGTGCTCCGGATCGGTGCCGCCGCCTGGTCGAGCTGCTCGCAGACCAGGGCGGCCAGGGACGTCGACTGCTGTTCTTTCATCACCGATGGACTCCATCACACTTGCTTGCGCTGGCGAATTCAAGCCGCGTGCTGGTCACGTTGCGGGAACCGGTGTGCGTGCGCGGTGGGCGCGAACACGGCATTTGCCGGAGCAGTACAGTGCTGGTCTGCCACCGCGGCGCTGTTTCAGTGGCGCCGCGCACCCCGGTGCGGCGCAGATCCCAAGACGGTTCGGGCGACCTTCGGCAAGGCCGGGCCGTTCGGCCGGCGTCGGCGGTAGGGTGTGGCAGCCGTCCCGGTGTACTGGCCACTGGCTTTCGGTGCGCCACAGCTGGCGGTGGGTGCCGTGGTCGTCGACCTCGTAGGGTTGATAGCCGAGCCGAGCCAGTTCGGCGGCGTCGAGTCCGCGTTCGCGATGGAAGGTGTTGATGGTCGAGGCGCCGATGGCGCTGCGAATCTGGAAGCAGGGGCGTCCAGGGTGCGCGCCGCAGCGTAGGCACGGCTGGTCCATTTCGCCGTAGAACCCGCGCCAAAGCTCGCCGGTCACAGGCATGCTTGTGGCGAGGGACGCGTGTGGTTCGGCTTCATCAGGATGAAGTGGAGTCACGCTCGCGGTGACGGGATCGACCCATTCCGCGCGAACCAGGAACGGGAACCGCCTGCGTAGCTGCTTCCATGCCCCGGATGGCCGAAAGGCGTCTGTCAGCGTTGCGTGCACGTAGTCCAGCGACCGCGTGGCGGCCGTGAGCTCGGTGAGGGTGCCTTCGACCCGGACCAGTCCAGACGGCATGAGTAGAGGGACTTCGGTGGTCGAGGTCAGCCCGTCTGCGCCGAGGTCGATCATGCAGACCGATTTCGGCGGGTCGAAATCGATGGGCCGCGGGCCGAAGTCGTAGACATAGGGCAGAGGCGAGCCCGAGTAGCGGACCGCGCGGGAGACCGCGTGCGGCCAGTGTAGGTCACCGAGCGCGACATAGTCGATTCCGGCGAACACCTCGACCGGGACCGTGTGACGGCTACCGACCCGCAACCGTTCCGGACCGCGTTCGGTGGGGTCGGCCACTGGAACATGACCGACCACCACCGAACGCGCTTCCGGACGGCCCGCCAGGTCCGCACGCACTCGCGTCATCGCGGTAAGCCAGCGATCGGCGTGCGACCGGCCCGCACCACAACCGAGCGCGGATCCAGTGAACTGCAGACATGGAACCCCGTACACCGCGACAGACCCGTGCTCGTCGTCGAACAACACCGGCCTGCCGATGCCGGCCACGCTGGTCACCAAGTGCAACCCGCCTGCGGCAGAGAACACTGCTCCGGCTCCCAGACGGATCGGTGAGTCATGGTTACCTGCTATTATCAGCAGCTGCGCGCCAGCAGCTCGGATCGCGGCGAACGCGTCCTGACACACAGCAACCTCGGCCTCAGATGGATCGGTTCTGTCGTATATATCGCCAGCGACGACCACGAGATCGACTTCCCACTCCTCTACGAGTGCTGGGATCTCCCCGACGAGTATGACCCGCTGAGCGGCCAGCAAGGGCATGCCACGCATCCGGAACCCGATATGCCAGTCGGACGTGTGCAGGATCCGCATGCGCGACAGGATATTCCGCGCCACTGACAACTCTCGCGGACCGGGGTCACAGTGCCCAGGGGTACCCGCAAGGAGTTCCAGCGGTGGGCCTTCGTGCGGCAGGCGCCGGCCGTTTCGCTGCTCCGATTACCAGCCGAAGTAGCTGCGGATGAGCAATTCGTCCGGGCGTGGCTCGGGTATATGGAGGTCTTTTGGCGCGCATCCGAGGAGTGGGTGGGCGTCTGCGGTGGGGTCGGTGGGGTGGTGGAACAGGATCAATTCGATCACTGTGTCGACGTAGGCGAGCGCCGTGGTCATCAAGGTGACCGCGAAGGTGGCCAAGTCGCCGACGGTCGTCGGTTCGGCCGACAGGACCGTGGTGCTGGCCTTCCAGACGCCGAGTTTGGCGACCTGTTGCTGGGTGAGTTTCACGTCGTCGAGCAGGTCGAGGTTTACGGCGATGGTGGTAGCGCTGCCGTATCCACGGCTCGGTACCGGCCCAGTCGGCAGTACGGCCTCATGGATGTAGTTGCGCAGTGTCGAGGTGATGTAGGCGTAGGTTCTGTATTCGACGATCCGGTCCACGATCTCACCGGCGGCGTATTTCTCGACGATGTGGCTGGTGATTAGGGGCAGAGAGTGCAGGCTCTTGGGTTCGTTCCTCTTCGGTCCCCGGCCGTCGTGCAGCCGTCTGAACAGTCGGCCGAATGTGTCGAATACTGCGGTCAGGTAGAGCAGTTCGCGGTCGAATGCCTCGCTGACCCGCTCGGTGGTATCGGCGGTAGGTGTGTGCGGCCCGTTGTGGGTCGACAGTGCGGCCAGCAACTCGTCGAGCGCGCGCAGCGCGCGCTGGGCCCGTGCCGAGATCGAGCCGAGGTCGGAGACGACATCGGTGTGCCTGCCCATCAGGGCGGCCACCATCAGGTGGCGAAGATGCGGGATGTGGCTCTCGATCCCGATGTGGTAGACCCCGCTGACCGATCCGGCGCGCAGATCGTCGTAGACGATGACGCCCGTTCGGTTGTACCGCAGGCTCAGGTTTCCCGTCATGCGCAGATAGTGACCGAATATCGGTAGCAGGTCGGGAGGGGTGATCATGGCGGCGATATCGTTGTCGGCGACTTCGGGTCGGCCCGCGGTCGGCGCCTCGGTCACCACAACGTCTAGCCCGAGTTTGAGGGCCACGGCCGCCAGCGCTGCGGCGCGGTAGCGGTCTTCCTCGGTGAGGTCGGATTCTGCCGACTGTAGGGCGTCGAGGTTGGCGTAGACGCCGAAGAACGGGCACCAGCCGCCGAAGGTCTGCTCGCCTGCGGTGTAGGTGGTCACCCAGACCTGCGACGCGTCGGCGATCTTTTCCAGTTCGCCGAAGCTGTGATAGTCCACGACATGCACGATCGCGCAATCGAGGCGCTGCCTCCACGGTTCGGTCAGATCGTCGTGTTGCTCGCCGAATACGAGGAACGCGGGCTCGATTTCCGGGCGCCGTCGCAGCACCGATACGAAGTCGGCGATATCGGGCGGCTCGGCCCCCAGGGTCGACAGATCCAGGCCGACTCGCAGCGGGCCGCGTCGCCGGGACGAGTGGATACAACGGCCGATGCTCGCCATGTGGTGCACGGACATACCTCATGAAGCGATGCTCCGGCGCGTCGTGGGGCAGTACCAGCCCCTCAGTGCCGGTCACGCCGAAAGTCTCTCCCGCCACGGCAGTCCGGCGCTACATCTGTTTCGATGACAGCGCCCGGTGTAGCGGGTCGGCCTGGTGGTGGTTCGGCCAGCCGCCTGTTCTGGTTTCTCGTCGGCGGTCGCCGTGCTCCGGCGGGGCCCGGCGGCCGTCGAACCAGCCGCGGACGGCGATGAATCGGAGCTGGCCGGGCCGTCCGCGTCTCATTCGATAAAGCCCGGCTCCATCGGCCGATGGCATCTCTACCCCAGGGGCTCATCGCCACGATCCGCCACCGACCGGTCATCCGGGCCGCAGTCTCGGAACACCTCTCCTTACGAGGCGATAGCGTAGCCACCGATTACACTCGCGCTCTCCCATGAGGATCCCGCGTGGGTATTCCGCGCCGACGAAGTGCCGTCAGGACGGTGGTGTGGTTGACGTCGAGATGGTTGCCGACCCGGGCGAGTGACCAGCCGAGCTTGTAGAGATGGATGGCGGTGTCGACCTGGTCGGGGGACAGCCCGCGGCGGCGCATCGGTACCTCGTGTCGGTGGAGGATATTGCTGACTGTGCGCCGTTCGATACCGAATCGGGCAGCCAGTTCATACACGGTTGCTCCGGCCTGGTAGCCGGTGATCAGCTCCGCGACTTCATCGGCGTCGAGTTGCCGTGCCCGCCGGGGTCTGATTCTCACCACAGGCGGTGGGGCCGATGTTGTGGGGTCGGGTAGCTTCTGGATCAGGTTTTCCAGGGCTTCCGCCTGCGTTTCAGGGCTTCTACCTGCGCTTTTAGGGTTGTAGTAAGGTCCCCCAAGGTCCACAGAGATCGCAGGTCAGGACCGATGTTGCATCGGTCCGGGCCTGTCTTATTTTGTCCTACCCCGCGGAAACCCCACGTTTTCGGGACGGCACGTGTTTCGGGTCGGGCACGGGCG